>NZ_JBVJPE010000017.1:0-177835 GCF_055582805.1 Streptomyces sp. NPDC107498 | reverse complement strand
TGGCACGCTGTTGAGTTCTCAAGGTGCGGACGCTTCCTTCGGTCCCGATCTCCGGGCCCTCCGGGCGCTTCCTTCGTTTCCGACTCTATCAGATCTTTCCGACCCGATTTCCTCGGTGCTTTCCGGTCCCGAATTTGTTTTCTTCGAGGCCTTCCGGCGTGTTCCGACTTTATCAGAAGTTCTGAGTCGGATTTCTCGCCTCTCGGTTCCTCCTCCGGGCGCGCGTCGGCGCCGGGGACTTCCCGATCTGGCGGAGCCGTAAACGTACTGGAGCGGGGCGCCCCGATGCAAATCGAGGGGCCCCGCTCCGTTGTTCCGCTGGTCAGAGGTCTCAGACCTCGACGACGACCGGGAGGATCATCGGGCGCCGGCGGTAGGTGTCGGAGACCCACTTGCCGACGGAGCGGCGGATCAGCTGCTGGAGCTGGTGGGGTTCGACGACGCCGTCCTGGGCGGACTTGTTGAGCGCCTGGTCGATCTTCGGGACCACCGCGTCGAAGGCGGAGTCGTCGATCCCGGAGCCCCGGGCGTGGACGTGCGGGCCGCCCACGATCTTGCCGGTCGACGAGTCGACCACGACGAAGACCGAGATGATGCCCTCCTCGCCGAGGATGCGGCGGTCCTTGAGGGAGGTCTCGGTGACGTCGCCGACCGAGAGGCCGTCCACGTACACGTAACCCGCCTGGACCTTGCCGGTGATGCGGGCGCGGCCGTCGACCAGGTCGACGACGACGCCGTCCTCGGCGATGACGATGTGGTCCTTGGGGATGCCCGTCATCGCGCCGAGCTCGGCGTTGGCGCGCAGGTGGCGCCATTCGCCGTGGACCGGCATGAGGTTCTTCGGCTTGCAGATGTTGTAGAAGTACAGCAGCTCGCCGGCCGAGGCGTGGCCCGAGACGTGGACCTTGGCGTTGCCCTTGTGGACCACGTGCGCGCCCCAGCGGGTCAGGCCGTTGATCACGCGGTAGACCGCGTTCTCGTTGCCCGGGATGAGGGAGGACGCGAGGATCACCGTGTCGCCGGGGACGATGCGGATCTGGTGGTCGCGGTTGGCCATGCGGGACAGGGCCGCCATGGGCTCGCCCTGGGAACCCGTGCAGACCAGCACGACCTCGTCGTCCGGCAGGTCGTCGAGGGTCTTCACGTCCACCACGAGGCCGGCCGGGACGCGGAGGTAGCCCAGGTCGCGGGCGATGCCCATGTTCCGGACCATCGAGCGGCCGACGAAGGCGACCCGGCGGCCGTACTCGTGGGCGGCGTCGATGATCTGCTGGATGCGGTGCACGTGGCTGGCGAAGCTGGCCACGATGATGCGCTTCGGGGCGTTCGCGAAGACGTTCCGCAGGACGTTCGAGATGTCCCGCTCCGGCGGGACGAAGCCCGGGACCTCGGCGTTCGTGGAGTCGGACAGGAGGAGGTCGATGCCCTCCTCGCTGAGCCGCGCGAACGCGTGGAGGTCGGTGAGCCGGCCGTCCATCGGAAGCTGGTCCATCTTGAAGTCGCCGGTGGCGACGGCCATGCCCGCGGGGGTGCGGATGGCGACGGCCAGGGCATCCGGGATGGAGTGGTTGACGGCGATGAACTCGCAGTCGAAGGGGCCCAGGGTCTCGCGGTCGCCCTCCTTCACCTCCAGGGTGTAGGGGCGGATGCGGTGCTCCTGGAGCTTCGCCTCGATCAGGGCGAGGGTCAGCTTGGAGCCGATGAGCGGGATGTCCGGCTTCAGCCGGAGCAGGTAGGGGACGGCACCGATGTGGTCCTCGTGCCCGTGCGTGAGCACGATGCCCTCGATGTCGTCGAGGCGGTCCCGGATGATGGTGAAGTCCGGCAGGATCAGGTCGACGCCGGGCTGCTCCTCCTCGGGGAAGAGGACGCCGCAGTCGACGATCAGCAGACGGCCGTCGAACTCGAAGACCGTCATGTTGCGGCCGATCTCGCCGAGGCCGCCGAGCGGGATGACGCGCAGGCCGCCCTTGGGCAGCTTCGGCGGAGCGCCGAGCTCAGGATGCGGATGACTCAAAAGACTCTCCTCACCATGCGCGCCACGTACCGGTCGGGCACGTGGCGCGCATGACAATCGTGCACTTGCTGTTGTCAGTGTTCAGTTGTGAAGTCCGTTGTCAGAGTTCTACCCCGCCGGCGGCCAGGTCGACCTTGAGCTGTTCGGTCTCCTGTGCGGAGAGCTCGACGAGCGGCAGGCGCAGCGGGCCGGCCGGGAGGCCCTGGAGGGCGAGGGCGGCCTTGGTGGTCATGACGCCCTGGGTGCGGAACATGCCGGTGTAGACCGGCAGCAGCTTCTGGTGGATCTCGGTGGCCTTCTGGACCTCGCCGCCGAGGTGGGCGTCGAGGAGGGCGCGGAGCTCCGGGGTGACGAGGTGGCCGACGACGGAGACGAAACCGCAGGCGCCGACGGAGAGCAGCGGCAGGTTGAGCATGTCGTCGCCGGAGTACCAGGCGAGGCCGGAGCGGGCGATGGCCCAGCTGGCGCGGCCGAGGTCGCCCTTGGCGTCCTTGTTGGCGACGATGCGCGGGTGCTCGGCGAGGCGGACGATCGTCTCGGTGTCGATCGGGACGCCGCTGCGGCCGGGGATGTCGTACAGCATCACGGGGAGGCCGGTGGCGTCGGCGATGGCCGAGAAGTGCCGGTACAGGCCCTCCTGCGAGGGCTTGTTGTAGTAGGGCGTCACGGCGAGGAGGCCGTGGGCGCCGTCGCGCTCGGCGGTGCGGGCCAGTTCGATGGAGTGGTGGGTGTCATTGGTGCCGATGCCGGCGATGACGTGGGCGCGGTCGCCGACCGCCTCCAGTACCGCTCGTACGAGCTGCGATTTCTCCGCGTCGCTGGTGGTCGGGGACTCGCCGGTGGTGCCGTTGACGACGAGGCCGTCGTTGCCTGCGTCCACCAGGTGGGTGGCGAGTCGCCGGGCGCCGTCGAGGTCGAGTGCGCCGTCCGCCGTGAAGGGCGTGACCATGGCGGTGAGGACCCGCCCGAAGGGGGTCTGCGGAGTGGAGATCGGAGCCATGGGTAACACGCTACTCGCTGCTCAGCGCCGGGTGTCCCCGAGGGGGACAGGAGAAAGGGAGCCCGGCGCTGCCTGCTCGGGGGTTCAGGCAGCGCCGGGTCCGTTTGATCAGCCTAGATGAACTTCGCGAAACGTCGCAATACGGACACTTCGCATCGTGCGTTCGGACATGTGTACCTGTAGGGCCGGACAGCCGGGCGGCCTGCGCGGATTCTCTCCGGATCGTGACGTCCTACCGGAGGATGAGATTCGGCCGCTTTGATGAAAAAGGGCACCAAAACGTCGGTTCCGTCGTCTGTACCTGTGACGCATGACCGAGAAGAAGGAGAGTGGCCCTGATGTTGCGCCGGCGAGAGGCCGTACCGTTCGCGTTCGTCGCGGAGGCCGACCACTTCCGCAGTAACGTCACTCCACCGCCCCGGGAGCGCCTCGGCGTCTCGCAGGTCGTGGGCCGCGCCCTGCTCGGGCTGACCGTCGTGGCCGGCCTCGTCGGATCCCTCGTCCTGGGAATGCCCTCGCTCCAGTCGGGTGACCCGGCCACTCGTCAGCAGCAGTCCGAGGCCTCCGACAACCGCTGAGGTAGCCTCACCGGGCACCGCCCCTTCGAGCGTGCTTGTGAGTGAGGACCTGTCGTGCCCCTGCCCTTTCTGATGGCCGACCGTGCTTTTGACACGACCGACCACGTCGCCCTGCCGTTCGACGACCACGACCAGTGGCGTCGTCCGTACCGGCCGGGGTCGTGGCGGGTGGGGGCGGCGGCGCTCGCGCTGCTGCTCGCCTCCTTCGTGCTGCTCGCCGCCGTGGTCATCGCGGCGGCCGGAGCCTTCGGCGGCGCGTGCGTCACGCTCGGCGTCGCCGTGCTCGCCATCGCGGCCGCCCTGCGGATGCTGCGCATGGGCGCCTGGGTGAGCCGCGCCGGCGTACGGCGCGTGGGCTTCTTCTCGACCGTCACCGTGCCCTGGGCGAAGGTGACGTCCGTGCGGACCGTCCAGCAGCCGGTGCGCTGGCTGGGGCTCCCCCGCACGGTCCAGGGCCAGGCCCTGGTGCTCGACCGGCGGGGCGGTGAACAGCTGCTGCTGCTCACCGACCACAACGCCGACTTCCTCTCCCGGGTCGAGGCCTTCGACCGGGCGGCCGACACCGTCGAGGCCTGGAACGCCGAGTACGGCACGGATCCGGCCCCTACGCGCTGACCGCACGCCCCTCGTGGAGCGCGATGGCCCGCTGCATCGCCTTGCGGGCCCGGGGGGTGTCCCGGGCGTCGTGATAGGCCACCGCGAGCCGGAACCAGCAGCGCCAGTCCTCGGGCGAGTCCTCGGCCTCGGCCTTGCGCAGGGCGAAGACCTCGTCGGCCGAGTCCCGGTCGATCCGGCCGCCCTGCGTGCGCTTCAGCTCGTCGACGGGCAGGCCGCCCTCGGCCTCCAGCTCGGAGGCGAGGCGGTTTGCCCGGCGCGCGAACCGGGTGTTCTTCCAGAGGAACCAGCCGCCCACGACGGGCAGCAGGAACGCCACCGCGCCCATGCCCATGGCGGCCGGCTCGCCCGTGAGGAGCAGCAGGACGCCCTCCATCCCCACCACGCCGAAGACGAGGACGAGCACGGTGGCCAGGAAGACGTACGTGATCTTTCCGCCCACGGCCGTCAGCCCAGGTCCAGGAAGTGCTCCAGGCCGAAGGTGAGGCCCGGAGTCGTGGTCACGCGGCGGGCGCCCAGCAGGATGCCCGGCATGAAGCTGGAGTGGTGCAGGGAGTCGTGCCGGACGGTGAGGGTCTCGCCCTCGCCGCCGAGCAGCACCTCCTGGTGGGCCAGCAGGCCCCGGAGCCGTACGGAGTGGACCCGGACGCCGTCGACGTCGGCGCCGCGCGCGCCGTCGAGGGCGGTGGTCGTGGCGTCGGGCTGCGGGACGCTGCCTGCCTTCGACCGGGCCTCGGCGATCAGCTGGGCGGTGCGGGCGGCCGTCCCGGAGGGGGCGTCCACCTTGTTCGGGTGGTGCAGCTCGACGACCTCGACCGACTCGAAGTACGGGGCCGCGATCTGCGCGAACTTCATGGTGAGGACCGCTCCGATGGAGAAGTTCGGAGCGATGAGGACGCCGGTCTCCGGGGAGGCGGCGAGCCAGGTGTTCAGCTGCGCGAGGCGGTCCTCGGTCCAGCCGGTGGTGCCGACGACCGCGTGGATGCCGTGACGCACGCAGAAGTCGAGGTTCTCCATGACCGAGTCCGGGGTGGTCAGCTCGACGACGACCTGGGCGCCCGCCTCGGTGAGCGCCTCCAGGCCGTCGCCGCGGCCGAGGGCCGCGACCAGTTCCATGTCCTCGGCGGCCTCGACGGCCCTGACCGCCTCGGAGCCGATGCGGCCCTTGGCTCCGAGGACCGCCACACGCAGCTTGCTCATTGCTCTGAACTTCCTTAGGGGTCAGGAGACCGCTTGGTGGAGGCGGTCGGCTTGCTTGTCCTTCAGCGGGCCGATCACCGACAGCGAGGGCCGCTGCTCCAGTACATCGCGGGCGACCGAGCGGACCTCGTCCGGGGTGACCGCCGCGATCCGGGAGAGCATGTCGTCGACCGACATCTGGGTGCCCCAGCACAGCTCGCTCTTGCCGATGCGGTTCATCAGCGCGCCGGTGTCCTCGAGGCCGAGCACGGTCGAGCCGGAGAGCTGGCCCACGGCGCGGGTGATCTCCTCGTCCGTGAGGCCGTCCGAGGCGACCTTGTCGAGCTCGTCGCGGCAGATCTTCAGGACGTCGTGGACCTGGCTGGGCCGGCAGCCCGCGTACACCCCGAAGAGGCCGCAGTCGGCGAAGCCCGAGGTGTACGAGTACACGCTGTAGGCCAGGCCGCGCTTCTCGCGGACCTCCTGGAAGAGGCGGGAGGACATGCCTCCGCCGAGGGCCGTGTTCAGCACGCCGAGGGCCCAGCGGCGCTCGTCGGTGCGGGACAGGCCCGGCATGCCGAGGACCACGTGCGCCTGCTCGGTCTTGCGGTTCAGGAGCTCGACGCGGCCCGTCGTACGGAGGGCCCGGACGCCCTCGCGGGGGGCGACGGGGACGGCGTCGGTGCGGCCGAGCGCGCCGGCCTTCTCGAAGGCGCGGCGGACCCGGCGCACCACCGTGGCGTGGTCGACGTTGCCCGCGCAGGCGACGACCAGGTGGGTCGGGTCGTAGTGCTTCTTGTAGAAGCGGGCGATCTGGCCGCGGCTGAGCGCGTTGATCGTGTCGACGGTGCCGAGGACCGGGCGGCCCAGCGGGGTGTCGCCGAACATCGTCTGCGCGAACAGCTCGTGCACGACGTCGCCCGGGTCGTCCTCGGTCATCGCGATCTCCTCGAGGATGACGCCGCGCTCGGCGTCCACGTCCTCGTCGAGGATGAGCGAGTCGGTGAGCATGTCGCAGACGACGTCGATGGCCAGCGGCAGGTCGGTGTCGAGGACCCGGGCGTAGTAGCAGGTGTACTCCTTCGCCGTGAAGGCGTTCATCTCGCCGCCGACCGCGTCGATCGCGGCGGAGATGTCGAGGGCGGACCGCTGGTGGGTGCCCTTGAAGAGGAGGTGCTCCAGGTAGTGGGTCGCGCCGTTGAGCGTCGGGGTCTCGTCGCGGGAGCCGACGTGCGCCCAGATGCCGAAGGTGGCGGAGCGCACGGAGGGGAGGGTCTCGGTGACGATCCTCAGGCCCCCGGGGAGGGTCGTGCGCCGGACCGTGCCGATGCCGTCCTTGCCCGGGAGAAGCGTTTGGGTACGGGCGACGGCCCGCCCCTCCGAAGAGGGGCGGGCCGTCGCGCGGGAACTACGGGACGTCACTTGGCAGCGTCGTCCTTGTCGCCCTCGGCGGCGTCCTCGTCCGCGATCACGGGGATCAGGGAGAGCTTGCCGCGCTGGTCGATCTCGGCGATCTCGACCTGGACCTTGGAGCCGATCGCGAGCACGTCCTCGACGTTCTCCACGCGCTTGCCACCGGCGAGCTTGCGGATCTGCGAGATGTGCAGCAGGCCGTCCTTGCCCGGGAGCAGGGAGACGAAGGCACCGAAGGTGGTGGTCTTGACGACCGTGCCCAGGTAGCGCTCGCCGACCTCCGGCATGGTCGGGTTGGCGATGCCGTTGATCGTGGCGCGGGCGGCCTCGGCGGCCGGGCCGTCGGCGGCACCGATGTAGATGGTGCCGTCGTCCTCGATCGTGATCTCGGCGCCGGTGTCCTCCTGGATCTGGTTGATCATCTTGCCCTTGGGGCCGATGACCTCGCCGATCTTGTCCACGGGGATCTTGACGGTGATGATCCGCGGGGCGTTCGGGGACATCTCGTCCGGCGTGTCGATCGCTTCCATCATCACGTCGAGGATGTGGAGGCGGGCGTCGCGGGCCTGCTTGAGGGCCGCGGCCAGGACGGAGGCCGGGATGCCGTCCAGCTTGGTGTCGAGCTGGAGGGCGGTGACGAACTCCTTCGTACCGGCGACCTTGAAGTCCATGTCGCCGAAGGCGTCCTCCGCACCGAGGATGTCGGTGAGGGCGACGTAGTGCGTCTGGCCGTCGATGTCCTCGGAGATCAGGCCCATGGCGATGCCGGCGACGGGGGCCTTCAGCGGCACACCGGCGTTCAGCAGCGACATGGTGGAGGCGCAGACCGAGCCCATGGACGTCGAGCCGTTGGAGCCGAGGGCCTCGGACACCTGGCGGATCGCGTAGGGGAACTCCTCGCGGGTCGGGAGGACCGGCACGAGGGCGCGCTCGGCGAGGGCGCCGTGGCCGATCTCGCGGCGCTTGGGCGAGCCCACGCGGCCGGTCTCGCCGACGGAGTACGGCGGGAAGTTGTAGTTGTGCATGTAGCGCTTGCGGGTCACCGGGGAGAGGGTGTCCAGCTGCTGCTCCATGCGGAGCATGTTGAGGGTGGTGACGCCCAGGATCTGGGTCTCGCCACGCTCGAACAGCGCCGAGCCGTGCACGCGCGGGATGGCCTCGACCTCGGCGGCGAGCGTACGGATGTCCGTGATGCCGCGGCCGTCGATGCGGACCTTGTCCTTGATGATCCGCTCGCGGACCAGCTTCTTGGTCAGCGCGCGGTAGGCACCGGAGATCTCCTTCTCGCGGCCCTCGAAGGCCGGGAGGAGCTTCTCGGCGGCGATCTCCTTGATGCGGTCGAGCTCGGTCTCGCGCTCCTGCTTGCCGGCGATGGTGAGCGCCTGGGCGAGCTCGTCCTTGACGGCGGCGGTGAGCGCCTCCAGGACGTCGTCCTGGTAGTCGAGGAAGACCGGGAACTCGCCGGTGGGCTTGGCGGCCTTGGCGGCGAGGTCCGACTGGGCCCTGCAGAGGACCTTGATGAAGGGCTTCGCGGCCTCGAGACCGGCGGCGACGACCTCCTCGGTCGGCGCCTCGGCGCCGTCCTTGACCAGCTGGACGGTCTTGTCGGTGGCCTCGGCCTCGACCATCATGATCGCGACGTCGCCGTCCTCCAGGACGCGACCGGCGACGACCATGTCGAAGACGGCGTCCTCGAGCTCGGTGTGCGTCGGGAAGGCGACCCACTGGCCCTTGATCAGGGCGACGCGGGTGGCGCCGATGGGGCCGGAGAAGGGCAGGCCCGCCAGGATCGTGGAGGCGGAGGCGGCGTTGATCGCGACCACGTCGTACAGGTGGTCGGGGTTGAGCGCCATGATCGTCTCGACGATCTGGATCTCGTTGCGCAGGCCCTTCTTGAAGGAGGGGCGCAGCGGCCGGTCGATCAGGCGGCAGGTGAGGACGGCGTCCTCGGAGGGGCGTCCCTCACGGCGGAAGAAGGAGCCGGGGATCTTGCCGGCCGCGTACTGCCGCTCCTCGACGTCCACCGTCAGGGGGAAGAAGTCGAGCTGGTCCTTGGGGCGCTTCGAGGCGGTGGTCGCGGAGAGGACCATCGTGTCGTCGTCCAGGTAGGCGACGGCGGAGCCGGCGGCCTGCTTGGCCAGACGGCCGGTCTCGAAGCGGATGGTGCGGGTACCGAAGACGCCGTTGTCGATGACGGCCTCGGCGTAGTGGGTCTCGTTCTCCACTATGGGTTTCTCCTACGTGTTCGTCTTTGCGTCCTTCGGCCCGTGTGGCCGGGGACGGTGTGCGACGGCGGCGGAGAAGCTCGCGCTCGGAGGGCGGGCCGGTCTTCGATCGAAGCACCCGGGTCTTCGTTTCCGGGGGCCACTACCGAGGACCGGCGGCTGGCCGGCGGCTTCACGCTCGTCGTATGGGGTTGTGCGACCAGACTAAGTGCCGATGCGCACTTTGTGCACGTACAGCAAAGGGAGCGGCCCCCTGAAAGTGGGAACCGCTCCCTTCACGGCGTCTTACTTGGCGCCGCCGGCCGCACCGCGGCGGATGCCGAGGCGGTCGACCAGCGCACGGAAGCGCTGGATGTCCTTCTTGGCCAGGTACTGCAGCAGGCGGCGGCGCTGGCCGACCAGGATCAGCAGACCACGGCGGGAGTGGTGGTCGTGCTTGTGCTGCTTGAGGTGCTCGGTCAGGTCCGAGATGCGGCGGGACAGCATCGCGACCTGGACCTCGGGGGAGCCGGTGTCGCCCTCCTTGGTGCCGAACTCGGCCATGATCTGCTTCTTGACAGCGGCGTCGAGAGCCACGCGGATCTCCTCTTGGTGTTCGTGCGCCCGCGAGTGCCCCTGGTCCATTTCTCAGGGGAAGCTTCCGTGACTCGACGGGCGAAGGTCCGATGGGCGCAGCTTCCAGGGCCCGGGAGGGCTTCCGGGAGCGCGTACACAAACGGCCGTCACACAGCGTACCAGCTCGCCCGAGCGCCCCGGCTCCCCCCTACTTGCTGGTGAGGGAGCGGACCTGGGTGAAGACGTCGAGGACCGCGAGGCAGAGCGGGACGAGGGAGAGCAGGACGAAGCCCTCGGCGAGGTCGAGGAGGCGGCCCCAGAAGGGCGAGAGGCCCTTCTTCGGGATGATCAGGCCGATCGCGGTGATCAGCGAGGCGCCGGCGGCGACGGCGGCGGTGAGCCAGATCGTCCGGATGTCGAGGCCGCCGCGGTCCCCGTACATGAGGAGGTCCTTGACCAGGTCGGCCGGCGGGTTGAGGGAGAGGCCGAGGACGAGCAGCGCGATGGCGGCGATGCCGGCGACGAGGACGCAGGCGACCTGCGAGGTGTACCGGAAGAGGCGGGCGCGCAGCAGCATCGCGAGGCCGGCGGCGAGGGCGAGGAGCTGGCCCCAGACGTTCCCGGCGAAGCCGAGGACGGCGGCGGAGCCGACGACGACGGCCGCGCAGCCGCCGACCAGGCCGAGGAGCATCTCGTGGCCGCGGCGGGCCTGGAGCGCGATGCGCTCGCCGTCGACGGGCTGCGCCTCCTCGCCCTGCTGCGGGTCGGCGGAGAAGTCGTCGTCGGCGGCGCTGCGCGGGGCGGCGTAACCGATGGGGAGGCGGGCGAAGCGGGCGGAGAGGCCGGGCAGGAAGGCGACGAGACCGATGGCGACGGGGGCGCAGGTGGCGGCGGCGTCGGTGGCGGTGGTCTCGGTGAGGATCATCAGGAAGGTGGCGAGGGTGCCGACGCCGGCGAGGAAGGTGGCGGCGACGAAGGGGGCGTCGCCGCTGGGGGTGAGCGCGACGAGGGCCACGGAGACGACGAGGACGGTGACGGAGCCGAGCAGGAACTGCAGGCGGCCGGGGCCCTGGCCGGCGTCGGGGGCGATGATGCCGGAGCCGGCGATGAGGAGCAGCGGCAGTGCGCCCAGGCCGAGGGCGACGGCGGTGGCCCGGTCCGCGTAGACGCGGGCGCGGACGCCGGCGAAGGCGGTGAGGAGGAGGCCGGCGGCGCCCGCGATGATCCCGGGGAGGCTGTGCATGTCGTGGCGGACCGGGTCGGCGAACCAGAGGACGAAGCCCATGAGGACGAGGAGCAGCACGCCGCCGAGGAGTCCGGCGCCGCGCAGCAGGTCGTCGCTCCACAGGTGCCGGTCGCGGGTGACGGCGGAGGCGACGGCGTCGGAGACGTCGTCGTAGACGGCCGGCGGGAGGGACTGGGCGAAGGGGCGCAGCGAGAGCACCTCGCCGTCGAGGACCTGCTGGGCGACGAGGGTGCGGGCGCCGTCGAGGACGGATCCGTCGCGGCGGACCAGGTGGTAGCCGGTCGGTGTGCCCGGTGCCTGGGTCTGGCCGGTGAGGCGCAGGATCTCCGGGTAGACGTCGGCGACGGCGATGTCCTCGGGGAGCGCGACGTCGATGCGGCTGTCCGGCGCCACGACGGTGACGCGGCAGAAGCCGGTCGTTGCGGTCGTACTCACGTGTGTGGACCCCCTGATTCGCGGTTGCGGCCGTCCGGTTCGCGGTTGCGCCCGTCCTGATTCGCGGTTGCGCACGATGCGCGCGCCACCCTACCGGGGACGACCGGTGAGGGCTGCAAGTAGGATCGCCGTCCCATGGGGGAAGTCCGCGCACTCGACTGCCGACAGGGGTGGCGTGCGGATGCTCCCGCCACGAGCCCGCCTCCAACGAGGGATTGATGCGCCGGTGAGCCAGATCGTCGTCAAACGCCCGCCGAGGTCCCTTCCTCCGGAAGTGCCCGGTGAGGAGCTGGTCCTGGAGTCTCCGCCGGAACTTCCGCGGGGACAGCAGGAGTCGGCGTTGATGCAGCTCCTGCCGATGCTCGGCATGGGCTCGTCGGTCGTCTTCTTCTTCATGACGCCGTCGCCGATCATGCGGATCATGGGCACGCTGATGCTGGTGTCGACGGCCGGAATGGCCGTCGCCCAGTTCGTCAGATTCCGGCGCGGTACGCAGGGGCAAATGGCCGATGTCCGCCGCGACTACCTCAAATACCTCGCGCAGACCCGGCGTACGGTCCGGCGCACCGCCCGCAAGCAGCGGGACGCGCAGCTGTATCTGCACCCCGCTCCCGAGCAGTTGTGGTCGGTGGTGGCCGAGGGGTCCCGGGTGTGGGAGCGCCGGGTCGGCGACCACGACTTCGGACAGGCGCGGATCGGCCTCGGGGCACAGCAGTTGGCGACTCCCCTGGTGGCGCCGGACACGGCTCCGGTGGACGAGCTGGAGCCGCTGTGCGCGGGGGCGATGCAGCAGTTCCTCGCGGTGCACGGCACGCTGGACGGGCTGCCGATGGCGGTCTCGATGCGGGCCTTCTACCACGTGACGGTGTCGGGCGACCCGGAGTCGGCGCAGGCGGCGGCGCGGGCCCTGGTCTCGCAGCTGGTGACGCTGCACTCCCCCGAGGACCTGATGCTCGCCGTGGTGGCGGCGCGGCCGGCGCAGGAGCGCTGGGACTGGACGAAGTGGCTGCCGCACACGCAGGTTCCCGGGCAGGTCGACGGGGCGGGCACGAAGCGGCTGTTCGGCGACGACCTCGGTGAGCTGGAGCAGCTGGTCCGCGCGAAGCTGGAGGGGCGGACGCGGTTCTCCCGGGAGAGCCAGCCGGTGCTCGACCAGCCGCACGTGGTGGTGGTCCTGGATGGCGGGATGGTGCCGCCGGACTCGCTGCTCGCGGCGCCCGAGGGCCTCCAGGGCGTGACGATCGTGGAGGTCGTCTCCGGTGAGCTCGACGAGCCGCGCGGTGGTCTCTCGGTGGTGGTGCGGCCCGGCCGGCTGCGCCTGGAGTCGGGCGGCGGCTTCGCGTACGAGGGGCTGCCGGACGGCATCTCGCTGCCGGCGGCCGAGGCGCTGGCCCGGCAGCTGGCGCCGCTGCGGACGGGCGGCGGGGACGACGACGAGCCGCTGCTCGCCAACCTGGACTTCACGGACCTGCTGAACCTGGGCGACGCGGCCTCGGTGGACGTGACGCGGACCTGGCGACCCCGGTCGGTGGCCGAGCGGCTCCGGGTGCCGATCGGTGTCGGCGAGGACGGCCAGCCGGTCATGCTGGACCTGAAGGAGGCGGCGCAGGAGGGCATGGGCCCGCACGGCCTGTGCGTCGGTGCGACGGGTTCCGGAAAGTCGGAGCTGCTGCGCACGCTGGTCCTCGGTCTGGCGGTGACGCACTCCTCGGAGACGCTGAACTTCGTCCTGGCGGACTTCAAGGGCGGTGCGACCTTCGCGGGCATGTCGCAGATGCCGCACGTGGCGGCGGTCATCACCAACCTCGCGGACGACCTGACGCTGGTCGACCGCATGGGCGACGCGATCCGCGGCGAGCTCCAGCGGCGCCAGGAGCTGCTGCGCTCGGCGGGCAACTACGCGAACATCCACGACTACGAGAAGGCGCGGGCGGCGGGGGCCCCGCTGGAGCCGCTGGCCTCGCTGGTCCTGGTGATCGACGAGTTCTCCGAGCTCCTCACCGCCAAGCCGGACTTCATCGACATGTTCATCCAGATCGGCCGCATCGGCCGCTCGCTGGGCGTGCACCTGCTGCTCGCCTCGCAGCGCCTGGAGGAGGGCAAGCTGCGGGGCCTGGACACGTACCTGTCGTACCGGATCGGTCTGCGGACCTTCTCGGCGGCGGAGTCGCGGACGGCGATCGGCGTGCCGGACGCGTACCACCTGCCGTCGGTGCCCGGTTCGGGCTATCTGAAGTTCGGCACGGACGAGATGACCCGCTTCAAGGCGGCGTACGTGTCGGGGACGTACCGGACGGGCGGGCCGCGCCTCGAGATCGGGCAGCTGCCGGTGGAGCGGCGGCCCGCGCTGTTCACGGCGGCGCCGGTGCCGGTGGTGTACGCGGCGCCGGACCCGGCCTATCTGACGGCGCAGCGCGCCGAGGAGGACGACGCGCTCGCGGACACGGTCCTCGACGTGATCGTGCGGCGACTGGAGGGCCAGGGGGTGCCGGCGCACCAGGTGTGGCTGCCGCCGCTCGACCAGGCGCCCTCGCTCGACCAGCTGCTTCCGGGGCTCGCGCAGACGGCGGACCGGGGGCTCACGGCGACGGAGTACACGCGTCAGGGCGGGCTCACGGTGCCGCTCGGCCTCATCGACAAGCCCTTCGAGCAGCGGCGCGAGGTGCTGTACCGGGACTTCTCGGGCGCGGCCGGCCACATGATGGTGGTCGGCGGTCCGCAATCCGGCAAGTCGACGATCATGCGGACGCTGGTCTCCTCCTTCGCGCTCACCCACACCCCGGCCGAAGTGCAGTTCTACTGCCTGGACTTCGGCGGCGGCGGCATGGTCTCGCTGGCCGACCTGCCGCACGTCGGCGGGGTGGCGTCCCGGCTCGACCCGGAGCGGGTGCGCCGGACGGTCGCGGAGGTCATGGGCGTCCTGAACCGGCGGGAGGAGTTCTTCCGCTCGCACTCCATCGACTCGATCGCGACCTACCGGCGCAAGCGGGCCGCGGGTGAGCTGCCGGGCGAGGCCTGGGGCGACGTGTTCCTGATCGTGGACGGCTGGGGCGGCTTCCGCAACGACTACGACGTGCTGGAGCCGATCGTCGCCGACATCGCGGCGCGGGGCCTGGGCTACGGCATCCACGTGGTGATCACCGCCGCCCGGTACATGGAGGTGCGGGCGGCGCTCAAGGACCAGATGCTGGGCCGGCTGGAACTGCGGCTCGGGGACGTCATGGACTCCGAGTTCGACCGCAAGGTCGCGGCGAACGTGCCGACCGGGGTGCCGGGCCGTGGCCAGGTGCCGGAGAAGCTGCACTTCATGGGGGCGCTCCCGCGGATCGACGGGTCGAGCTCGGCCGCCGACCTGGCGGAGGGCACGTCGGCGTTCGTGAAGGCCGTGAAGGCGAGCTGGACCGGGGCCCCGGCGCCGGCGGTGCGGCTGCTGCCGCGCAGGCTGCCGGCGGAGCAGCTGCCGAAGGGCTTCGAGTACCCGCAGCACGGCATCGCGATCGGCATCGACGAGACGAACCTGGAGCCGGTGTTCGTCGACTTCGAGTCGGATCCGTTCTTCCTGATCTTCGGCGAGAGCGAGTCCGGCAAGACGGCGCTGCTGCGGCTGATCGCCAAGCAGCTGTGCGAGCGGTACTCGCCGGAGCAGGCGCGGATCGTGGTGGGCGACTACCGGCGGACGATGCTGGAGGCCGTGGCGCCCTCGCACCTCCTGGAGTACGCGCCGATGGCCTCGGCCATGCAGATGCACATGGACGCGATCAACACGGTGATGACGAAGCGGGCGCCGAAGCCCGACATCACGCCGCAGCAGCTGCGCGACCGCAGCTGGTGGTCGGGTCCGCAACTGTTCGTCCTGGTGGACGACTTCGAGCTGGTGGCCACCAACTCGGGCAATCCGCTGGCCGTTCTGGTGGAGAACCTGCCGTTCGCGCGGGACGTCGGCATCCGGTTCATCGTGGCGCGCAGCCAGGCGGGCGCCTCCCGCGCGATGTACGAGCCGTTCATGCAGCGGATGCGGGAGCTGGGCGCGCAGGGCGTGCTCCTCTCCGGCGATCCGCAGGAGGGCGACATCCTGGGCGGCGTCCGGGCGCGGCCGATGCCTCCGGGCCGGGGCACGTTCGTGTCGCGCAAGCGCGGGACGCCGCTGGTGCAGCTGGGCTGGCTGCCGGAACAGCACTGAGCTCCCGGAACGGCCCCGAGCGGAGCGGTCCCTCCCACTACTGTGGGAGGGACCGCCGTACCACCGCGAAGGGATTGCGCCGATGACCGACGCCCACGAGACCGCCGCCGAGAGCGCGGACGCCGCGCTGGCCGCCGAGAAGCAGCGTCAGAAGGACGAGCTGTACGCGCTCGACATCTCCGGCGTGGAGTGGCAGGGCGCGCCGGGGACGAGCCCGGACGAGGAGCGCGTGGAGATCGCGCGGCTGCCCGAGGGCGCGGTGGCGATGCGCTCGTCGCTCGACAAGGACACGGTGCTGCGGTACACGAAGGCCGAGTGGGACGCGTTCGTCCTGGGCGCCAGGGACGGCGAGTTCGACCTGCGGTGAGGGGTACGCGTGAGGGGGTGGCCCGTCGAACGGGCCACCCCCTCACGCGTGTTCACCAGGTCTCACGACGAGCGCGGACCCGGGTCGGCGGACTCACATCATGCGGAAGCGAGCCGCGTTGCCCTTGTCGGTGTCCTGGTAGCCCACGACCGAGTCGTCGAGGAGCTGGGCGATGCGCGCCAGGTCCTGGTTCATGCCGGCCATGTCGCGGGTCAGGCGGTCCTGGCTCTCGCGGTAGGCGATCTTCGCCTCGCCCTCCCAGTTGGAGGCGACGCGGTTGACCTCGGCCATGAGGTCGTCGAGCTTCTGCGTGAGGGTGGTGGAGGTCAGGCGGGTGTCGGCCGCCGCCTGCGTCACGGTGTCGTAATTGACCGCAGTGGTCATGGTGATGACTCCTGAAGTGAGAGTGGCGCGGAGGACTGGTCGGGTCGGACGGCTCAGACGCCGAGGATGGCGCTCTGGCCACCGGAGGCGCCGCCGCCGGAGCCGCTGTCCATCTGGCGGAAGGACCGCATGCGGTCCTCCTCCTCCTGCGAGAACCCGTCGGCGCTCATGCGCATGATCTCCTCGAGCTTGCTGAGCTCGGCGCGCATGCTGCGCAGACGCTGGTTCAGGTCGTTCTGGACCCGGTCGTACTCCTTGCTCGCAGCGCCCTGCCAGCCCGCCTGGACGCGGTCCACCACGCCGTTGAGGGAGGTGATGCGGGACTGGAGCTCGTCGGAGAAGTCCTGGATCCGGCCGGCGAGCTTGATCTGTTCGGCACTGGTTACGTTCAGGTCTTTCGACATCTTGCCCCTTCTTCCTTCGGTGGCTGCGACGGACCGGCCGTCGGGCCATCCGGTCGTGATGCGGACGGGAATCTTCTGATGCCGCCCCCGTGCTGGGTTCGCACTGCCGTGCCCCCAGCGGTCACTGTAGCCATTGACGGCGGCAGTTCCAACTGCAAAGGAAGGACCCGATACTTGACCGGTACGCGCGTCATCGGGCCTCCCTCCTGCGGCGGCTGTCGCGGATCACGGTGGCCGTCCCGGCGACCACGGCCACCAGGACGCCTCCGATCCCCAACGTGTAGGTGGCGAGCCGTTCGGAGCGCTCCTGGGGCGTCTCCGACAGCGCCAGACGGGCCGGCTCGGGAGCCGGCGGTCTGGGCGGGCCCGGGTCGGGCACGGGCGAGGAGGCGGGCGTCCCGGGGAGGTCGGCGAGCGCCCGTACCGGGTCGACCACGCCCCAACCGACGTGGTCGTCGCGCCCGTTGACCGAGCGGACGGCGGTCTGCTCGATCCGGGTGACGATCTGGGCCGCGCTCCACTTCGGGTACTTGGCGCGGAGCAGGGTGGCGACGCCGGCGACGTACGGGGCGGAGAAGCTGGTGCCGTTGTCGACGCACTGGCCGCCGCCGGGGACGGTGGAGACGATGTCGACGCCGGGCGCGGCGACGCCCACCATGGGGCCGGACTGGGAGAAGGCGGCGCGTTCGTTGTTCCGGT
Organism: Streptomyces sp. NPDC107498; assembly: GCF_055582805.1. Taxonomy (NCBI): domain Bacteria; kingdom Bacillati; phylum Actinomycetota; class Actinomycetes; order Kitasatosporales; family Streptomycetaceae; genus Streptomyces; species Streptomyces sp. NPDC107498. Next base: position 160,538 of record NZ_JBVJPE010000017.1, on the reverse strand, counting down.
CGGAGGAGGCGACGGCGAGGACGCCGGGGAAGGCGGCCGGGTAGGTCTTCTTGAGGGCCCCGTCCATGCCGTCGTTGCCGGCGGAGGCGACGACGACGACGTCCTTCTCGACGGCCCGGGCCACCGCCTTGGCCATGGGCGATTCCGGGCCCAGCGGCTGGGTGGTGTCCTGCGAGATGTTGATCACCTTCGCGCCCTTCAGGACGGCGTGGTCGATCGCCTGCGCCATCGTGTCGGACTTGCCGCTGTTCTTCTCGTCGTTCTGCCGGATCGGGATGATCGTGGCCTCGGGCGCGAGGCCGACGAAGCCGGTGCCCTTGCGGGGGCGGGCGGCGATGATGCCGGCGACCTTGGTGCCGTGGCCGACCTCGTCGACGGTGCCGTCGGTCTTGCCGCGCTTGTCGTCGCCGAAGGAGGGGTTCTCCTTGTCGGGCTTGAGGTAGTCCTTGCCCGACGCGGCGTCGACGGCGGCGCGCAGCTGCGGGTTGACGTCGTCGACCCCGGTGTCGATGACCGCGACCCGGACGCCCTTGCCCTTGGTGTCCTGCCACAGCTCGTCGAGGAGGACCCGTTGGAGCGGCCAGGGGATGCCCTCGATCTGCTTCTTCATGGGGAAGGTGCACTCGCCGCTGCCGTCGAGGGACGGGCCGTCGTGGCGAGCCGGGGCGGCCGCGGCGGGGGCGGCGAGCAGGGCCGTGAGGGTGCCCGCGGCGAGCAGGGCGGCCGTGCGGTACGTCGTCGTCACCGGTGTCACCTCCTAGGAACCCTGCGGCTGGCGCGCGCTGTTGGTGTCGAGCCGGGGCCCCTTCGACAGGAACTCCGACCATTCCATCGGGACGAGGACCGGCATGACCTTCGCGTAGCCGAGACGCTTCTGGGCGTCGCTGGGTTCCGGTCGTCCGTCGGTCTGCTTCTGTTCGCCGGCGCCGATCTCGGAGCGGGCCGAGTCGCTGTCGCCGTTGGCCTGGACGGCGTACCGCAGGCCGGTGTCGGTGACGAGGAAGAGGGAGCCGTCGGGCGTCTTCTGCCTGCCCTGGATCTGGGTGTAGAGCAGGCCGGTGCCGGGGGTGACGTACGTGCTGGTGCCGCCGGCCGTGATGTCGGCGGGGTACTCGGGGCCGGCCCAGGTGGTGAGCGTGGTGTCGCCCTTCTCGTCGACGTCGGTGAGGACGCTGCAGACGGTGTCGCGGGCGCCCTCGCCGGTGGCCGCGTTGACCTGGGTGGACTTCAGCGTCGGCCAGCGGACGCCGGCGTGGAAGACGGTGGGGTCCGGGACGAAGGAGGAGGCGTCGACGGTGGTGGCCTTGCCGTCCATGTCGAGGTTGCCGGTCTCCGGGGAGTTGATGAGGAGCCAGGCGGTGAAGGGGGTGACGGGCTGGACCTTGCCGGCGAGCACGACGTAGTACTGCGGGCCGGAGCCGGTCTGGGCCAGGAGGACCATGCCGATCCGGTTCTCGGTCCCGGTGAGGGTGTTGCCGGGGATGCCGGCGGAGTCGCCGACCGTGCCGTCGATGTGCGGGAAGTCGACCTCGTCGCCGGTCTTCAGGGTGGCGAGCCAGTCGTCGGTGACGGCCTGCGGCTCCTTGCCGAGGCCGACGAGGGCGGTGAGGAGCCCGGGACGGTCGGACTTCACCGGGTACTTGGTGCCGGTGTGGTCGACGAGGAACTGGGCGTTCCCCTTCTGGCCCTTGACGTACAGGACCTGCCCGTTCTTCAGCTGGTTGTCGCCCTCGGTCCGCTTCGCGTCGCGCTGGGCGAGGAGGAAGGTCGCCTTCTGGACGCTGGCGCCCCTGCCTCCGCCGGGCTGCTCGCAGACGGCCCAGCGCTTCTCCGTGCCGGCGTCCTCCGCGACGGGCAGCCGGTCGGGGGCGTACGGGATGCCGAGGATGGGCCCGCGCGGCGGTTTGCCCTCGTCGAGCTTCTTGTCGTCGACCTGGATGACCTGGAACTGGTCGGGGTTGAGCAGCAGTCGGGCGGAGGCGAGGTTGAGGACGGGGTGGAGCAGGGTCTTCTTGTCCTTGCCCTTGCCGGTCTCCAGGACGACGTACCGGGTGGTCGACTGCTTGCCGACGATGACCCGGGTGCCGGGGGTGTCCCAGCCCTTGGGGGCGGTGGGCTTGAACATGCCCCAGGCGCCGAATCCGGCGACGACGAGCGCGGAGACGATCAGGCCGGGGAGGACCGCGCGCAGCGGCTTCGGCGCCCCCTCCTCCGTACCGGAGGGCGAGGGTTGGAGGAATGCCGCCACCGTGCGCTTCTTCGCAAAGGTGTACGCGTTGAGCTCGTCCCGCCGCGATGCCATGAGTCCCCATTCTCGTCAGGCGCGATCTTCGCGCGGCGCTCCGGGGTGGTGACACCCGGGCCCCGGCCTTCGGACCGGCCCCCTACTATGCCTGCTGTCCCGTGGGGTTCGTGGGGCGGGTAGGGTGATCCGGCCGCCAAAGCCCTGGCGGGCCAGGGTCATCGGGACGAATTGAGGGGGATTCTCCATCATGGCTTCCGTGAGGCGGAGGCGGCCCGCCGCGGCCGCTGCCTCCACACCCCCGTCCACGGGTCCCGTCCCCGCGGTCGCACCGCGGCTCCAGGCCCGTCCGGGACACTTCGGTTCGTTCCGATTGCAACAGCTCGTACTGATCGAGGTGGCGGCGGCGCTGCTGCTCCTCGCCTGGGTCGTCGAGCCGATGCTGCTCGTCCCCGCGGGCGTGCTCGCCGTCGTGCTCGTCCTGCTCGCCGTGGTGCGCCGGCACCGGCGTTCGCTGCCCGAGTGGCTCGGCACCTTCCTCGCGCTGCGCGCCCGCTCGCGCCGGGCCGCGTCGCTCACGGTGCCGGAGGGCACCGAGCCGGGGCTCGCGCCGCTCGTGGAGTGCGATCCGGCGCTGCGGACCTACGCGTACAGCGACCGCGACCGGCGTCCGGTCGGGATGGTCGGCGACGGCACCTTCCTGACCGCCGTCCTGCGGGTCGAGTCGGACGGCACGGCGCTGCGCCCGGACCGGGCGGCGAAGCCGCTGCCCGTCGGGCTCGTCCGGGACGTGCTGAGCGTGGACGGCATCCGGCTGGAGTCGGCGCAGATCGTGCAGCACACGCAGCCGGCGCCCGCCCCGCACCTGCCCGCGCAGTCGATGGCCGCCCGCAACTACGGGCCGCTCCAGGCGCAGACGGGTTCGCCCGCGGTGCGCATCACCTGGATCGCGCTCAAGCTCGACCCCGAGCTCTGCCCGGAGGCGGTCGCCGCGCGCGGCGGCGGCATGACCGGCGCCCAGAAGTGCGTGGTGCGCGCGGCGGACCAGCTGGCGAGCCGGCTGGCCGGCGCCGGGTTCCGGGCGAGCGTGCTGACGGAGCAGGAGCTGACCTCGGCGCTCGCCACGTCGAGCTGTGCCAGCCCGATGGCGATCGCGCAGGCGGGCCGGGGCCAGGCGCAGGGGCGCCGGACCCAGGAGACCGCGCGGACCTGGCGGGTGGACGACCGGCGGCACACGACGTACTGGGTGGGGCGCTGGCCCCAGTTGGGCGGCCGGAGCGGCGGCGCGGGCGCGTCGATGCCGCAGCTGGTGGCCCTGCTGACCTCGCTGCCCGCGCTCGCGACGACGTTCAGCCTGACGCTGAGCGGAGGGGACCGGCAGGAGGTGACGGTGACCGGGCACGTGCGGATCACCGGACGCAGCGACGAGGAACTGGTGGTCGCGCGGCACGAGCTGGAGCGTGCCGCGCGCGGGGTGAGGACGGGGCTGGTACGGCTCGACCGGGAACAGGTGCCCGGCATCCTGGCGACGCTTCCGCTGGGGGGTGCGCGCTGATGTCCACCGCTTCCTTCGGCACGTCGTCCGCCCCGGGCACGGCTTCCGCCCGGCGTACGGGGCGGACCTCCCGTCCCCGGTTCGGTTTCGGGCTCGTCGGGCCGCGCCGCGACCGGCACTCCGTCCCCGTGGAGCAACTGGAGGCGCTGGCCCTGCCGGTCGGCGACGACGGCATGGTGATCGGCGTGGACGCCGAGGGCCGCCCGGCCGTGCTCGGCATCAACCGGCCCGTCCCGTACGACGTCACCCTCATCGGCGGTCTGTGGACCGCGCAGGTGCTGGCCCTGCGGGCGGCCGCGACCGGCGCCCGGGTGGCGGTCGAGACCGGCCGCGCGCAGGCGTGGACGACCCTGGCGCAGGCGGCGGGCGGCGGGCAGCCGTGCATCACGCTGCACGACGTGGGCCGGGTGCCGCCGCAGGGCGCCTCGGCGGGCAGTCCGGTGGTCGTGGTGCGCGACTGCGGCATGCGGCCGCCGCGCGGCCGCGTCGTGTCGGCGCCCTGGCAGTCCGTGGTGACGCTGCTGCCCTATCTGAGCCCGGTCGCGCCCCGCCTCCTGGAGAAGTCCTCCCTGGTCGGCGTCCAGCGGGTGTCCCCGGACGAGGCGGCCCAGATCGGCCGCATCATGAGCCTGCCCCGGAACGAGCACGAGGCGCTGTCCACGCTCGCCGACGGGGTGACCCTCTGGTGCACGCCGAACGACCGCCAGTTCGTGATGACCCAGGCGACGGACGCCGAGACCGGATTGTTGGGCGGCGCCCGCCGGATGGACTGAGCGGTCGAGCGGCGGCCCCATGGCACGGGGCCGTTCACGTACGTCCGTTTTTGCATCGTTTTGAACGGTGGGGGTTCTCACTCTGCGGCGCGGCCGGGCCACTTGGGGCCCGGAAGGGTTCGCGGAGGCGGGCGCGGAGGGGCCGTCGGCCCTGCCCCGGCGCGCCCCACGGCGTTTAGGGTGGAAGGGCCCCGCCCACAACGGCACAAGGGTGCTCGACCACACCAGGAGGCAAAGTGAACGGCGATCGCGACGAGATCCACGGGGGTTGGAATCCGCCCGCCGACGATCAGTCCGACGCGGATCCCGCCGAGATGACGGGTGAGTTCACCATCGACTACACCCCGCCCGCCTGGTACACGCAGAACGCGTCGGGCGGTACGGGGACGGGCGGTGTCGCTCCCCCGCCGCCGAGCGGAGCGCCGGTCGCCGTGCCGGGCCTCCCGGCGGGCGGCGGTTTCGAGCCCGGCTGGAACGTCGCACCGCCGGCGGCTCCCGCTCCTGTTCCGGCGGTCGAGCCGGTCGCGCCCGTCACCCCCGCCCCGGTGCAGCCGGGCGGCGCGGTGCCTCCGGCGGGGCTGCCTCCGTACGGCGCGCCGGGTGCGCCCGCGGCCGCCGCGCCGGTGGCCGTCACGCCCGGTCCCGGCACCCCTGCGGCCGGCGTTCCCGCGCCGTCGTTCCCGCCTGCTGCGCCGGTGCCCGGGCAGCCGGCGGCGCCCTTCGGCACGCCGGTGCCGGGCGCGCCGGTGTCCGACGCCGCACCGTCGCCCGCCGCCGCACCGTCGCCCGCCGCCGCGCCTTCCGTCCCGGCGCCCGCGCCGGTGGCGGCCGCGCCCGCGGCCTCGTTCGGGGGCGGGGACGTCGAGAGCGGCTCCACCATGCGCTTCTCCCCCGCCCAGCTCCAGCGCGAGATCGCCGAGCGCTCGGCGGAACGGCCGGAGACCGCGGGGGACTCCGCGACGCCCGTCGCCGACGAGGCGGCGGAGCCCGCCGCGGGCGAGGGGTCCGTCGAGCCCGGCGGCCCGACGGACACCGTCCAGGAATCCCCCGCCGCTCCCGGCGGGTCCGCCGGCGCGACGGGCACCGACGCCGCCGAGGCGCCGCGCTCGTCGGACGAGTCGGGTGCGTCGGACGGCGCGGACGGCTCTGCGAGTGCCGACGGCCCGGACGACGTGGAGAAGGGCGAGGCCGCCGACGCGACCGGGGCCGAAGCCGCCGACGACGCCGCGGGCACGGAGGACGAGCCTGCCGCACCCGCCGCGGAGACGGGGACGGAGACCGAGCCCGGCTCCGGGACCGGCGGCGCGACGGAGGCCTCCGCCGCTCCCGCCGCCGCCCCGCTTCCCGCCGCGCAGCCGGCCGCCGACGCGCCGCAGGGCTTCGGTCCCGGTGCGGCCCCCGGTCCGTACGACACCGCCGCGCAGCAGGCCGGCGCCGCTCCGGGGTCCTTCCCCGGCACCCCGTACCCCGCGCCGTACCCCGCCGGGGGACCGCAGGCCGGGGCCGGGCTGCCCCCGCTGCCCCCGTCCTTCCAGCCGGCCGCCCCCGAGCCCGCTCAGCAGTGGCCCGCGCAGCCCGCGCCCGGCGCCCAGCCGGTGCCGCCGGCCGCGCCGCTGCCGCCCACCGCCGCCTGGCCCGCCCCCGAGGCACCCGCGCCCGGCGGCGCCCCCGGTCCCGTGCCGCCGCAGGCCCAGCCCCAGGCGCCCGGCGCCTACGGCTACCCGCAGGCCCCGCAGACCCCCCAGCCCCCGGCGCCGCAGGGCGGTTACGGCTTCCCGCAGCCCGGGACGCCTCCGCAGCAGGCCGGTTACGGCTACCCGCAGCAGCCCGGAGTGCCCGGCGGCGTCCCGCCGCAGGCGCAGGCGCCGGCCGGCTACGGATACCCGCACCCGGGAGCCGTGCCCCCGCAGGCCCCGCAGGCGCCGTACGACGGTCAGCCGCCGGTGGATCCGCGGACCGGTGCCGCGTGGCCCTCGCCGGTGACGCACGACCAGCGGGAGCGGTCCGTGCCGGGCGCCCCGCTCGGGTACAACGCGGCCGTCGAGCTCTCCTCCGACCGACTGCTCCGCAACAACAAGCAGAAGCCCAAGTCCAGCCGGAACCCGGGCGCCGCCAACCGCTTCAAGCTCGGCGGCAGGAAGGAGGAGGCGGAGCGGCAGCGGAAGCTGGACCTGATCCGGACGCCGGTCCTCTCCTGCTACCGGATCGCGGTCATCTCGCTCAAGGGCGGTGTCGGCAAGACCACGACGACCACCGCGCTCGGCGCGACCCTCGCCACCGAGCGGCAGGACAAGATCCTGGCGATCGACGCCAACCCGGACGCCGGCACGCTGGGCCGCCGGGTGCGGCGCGAGACCGGGGCGACCATCCGCGACCTGGTGCAGGCGATCCCGTACCTCAACTCGTACATGGACATCCGCCGGTTCACCTCGCAGGCGCCCTCCGGTCTGGAGATCCTCGCCAACGACGTGGACCCGGCCGTCTCGACGACCTTCAACGACGAGGACTACCGGCGCGCGATCGACGTCCTCGGCAAGCAGTACCCGATCATCCTCACCGACTCGGGCACGGGCCTGCTGTACAGCGCCATGCGCGGGGTCCTCGACCTCGCCGATCAGCTGATCATCATCTCCACGCCCTCCGTGGACGGCGCCTCCAGCGCCTCGACCACGCTGGACTGGCTCTCCGCGCACGGCTACGCGGACCTGGTGCAGCGCTCCATCACGGTCATCTCCGGAGTCCGCGAGACCGGCAAGATGATCAAGGTCGAGGACATCGTGCAGCACTTCCAGACCCGCTGCCGCGGTGTCGTGGTCGTGCCCTTCGACGAGCACCTGGCGGCCGGCGCCGAGGTGGACCTCGACATGATGCGGCCGAAGACCCGGGAGGCGTACTTCCACCTCTCGGCGATGGTGGCCGAGGACTTCGTACGGGCGCAGCAGGCGCAGGGGCTGTGGACCGGGGACGGCCAGGGCGCCGCGCCCCCGCACATGGCCCCGCCGATGCCGGGTCAGCAGGGTCCGGGCCAGCCGATGCCCGGTCAGGCCGTACCGGGGCAGCCGTACCCGCCGCAGGGCTACCCGCAGCCCGGTCAGCCGATGCCGGGACAGCCGATGCCGGGCCAGGTGTCCGGCCAGTTCGCGCCCGGCCAGTTCGCGCCCGGCCAGCCGGCCCCCGGTCAGCCGTACGGGTCCCCGGCGGGCGCGCCCCACCCGCCGCAGCCCGGTCAGCCGGGTCAGCCGCAGCCCCAGGCCGGTCAGCAGCCCTACCCCCAGCCGGGGCAGCCCCAGCCGGGTCACCCCCGGCCCGGGCAGCCGATGCCGGGGCAGATGCCCGGACAGGCGCCCGGCCCGATGCCGGGTCAGTTCGACCCCGGCCGGCCCGCCCCCGGTCAGCCGTACGGGCCCCCGGCGGGCGCGCCCCACCCGCCGCAGCCCGGTCAGCCGGGTCAGCCGGGGGTGCCGCAGTCCTGGCAGCAGCCGCAGGACGGGAACGAGGGCCGACCGGGGCAGCCGCTGCCCCCGCAGGCCGACCCGCAGGGTCCTCCACAGGCACCGCCAGCCCCTCAGCAGTAGGGCGTCACAGGAATAGACCAATGAGGCTCCGTATCGGTTCACCGATACGGAGCCTCATGGCGTTCCCGCAGTCCACAAGGGGTTTGAGGGATCGTTGACGACGGCAGACCACCGCTGATACACCTTCGCTTCACCCATCGTCAGCCCAAGATCCACGACAGTAACTCCGACGCGAGGTCACGTCCCATGGTCATGGTCACGAAGGTTCCACCCCGCCCCGCCCCCGCCCGCAGAGCGCTCCGCCTGCTGCTCGCCACCGGTGTCGTCGCCGGCTCCCTCGCCGTCGTTCCCGGCACCGCGCAGGCGGAGGACGAGAAGTCCGGCGGCACCACCCTCACGGTCGCCGTCTCGCAGAGCATCGACTCGCTGAGCCCGTTCCTGGCCCAGAAGCTCACCTCGACCAGCATCCACCGGCTGGCGTACGAGTACCTCACGAACTACGACCCGAAGGACGCCCACACGGTGCCGGGCCTGGCGACCGCCTGGAAGTCCTCGCCCGACAAGCTGACGTGGACGTACACGATCCGCAAGGACTCGACCTGGTCCGACGGGCAGCGGGCCACCGCCGAGGACGCGGCCTGGACCTTCCGCACGATGATGACCGACCCGAACGCCGCCACCGCCAACGGCAGCTTCACCGCGAACTTCGCGCAGGTCACCGCCCCCGACCCGGAGACCCTCGTCATCCGGCTGAAGAAGCCGCAGGCGACGATGACGGCCCTCGACGTGCCGATCGTGCCGAAGCACGTCTGGGAGAAGGTCACCGACTTCTCGAAGTTCAACAACGACAAGGAGTTCCCGATCGTCGGGAACGGCCCCTTCGTCATCACGGACTTCAAGGTCGACCAGTACGTCAGGCTCAAGCCGAACAAGAAGTTCTGGCGGGGCGCCCCCCGGTTCGACGAGCTGGTCTTCAAGTACTACAAGGACGGGGACGCCGCCGTCGCCGCCCTGCAGAAGGGCGAGGTGTCCTTCGTGCCGAACCTGACGCCCGCCCAGGCGGCCGCGCTGAGGACCCAGAAGAACATCAAGGTCAACGACGCTCCCGGCCGCCGCTTCTACGCCCTCGCCACCAACCCGGGCGCCAAGGCCCGGGACGGGAAGACCTTCGGCAACGGGCACAAGGCGCTGCTCGACCCCGAGGTCCGCAAGGCGCTCTTCCTCGCCGTCGACCGCGCGACCCTCGTCGACAAGGTCTTCCAGGGCCACGCCGTCGAGGGCGAGGGGTACATCCCGCCTCGCTTCGGCTCGTACTTCTGGAAGCCGGGGGCCGCGCAGGAGCGGGCCTACGACCCGGCGCGGGCCGAGAAGGTCCTCGACGCCGCCGGCTACCGGAAGAACGCCGCCGGCAAGCGGGTCGGCAAGGACGGCAGGCCGCTGGACTTCCGGATCCTCTGCCACGCCACCGACCCGAACGACAAGGCGGTCGGCAAGTACCTCCAGGAGTGGTGGGGCAAGCTCGGCATCGGCCTGGAGGTCGAGTGCCTGGACAGCGTCTCCGACCCCTGGGTCAAGGGCGACTACGACCTCGCCTTCGACGGCTGGTCGGTCAACCCCGACCCGGACTACGTCCTCTCCATCCACACCTGCGGCACGCTCCCGGCGACCCCGAAGGACTCCGGCGCCACCGACAACTTCATCTGCGACGAGGAGTTCGACGGGCTCTACGCGCGGCAGGCGGTGGAGTACGACGCCGCCAAGCGGGCGGATCTGGTGAAGCGGATGCAGTCCCGGCTGTACGACACGGGGTACATGAACGTCATGGCCTACCCGAACGCCCTGGAGGCGTACCGCACGGACCAGATCAGGTCCATCACGACCATGCCCGAGGCCGCCGGGAACCTGTGGGGCCAGGACGGCTACTGGAGCTGGTGGTCGGCCGTGCCCGCGGCCCGGTCCGAGGACTCCGACGGCGGCTCGTCCACCGGGGTGGTCATCGGCATCGCCGTGGCCGCGGTGGTCGTCGTCGGCGTCGGCGTCCTCCTCGGACTGCGCCGCCGCTCCACCGCCGACGACCGCGAGTAGTACGTGACGACGGCAAGCACCCCCGCCGACGTGACGCGGGCCGAGAAGGCCCGCGTCACGGACGGCGCACCCCGCACCGGTTCCTCCCTCGGCTACCTCCGCCACGCGGCGGGGAAGCTGGGCGGCGCGCTCGTCTCGCTCCTCGCCGTCCTGGTCACCAGCTTCTTCCTCTTCCGGATCATCCCCGGTGACCCGGTGAAGGCGATGACCCACGGCCTGCCCACCTCGTCCGAGCAACTCGCCACGCTGAGGCGGCAGTTCGGTCTCGACCTGCCGCTGTGGCAGCAGTTCACCGACTACTGCGCCAAGGCGCTGAGCGGCGACCTCGGCACCTCGTTCCAGTTCCGCGCCCCCGTCGGGGACCTCATCGCGGAGAAGCTCCCGGCGACGCTGCTGCTCACCGGGGTCGCCGTGGTGATCTACTCGGCGCTCGGCCTGTGGCTGGGCACCCGCTCGGCCTGGCGGCACGGCGGTCTCGGCGACAGGCTGAACACCGGCATCGCGCTGACCCTGTGGTCCGTGCCCTCCTTCTGGCTCGGGCTGCTCCTCATCATCGTCTTCTCGGTCGGCATGGGGCCGGTCCCGGGGCTCTTCCCGACCGGCGGCATGGAGTCGGGCACGGGCGAGACCGGTTTCGCGTACGTCCTGGACGTCGCCCACCACCTGGTCCTGCCGGTGGTCACGCTCGTCGCGGTCGGCTACGCGCAGACGCTGCTCGTGATGCGCTCCTCGCTCCTCGACGAGATGGGCGGCGACTACCTGACGACGGCACGGGCGAAGGGGCTGCGGGACGACGCCGTGCGCCGCCGGCACGCCGTGCCGAACGCGCTCCTGCCGACCGTGACGATGATCTTCATCAACCTGGGCCACGTGGCGGCCGGTTCGATCCTGGTGGAGACGGTGTTCTCCTGGCCGGGGCTCGGCGGCCTCTTCTACCAGGCGCTGAGCGTGCCCGATCTGCCGCTCGTGCAGGGCCTGTTCGTGGTCTTCGCCGGAGCGATGATCCTGATGAACCTGATCGCCGACCTGCTCTATCCGCTGCTCGACCCCCGGGTGGGCCGATGACCTCTCCGACGACTTCCCTCGCATGGGAGCGCCGACGGCACACGGCGGCCCGCTTCTGGCGCGGCTACCGCACGCACCGGGCCGGTCTCCACGGTCTCGCCGGCCTCGCCCTGATCGCCCTGCTCGCGCTCGCCGCCCCGCTGGTCGTCGGCTCCGACGTGCAGTCGGTGACCCGGGCGCCGGGCACGGCCCTGGAGCCGCCGAGCGCCGAGTTCCCGCTCGGCACCGACCAGTTCGGGCGCTCGCTGCTCGGCCTGCTGATCTGGGGGGCCCGGATCTCGCTGCTCGTCGGCCTGCTCGCGGCGGTCCTCTCGGTCGCCATCGGGACCCTGGTGGGCGTCATCGCCGGGCACTACGGCGGCTGGTTCTCGACCGTCGTCATGCGGATCACCGACTGGTTCCTGGTGATGCCGACGCTGGTGCTCGCGATCGTCCTCGCCACCGTCATGTCCCGGTCGATGTGGACGGTGGTCCTGGCGATCGGCGTGACCTCCTGGCCCACCACCGCCCGCCTGGTGCGGGCGCAGACGATCGCGGTGGAGTCCCGTCCGTACATCGAGCGGGCGACCGCGCTCGGCGGCGGCCACCGGCACGTCATGACCCGGCACGTGCTGCCGAACGTGATGCCGCTGGTCCTCGCGCAGACCACCCTCGGCATCTCGACGGCCATCCTCACCGAGGCGACCCTCGCCTTCCTCGGCCTCGGCGACCCGACGGTGGTGTCGTGGGGCGGGATGCTCCAGGACGCCCGGGAGGCGGGCGCCGTCTCCTCCGGGCACTGGTGGTACCTGGCCCCGCCGGGGATCGCGATCGCCCTGGTCGCGCTCGCGTTCACGCTGTGCGGCCGGGCCGTGGAATCCGTACTGAACCCGAAGCTGGGGGTGGGGCGATGAGCCTCCTGGAGGTGCGGGGCCTCAAGGTGACGTACGGCTCCGGCGCGACCGCCGTGCCCGCCGTGCGCGGGGTCGACCTGACCCTGGAGCCGGGCACCAAGCTGGGCGTGGCCGGCGAGTCGGGGTGCGGCAAGTCCACGCTCGCGCTCGCGCTGCTGCGGCTGCTTCCGGCCTCGGCACGGATCGAGGGCGAGATCCTGCTCGACGGCGACGACGTCCTCGCCATGTCGTGGGGGCGGCTGCGGGCCGTGCGCTGGGCGGGCGCGTCGATCGTCTTCCAGGGCGCGATGCACTCGCTGAACGCGGTGCACCGGATCGGGGACCAGATCGCCGAGCCGCTGCTCGTGCACGGTCGGGCGACCCCGGCGGCGGCCCGCAGGCGGGTCGGCGAGCTGCTCGAACACGTCGGGCTTCCGGCGGCCCGGGCCGCCGCCCATCCGCACGAGCTGTCCGGCGGGCAGCGGCAGCGCGTGATGATCGCGATGGCGCTGGCCTGCGATCCGCGTCTGATCGTCGCGGACGAGCCGACGACCGCGCTCGACGTGATGATCCAGGCGCAGATCCTGCGGCTGATCGAGCGGCTCGTCGCCGAGCAGTCCATCAGCCTCCTGATGATCAGTCACGACCTGGCGGTCCTCGCCGACACCTGCGACCGGCTCGCCGTGATGTACGCGGGACGGGTCGTCGAGGAGGGGCCCGCGCGGGCGGTGTACGAGGCGGCCGAGCACCCGTACGGGCGGGCGCTGTCCTCGGCGTTCCCGCGCATCGGCGACCCGGCGTCCCGGCGGGCGCCGCGCGGCCTGCCGGGCGACCCGCCGGACCCGGGCGACCTGCCCGGCGGCTGCGCCTTCCGTCCGCGCTGCCCGGTGGCGGTGGACGCCTGCGCGGAGCACGACCAGGAACTGCGGGCGGCGGGCGCGGGACGCCGGGCCGCCTGCGTACACGTGGGGAGCACGTCATGAGCCTCCTGTCGGCGCGCGGACTGCACGTCACCTTCCCCGGGCGGCGGGGCGCGCCGCCCGCGCGCGCGGTGGACGGCGTGGACCTGGACATCGGCGCCGGCGAGATCGTGGCCCTGGTCGGCGAGTCCGGCTGCGGCAAGACGACGCTGGCCCGCTCCCTGCTCGGCCTGGTCCGGCCCACGTCCGGGGCGGTCGCCTTCGACGGGCAGCCGCTCGCGTACTCCTCCGGGGCGCTCCGGGCCTACCGGAAGCGGGCGCAGCTGGTCCTCCAGGACCCGAGCGGTTCGCTGAACCCCCGGCACACCGTGTACGACGCGGTGGCGGAGGGACTGCGGATCCACGGGTACGCGGGGGACGAGCGGGCGGCCGTCGGCGAGGCCCTCGCGCGGGCGGGCCTCCGCCCCCCGGAGCGGTTCTTCCTCCGGTACCCGCACGAGCTGTCCGGTGGCCAGCGGCAGCGCGTGGTCATCGCGGGCGCGCTCGTCCTGGAGCCCGAACTGATCGTCGCCGACGAGCCGGTGGCGTCCCTGGACGCGTCCGTGCGGGGCGAGATCCTGGCGCTGCTGCTGCGGCTCCGCGACGAACTGGGCCTGTCCGCGCTCGTGGTGACGCACGACCTGGGCCTCGCGTGGAACATCGCGGACCGGGTGGCGGTGATGTACCTGGGCCGGGTCGTGGAGACCGGCACGGTGGAGTCCGTCCTGACGGATCCTCAGCACCCCTACACGCGGGCACTGTTGTCGGTGCTTCCGGAGTCGGAGGGCGCCCCGGTGGTGCTGACCGGCGAGCCGCCGGACCCGTCCCGCATCCCGTCCGGCTGCCGCTTCCACGCCCGCTGCCAGCTCCTCGCCTCGGGCGAGGCGACGGCGGTCGCGGACCGCTGCCGGGGCGAGGACCTGCCGGTCCTGGGGGGTGGCGGGGGGCGGGCGGTGGCGTGCCACTGGACCGCACGAAACACCTGAGCCGCCCCTGGCGCGGGCGGCACCCGTCCCGCTGCGGGCAGCGCCCGCCGGGACCCGTTGTGGACTGCGCCCCCCGTTGTGGGCAATCGTTCCGCTGGACGAGGGGGTCCCCCTGCTCGAGCGGGACGATTGCCCACACGGCGGATGGCGGAAGCGCACCCCCGCCGGGCGCGGTCGCGGGGCGGAGGGTCCGGTCAGCCCCGGTCGTGCTCCTCCGTCAGCTCACGGCACCGCTTCACGTCCCCCGCCATCGCCTGGAGCAGGTCGTCCAGCGTGTCGAACTTGAGCATGCCGCGGACGTACGCCAGGAAGTCCACGGCCACGTGCAGCCCGTACAGGTCGAGCCCCTCGCGGTCGATCGCGTACGCCTCGACCGTCCGCTCCGTGCCGTCGAACTGCGGGTTCGTGCCGACCGAGATCGCCGCCGGCATCCGCTCCCCCGCCGCCGTCAGCCAGCCCGCGTAGACGCCGTCCGCCGGGATCGCCGTGTGCGGCAGGGTCTCGACGTTGGCCGTCGGGAAGCCGAGCTCACGGCCGCGCTGCGCGCCGCGGACGACGATGCCCTCGACCCGGTGCGGGCGCCCGAGGATCTCGGCCGCCCCCACCACGTCGCCCTCGGCGACGAGGCGACGGGTGAGGGTGGAGGAGAAGGGCTCGCCGCCGCCGGCGGCCCCGCTGACGTACAGGTCGACGACCTCGACCTCGTAGTCGTACGTGGCGCCGAGCTCGGTCAGGAACTCGACGTTGCCGGCGGCCCGGTGCCCGAAGCGGAAGTTGGGGCCCTCGATGACGGCCTTCGCGTGCAGCTTGTCGACGAGCACCTTGACGATGAAGTCGGCCGGGGACAGCTGGGAGAACTCCGCGGTGAACGGCAGCACCAGCACCGCGTCCACGCCGAGCTCCTCGATCAGCTCCGCGCGCCGGTGGTGCGGGGCGAGCAGCGGCGGGTGGCTGCCGGGCCGCACGACCTCGGAGGGGTGCGGGTCGAAGGTGACGACGACGGAGGGGACGCCCAGCTCCCGGGCGCGCTCGACGGCACGTCCGATGATCAGCTGGTGTCCGCGGTGCACCCCGTCGTAGGAGCCGATGGTGACGACGCTGCGCCCCCAGTCCTGGGGGATGTCCTCCAAGCCACGCCAGCGCTGCACTGTGACCGCTCCTCGTCCGCCTGTTCGCCCTGTTCGCCTTTACGCAGGTCTAAGACTGCCATGTCCACGGCCGTCGGTACGCATCGGCATGGCAGTGCCGGGGCTCCGCAGCGCCCGGACGGTCTCCGGGCCGAGCAGCGGGGCCCAGTCGGCGGGGGCGTCGACCGTCCAGGCGGCGAGGAGCGCGGCGAAGACGGGCAGGTCGCGGACGGCTCCGGCCAGGGCCCGGTCGAGCCGCCGGGCGCCTTCGGGGGTACGGACGCACAGCGCGCCGACCCGGTGGGCGAGCGCCCGGGTGCGCGGGACGGTGCGCAGCTCCGCACCCTCCGCGGCGGCCCGCAGGAGCGCCTCCAGGACGGCGAGCTCCCCGATCTCGGCCTCGTACCGCTCGTGCTCCAGGAGTACGTCGAGCAGTTCGGTCCGCAGATGGCGGGAGGCCCCGGTGCCGGGGGCGGCGAGGACGGGGGCGAGGGCGCGCCGGAGCGACGCGGGGCGGCCCCGGACGAGGCCCGTGACCAGCGGGAAGAGGACCGCCCTGGCCACCGGGCCGTCCTCGAGGCGGCGGTCGACGAAGGCGGCGACGAGGGGGGCGCCGTCGGGGTGGCGGGCGGCGTAGTCGCGGACGAGGGCGGCGATCCGGCGGGCGAGGGCGGGCGTGTCGATCTCCGCGAGGGCCCGCAGGGCGGCGGCCGGTGTCTCGCCGGTGCCCTGCAGCCTGGTCCGGAAGGCGGCGAGGACCTCTTCGGGGTGGGTCGCGAGGGCCTCGGCGAGGGCGTCCGCGGGCACCCGGGGCTCGGCGAGGGCACGGGGCAGGTGGCGGGAGCGGCTGTGCGGGTCGCGGACGAGGAGGCCGAGGGCGGCGCCGTGCAGGGTCCGGTCGCCGGGGCGGGCGAGCAGGGCGAGGGCGGCGTAGCGGAGGAGCTCGCGGTCGGCGGAGGTGGTGACGTGCCCGGCGACCAGGTGTCCGTACGCGGCGGCCGCGACGCGCCGTTCCGGGCGCCCGTCGTCGTGGGCCCAACGGTCGACGGCCCGGCAGAGCGCGGAGGGCTCGTCCTCGGCGAGGGCGGCGAGGAGGCCGTCGGCGTGGGGGTGGGCGGTGGCGACGAGCGCCTCGCAGAGGTCGTCGACGGCGAGCCCGCGGTGGGCGTGCAGGAGGGTTCGGGCGGCGGTGGCGACGGCGGGGCGGTCGTCGCCGAACCAGCGGCAGAGGAGCGGCTGGACGCCCCGGGGATCGGCGGCCAGCATCGCGGCGACGGCGTCGAGGCTCCGGTCCCCGGCGGGCGGGTCGGAGGGGGCGAGCCGGCGCAGCAGGTCGATCCGCTCGTCCTCGCCGAGCGGCAGGTCCAGCCAGAAGGCCGTCCCGAAGGGGGCGAAGACCGGGTGCCGGTCCGGGCGGGCCCCGATCAGGTCGGCGAGCAGCCGCAGGACGGGCAGGTACGGACGCGGGTCCGGCAGGCGCCGCACGCCCTCCCCGAGGAGCCGCGCGGCCCACCAGGCCCCGTCCCCGGTCTCCCCGTCCCGGCTCTCGCCGCCCCCGGTCTCCCCCTCCCGGGCGAACCGTCCGAGCGCCTCGGCGAGCGCGGCGAGCCGTGGCCCGAGCCCGGCGGGCCCCCGTTCCCGGTCCAGCAGCAGCAACGCCTGGAGGACGGGCCCGATCCGGTGCCGGGGAACGGGCAGGACCCCGCCCGCGTCCGTCTCGACGCCCGGCGGCGGGGCCCCGACGAGGGGGCCGGTCCCGTCGGACGGGCCGCCCGCCCCGGGCGTGCGGCCCGGCTTTCCGGCCGGCTTCTCGTGGTGACGGTGGACCAGGGCGTGCAGGGCCGCGTCCAGGTCCAGGTGGGCGGCCTGGATCCAGTCGGCGAGTTCTTCGTGGGCGAAGCGGTAACCGGAGCCCGCGGGGACGAGCAGTCCCTCGGTGAGGACGGCCGGGGCCCAGCCCTCCCGCCAGGGGAACAGCTCCTCGAAGGAGGCCCGGTCCAGGACGCCGTGACCGGGCCCGAGGCACCGTCGGGCCGCCTCGTGCACCCGGCCGGTCACGCGCGCGGCGAGCCTGCGGACGGCCGTCCCGCGGACGAGCGGCCGGGAGCCCGCGGCGATCCGGACGGCGGCCCGCAGGCACACCAGGTCCAGGTGGGCGGTGAAGATCTCCTCGCGCCCGGGCCGCCCCGGCACCTCCCCCGGCAGCGCCGCCCGCACCTCGGCGAGCAGCCGCAGGGCGAGCGGGTGCCGGGCGTCCGCCGCGGCGAGGTCCGCCTCCCCGATCCCGTACCCCTCCCGTACGGCGCGGGCCTCCGTCTCGGAGTACGGCCCGAGGAACACCGCCGGGGGCGTGCCACCGCCGCTCGCGGCCGGAGTCGCGAGCGCGGCCGGTCCCGGACCGGACGGCCGTCCGCCCGGCTCCGCCGCGAACCGGTGCCGTCCGCCCGACTCCGCCGCCGGTCGGTGCAGGGCGCCCGGGGTGTACAGCGTGCCCGCCTGTTCCCAGTGTTCCGGGCGGCAGGCGGTGATCAGATGGGCCCCGTGGGTGCGGAGCCAGCGTTCCGTGGCCGTCGTCCAGTCGGCGAGCCGGTGGGCGAGGAGCGGGGGCATCTCCTCGGGGCCGTCGAGGACGACGAGGAGCGGGCGGCCCGCGTCCCGGGCGAGGGCGGCGGCCCGCTCCGGGGTGGCGGTCGTGGTGTCGCCGGACGCCCCGGAGGCGGCGACGATCCGGCCGGCCCGGTGGAGGGCGCGGTCGACGGCGTCGGCGAGCGAGCGGTCCTCGGCGCGCAGGTCGGCCCCGCGCAGTCGGACGGTGGGGGCGGGTGCGACGCCCCGGGCACGCCGGGCGCAGAGTGCGGCGAGGGCGGTGGTGCGGCCGGTGCCGGGGGCGCCGACGAGGGCGAGGACGGGGACGTCGCCGGCCGTGAAGCGGGCGAACTCGCGGACGCAGTGGGGCCGTTCGACGGGTTCGGGCCAGGGGTCGGGGTCCCGCGCGGGCCCGGTGGAGGTGGCGGTGAGTTCCAGGATCGCGGCGAGGTTGAGGTCGGGTCCGTAGGCGGGGACGGTGGCCGCGTTGCGCCGGAGCAGCGCGGTGAGGGGGCCGGCGGGCCGGAGCGGCACCGCGTATCCGGCGGCCCGGCGGTCGCCGTGCAAGGCGGTGCCGAGGACGGCGAGGACGGTGCCGGTGACGGTGTCGAGGACGGGGCCGCCGGCGGCCTGTCCGCCGCGGCGGAGCGCCTCGGCGCCCTCGGTGCCGATGGCGAGTTCGAGGGCGTCGGCGAGGGCGTGGAAGCGGTCGACGGCGGTGTACGTGACGGCGGCGGGGCCGAGGACGCGGGCCTCGCGCCAGCCCTGGGCGGCGATCCGCACGTAGGTGCCGGGTTCGATCTCGGGCCGGGTCGCGAGCGGCAGCGGGCGGCCGCCGAGCCCTTCGGTCCGTACGAGCGCGAGGCCGCTCTCGGGCAGGGGGGTGACGGCCTCGGCCCCGGCGAGGCAGGTCCGGTCGCCGGGGGCGTGCAGGACGACGCGGCTGAGTCCATCGACGGCTTCGTGGCTGGTGACGACCGTCCCGTGGTGGTCGGCGAGGAAACCCGTGCCGCGTGGCCGGCCCGCCGGATCGCAGATCCGTACCAGCGTCGCCCCGTCCCCGCGTCCCATGGTGTCGACGGTAGGCGGCCGGTGATCGTCCGAAGGCGCTCGTCGGGAAACGCGCCCCCCGACGCTCCCCCGTTCGCATCGAGCGCCTCCCCGATGGGGTGAATTTCGGCGGCTCCGCGGGACAGACACTCCCCGGGGGAAACGAGGGGGGAAAGGCACGGGGCGGGCACGCGCGCGTGCCCGCCCCGTGCCGAGATCCGTCGGCTCGGTCGACTCAGCCGAAGACGGCGAGGCTCTTGGCCTTGCCGCGCTGCTCCTCGACGAGCGCGAGCAGCTTCCCCCGGGGCCCGAAGACCGCGACGGGACCCTTCGGGTACTCCGGCATCTCCAGGCGGACGCCGTTGAGCAGCAGCCCGGCCCGCTTCTCGTCGACCTCCCAGCGCGGGAAGGCGGCCGCGGCCGCGTCGGCGACCGGCATGACCGTCAGCTCCTCCTGGAGCTGGTCCAGGGTCCGGGCCGAGTCCAGCTTGTACGGGCCGACCCGGGTGCGCCGCAGCGCGGTCAGGTGGCCGCCGACGCCGAGCCCGGCGCCGAGGTCCCGGGCGAGCGCCCGGATGTACGTACCGGAGGAGCAGACCACCGAGACGACCAGGTCGATGACGGGCGTGCCGTCCTCGGCGGTGTCGTCCCGCACGTCGTACACCCGGAAGGAGGAGACGGTGACCGGACGGGCCGGGATCTCGAACTCCTCGCCGCCGCGCACGCGCGCGTACGACCGCTTGCCGTCGATCTTGATCGCGGAGACCTTCGACGGCACCTGCATGATGGCGCCGGTCAGCTCGGCGACGCCCGCGTCGATCTGCTCCCGGGTGACCTTCGAAGCGTCGACCGACGCCGTGATCTCGCCCTCGGCGTCGTCGGTGATCGTCGTCTGGCCCAGGCGGATGGTGCCCAGGTACTCCTTCTCGGTCAGCGCGAGGTGACCGAGGAGCTTGGTCGCCCGCTCCACGCCGAGGACGAGGACGCCCGTGGCCATGGGGTCGAGCGTGCCGGCGTGGCCGACGCGCCGGGTCTTGGCGATCCCGCGCATCTTGGCCACGACGTCGTGCGAAGTGAAGCCCGACGGCTTGTCGACGATGACAAGCCCGTCGGGCGTCTTTCCCGAGGTGCTCATTCGGCGGCTTCGTCCTCGCCCGGCTTCTTGTAGGGGTCGGCCTCGCCCGCGAAGGTCGCGCCCGAGGAGGCCTGACGCACCTGGGCGTCCGAGGCCCGCGCCTTGTCGAGGAGGTCCTCGATCGTCCGCGCGTTCTCCGGGAGGGCGTCGGCCACGAAGGTCAGGGTCGGGGTGAACTTGGTCCCCGCCGCCCGGCCCACGGCCGAACGGAGGATGCCCTTGGCGCTCTCCAGGCCGGCCGCGGCGCTCGCGCGGTCCTCGTCGTCGCCGTAGACCGTGTAGAAGACCGTGGCCTCCCGAAGGTCACCGGTGACGCGGGTGTCCGTGATGGTCACGTGCGTACCCAGGCGGGGGTCCTTGATGCCGCGCTGCAGCTTCTCGGCGACCACCTCCCGGATGAGGTCCGCCAGCTTCTTCGCCCGCGCGTTGTCGGCCACTGGTCCTTCTCCTTCTTTGCCTTGCTCAAATCAGTCTTCATCAGTGTGGAGCCTTCGGCGCACCGAAAGGAGTTCCACCTCCGGCCGTGCGGCGACGAGCCGCTCACAGCGGTCGAGCACGTCCGATACGAACCCCGGGTCCCCGGACACCAGCGCGACGCCCAGCCGGGCCCTGCGATGGAGGTCCTGGTCGCCCACCTCTGCCGCGCTCACGGAGAACTTGCGCTGGAGCTCGGCGACGATGGGCCGGACGACGGAGCGTTTCTCCTTCAACGAATGAACGTCGCCGAGGAGCAGGTCGAAGGACAGGGTCCCCACGTACATGTGGTGCCGGATGTCCCGCCGGTTCGGGTTCGGTGGCCTGCCGGGCCGTCGCTCGGCAGGGACATCAGAACCGTACACGGAACGGCCGGGGCCGATCGACGGAAATATCTTCCGCCGACCGGCCCCGGACGCAGCCCTACGCGTTACGCGCGCGGCTTCTCGCGCATCTCGTACGTCGCGATGACGTCGTCGATCTTGATGTCGTTGAAGTTTCCGAGGTTGATACCGCCCTCGAAGCCTTCGCGGATCTCGGTGACGTCGTCCTTGAAGCGGCGCAGACCGTGGATCGTGAGGTCCTCGGCGATGACCTTGCCGTCGCGGACGAGGCGCGCCTTGGTGTTGCGCTTGACCTCGCCGGAGCGGATGAGGACACCGGCGATGTTGCCCAGCTTGGACGAGCGGAAGACCTCGCGGATCTCCGCCGTACCGAGCTCGACCTCTTCGTACTCCGGCTTGAGGAGACCCTTCAGGGCCGCCTCGATCTCCTCGATCGCCTGGTAGATGACCGAGTAGTACCGGACGTCGACGCCCTCGCGCTCCGCCATCTGCGCGGCACGGCCGGCCGCACGGACGTTGTAGCCGATGACGATGGCGTCGGAGCCCATGGCCAGGTCGATGTCCGACTCGGTGACCGCACCCACACCGCGGTGCAGGACGCGGATGTCGACCTCTTCGCCGACGTCGAGCTGGAGCAGCGAGGCCTCGAGGGCCTCGACCGCACCGGACGCGTCGCCCTTGATGATGAGGTTGAGTTCCTGGACGAGACCGGCCTTGAGCACCTTGTCGAGGTCCTCGAGGGACACCCGGCGGACGCGCTTGGCGAAGGCGGCGTTGCGCTCACGCGCAGCGCGCTTCTCGGCGATCTGACGGGCCGTGCGGTCCTCGTCGACGACCAGGAGGTTGTCGCCGGCGCCCGGGACGTTGGTGAGACCCAGGACGAGGACGGGAGTCGACGGGGTCGCCTCCTCGACGTTGTTGCCCTTGTCGTCGAGCATCGCCCGGACACGGCCGTACGCGTCGCCGACCACCACGGTGTCGCCGATGCGCAGCGTTCCGCGCTGGACCAGGACGGTCGAGACCGCGCCGCGACCGCGGTCGAGGTGGGACTCGATCGCGATGCCCTGCGCGTCCTGGTTCGGGTTGGCCCGCAGGTCGAGCGAGGCGTCGGCGGTGAGGACGACGGCCTCCAGCAGGGAGTCGATGTGCAGACCCTGCTTGGCGGAGATGTCGACGAACATCGTGTCGCCGCCGTACTCCTCGGCCACCAGACCGAACTCGGTCAGCTGACCGCGGACCTTGGTCGGGTCGGCACCCTCGACGTCGATCTTGTTGACCGCGACGACGATCGGGACGCCGGCGGCCTTGGCGTGGTTGAGCGCCTCGATCGTCTGCGGCATGACGCCGTCGTTGGCCGCGACCACGAGGATCGCGATGTCGGTCGACTTCGCACCACGGGCACGCATGGCGGTGAACGCCTCGTGACCCGGGGTGTCGATGAAGGTGATGCGACGCTCTTCGCCGTTGACCTCGGTGCCGACCTGGTAGGCACCGATGTGCTGGGTGATGCCACCGGCCTCGCCCGCGACCACGTTGGTCTTGCGGATCGCGTCGAGGAGTCGGGTCTTTCCGTGGTCGACGTGACCCATGACGGTCACGACCGGCGGACGGGAGACCAGGGCCTCTTCGCCGCCCTCGTCCTCGCCGAACTCGATGTCGAAGGACTCGAGGAGCTCGCGGTCCTCCTCCTCCGGGCTGACGATCTGAACCTGGTAGTTCATCTCGTCGCCGAGCATCTGCAGCGTGTCGTCGGAGACGGACTGCGTCGCCGTGACCATCTCGCCGAGGTTCATCATGACCGCGACGAGCGACGCCGGGTTGGCGCCGATCTTCTCGGCGAAGTCGGTGAGGGACGCACCGCGCGACAGGCGAATGGTGTCGCCGTTGCCGCGGGGCAGCATCACGCCGCCCACGGACGGGGCCTGCATGGCCTCGTACTCCTGGCGCCTCTGACGCTTCGACTTGCGACCGCGACGCGCGGGACCGCCGGGACGACCGAAGGCGCCCTGCGTGCCACCACGGCCACCCGGGCCGCCGGGACGGCCGCCGAAGCCGCCGGGACGACCGCCGAAGCCGCCGCCACCGCCGCCGGGACCACCCGGACGACCGCCGCCGCCACCGGGACCGCCGGGACGACCGGCGAAGCCGCCGCCGCCACCGCCGGGACCGGCCGGACGACCGGCGAAGCCGGGACGACCGCCGCCGCCACCGCCGGGACCGCCCGGACGACCGCCGGGGCCACCGGGGCCACGGCCGCCGGGGCCGGGACGCGGGCCGGCAGCGGGACGCTGCGGCATCATGCCCGGGTTCGGACGGTTGCCGCCGGGCGCGCCGCCCGGACGGGGAGCCTGCGGACGGGGCATGCCACCGGGGGTGGGACGGGCGCCGCCCTGACCCTGCGGACGCGGAGCGCCGCCGGGGCCGCCCTGCGGACGCGGGGCGCCCGGAACGGCACCGGGGCCGCCGGGACGGGGAGCGCCGCCACCCGGACGGGGCGACTGCGGGCGCGCCATTCCGGTGGAGCCGCCCGAGGTGAAGGGGTTGTTGCCCGGACGGGGACCGGCCGGACGGGCACCGCCCGGACGGGGGGCCTGCTGGCCGCCGGGGCGCGGAGCACCCTGGCCCTGCGGGCGGGGCGCCTGCTGGCCCGGACGGGCGGCCGGGCGGGGGCCCGGGGTCGCGCCGGCGGGACGCTGCTGACCGGCGGCGGGAGCCGACGGGGGCGCGGTGAACTCCGGGGTCGTCGGAGCCGGGGAGGCCGGCGCCGGCTTCGGCGCGGCCGCGGGCTTCGGACCCGGGGTGGGACGCGGGCCGGCGGGGGCCGGCGTCGCGGGCTTCTCGGCCGCCGCGGGCTTGGGCGCCGGGGTGGGCGCGCCAGGCTTCGGGGCGGCGGGACGGGCCGCCTGCGCCGGGGACGGCGCGGCAGCGGCCGGCGCCGGCTTCGGCGCGGCGGGGGACGGCGTCGCCTTGCGGGGCGCGCCGGGCTTGGCAGCGGTCTTGCCGGCGTTGCCGCCGGGACCCTGCAAAGCGTCAGTCAACTTGCGCACGACCGGCGCCTCGATCGTCGAGGACGCCGAACGGACGAATTCACCGAGTTCTTGGAGCTTGGCCATGACGACCTTGCTCTCCACGCCGAACTCCTTGGCGAGTTCGTATACCCGGACCTTAGCCACTTTGCTCCTTTGTGAGGTCCGGTTACCGCCGGACCGTCGCTACTTCATGGGCGTACTCATCGCGTACTCATCGAGTGCTCATCGCAATCTCGACCTACTTCCAACTCGCGAGGTACCTGACCGCACGGTTCTCCGTGCCGTACTTCTTGTTCATTGCGGTGCCGCCTGCTCGACGTGACGACGGAGCGCCGCGGTGTCGAGCGGTCCCTGGACCTTGAGGGCCCTCGGGAAAGCTCGGCGGCGGACCGCCAGGTCGAGACAGACCACGGCGGGGTGCAGGTACGCACCCCGGCCGGGCAGCGTACCGCGATGATCAGGAACGCACTCGTCCTTGTTCACCACGATCCGCAGCAGATCGCTCTTGGCCGCTCGCTCCCGGCATCCCACACAGGTTCGCTCAGGGCACGCGCGGGCATGCGTCCGGCCAGACACTACTAAGTCTACCTCCCCGCACCGACCCCACCCGTTCGGGGCAAGAATCGAACAGTCGTTGTCCAAAAACGGTCTCAGGCCCCCGGCTCGGCCGGCTCCGTGTCCGGACGGATGTCGATCCGCCAGCCGGTGAGCCGCGCGGCGAGGCGGGCGTTCTGGCCCTCCTTGCCGATGGCCAGCGACAGCTGGTAGTCCGGCACCGTCACCCGGGCGGAGCGGGCGGCGAGGTCGACGACCTCGACCTTGGAGACCCGCGCCGGGGAGAGCGCGTTCGCCACCATCTCGGCCGGGTCGTCCGACCAGTCGACGATGTCGATCTTCTCGCCGAGCAGCTCCGCCATCACGTTGCGGACGCGGCTGCCCATCGGGCCGATGCAGGCGCCCTTGGGGTTCAGGCCCGAACGGGTGGAACGGACGGCGATCTTGGTGCGGTGACCGGCCTCACGGGCGATGGCCGCGATCTCGACCGAGCCGTCGGCGATCTCCGGCACCTCCAGGGCGAAGAGCTTCTTCACCAGGTTGGGGTGCGTGCGCGAGAGCGTGACGGACGGGCCGCGGACGCCCTTCGCCACCCGGACGACGTACGTGCGCAGTCGCAGACCGTGCGTGTACTCCTCGCCCGGCACCTGCTCCTGCACCGGAAGGATGGCCTCCAGTTTGTCGTCCAGCTTGACGAGGACGTTCTTCGGGTCCTTGCCCTGCTGCACCACACCGGCGACGACGTCGCCCTCGCGGCGCGCGTACTCGCCGAAGGTCACGTCGTTCTCGGCGTCCCGCAGCCGCTGCTGGATGACCTGGCGGGCGGTGCTCGCCGCGATCCGGCCGAAGTCCGACGGGGTGTCGTCGAAGTCCTTGGGCTCCTGCCCCTCCTCCAGGTCGGAGGGGTCCTCCTTCGCCCACACCGTCACGTGGCCGGTGGCCCGGTTCAGCTCCACGCGCGCGTGGCGGCGGGCGTCGGGAGTGCGGTGGTACGCGATGAGGAGGGCCGACTCGATCGCCTCGACCAGCATCTCGAAGGAGATTTCCTTCTCCTGTGCCAAGCCCTTCAGGAGCTTCACGTCGATGTCCACGGCTACGCCTCCTCTTCCTTCTTGTCCTTGCGGTTGAACTCGATCTCGACACGCGCCTTGACGATGTCGGCGAAAGCGACCCGGCGGGCGGTGGGCTTGCGCCCCTTCACGCCCGGAACCTCCGTGTCGAGGCCCTCCTCGTCCACGGCCAGGACGCGCGTGACCAGGTCCCCGCCCTCGGCGAGCGTCAGCTTCACCAGGCGGCCGGTGGCGCGCACGTAGTGGCGGTGCTCGGTGAGGGGGCGCTCGGCGCCGGGGGAGCTGACCTCGAGGACGTACTCGGCGTCGCCCATCGCGTCGGTCTCGTCGAGCTTCTCGGAGATCTCACGGCTCAGCTCGGCGCAGACGTCCAGCTCCACGCCCTCGTCCGAGTCGACGACGATCCGCAGCAGTCCGCGGCGGCCGGCCCGGGACACCTCGATCTCTTCCAGATCCAGGTCCTTCGCGGCGACGAGCGGCTCCACGAGTCCGCGCAGCCTGTCGCTCTGGGTGGTGCTCATCCGGGTGACTCCTCGGCCGCGTGTGCTGTTGTGGGTTCGTCGCGTGTCAGACCAAAGGGTATCCGGTCCGGGAGGGTGTTGCCGTCCATCGCCCCGGGGCCCGCGGGTACGCTCGCCTGCGGTGATCTCGACGATCTTCGACGACGGACGGAAGCCGAGGGAGAAGGCGTGACGACGACGGGCAGACGCGCGCTCCTCGTGGCGGGCGCGACGGCGGGCGCGGCCGCCCTCGCGGGCTGCACCTCCTCCCCCGGCGGGCAGGCCCGGCGGCCGAGCGCCGCCGAGCTGGAGGCCGAACGGGTGGCGCGCGCCGAGGCGGCCCTGCGGCTGCGGTCGGTGACCGCCGCGCGCGGCCTGCTGGGACGTTACGACGCGACGCTCGCCGCCCACCCCGCCCTGGCCCCCCGGCTGGCCCCGCTGCGGCGCGCGGTGGCGGCCCACGCGAAGGCCCTCGGCGAGGGCGGCACGACGGTGGAACCCGTCGCGGCGACGACGCCCGCGGCCCCCTCCCCGGCAGCCCCCGCCGCCGACGGCGCCCCGCCGTCCGTCTCCCCGTCCGCCTCCGCTTCGGCCTCCGGGAAGTCCACGGCCCCCGCCGCACCCGTTCGGGTGGCGGCCGAGCCCCGGGCCGCCCTCGGGGAGCTCGCCGCAGCCGAGCGCGCCGCCTCCGACGGCCACATGGCCGCGCTGCTCACCGCTCCGCCCGAGTACGCCCGGCTGCTCGCCTCCGTCGCGGCGGCCGGCGCCGCCCACGCCTACCTGCTGACCGAAGGAGCACCGGCATGAGCGCCCTCGACGCGGCCCAGGCCGCGCTGGCCGCCGAGCACGCCGCGGTGTACGGGTACGGGGTCGTCGGCGGCCGGATCGGCACCGGGCGGCGGGCCGAGGCCACCGCCGCGTACGAGGCGCACCGGGCGCGGCGGGACGCGCTGCGCCGGGCCGTGCGGGACCTCGGCGGGACGCCGGTGGCGGCGGAGGCCGCGTACGAGCTGCCGTTCCGGGTCGCGGACCCGGCCGGCGCGGTGCGGCTCGCGGCGGTCCTGGAGGACCGGGTGGCCGGGGTGTACTCCGACCTCGTCCGGGCCACCGGGGGCCACGCGCGCGGAGAGGCGGCCGCCGCGCTCCGGGAGGCCGCCGTGCGCGCCGTCCGATGGCGCGGCAGCGACGTAACCTTTCCTGGGCTCGCCGAGCGGGTGTAGGCCCGCCCCGACCGAAGGAACAACGTACGCATGGGTTTCGAACCGCCGCAGCGACTGGCCAGGACGCTCGGTGAGACGTACGGGGACGCCGAGGCGGCCGAGTGGCTCGGGGAGCTGCCGGAGCTCGCCGAGCGGGCGCTCGCCCGGGCGTCCCTGGACGCCGAGCGGGTGATGGCCCCCGGCGGACGGAGCAGCCTGGTCGTGCTCGTCCGGCGCTCCGACGGCTCCCCCGCCGCGCTCAAGGTCGCGCCGCCGTTCACCCGGCCGGACCTGGAGCGGGACGCGCTGGCGCACTGGAACGGCTGGGGCGCGGTCCAGCTCCTCGACGGGGCCGGACAGGACGCGCTCGTCCTCGAACGGCTCCACCCCGAGGTCTCGCTGCGCTCCCTGCCGGAGGCGAAGGCGCTCCTGGAGGCGGCCGGCACCGTGCGCAGGCTCTGGGTCGAGCCGTCGGCGGGGCACGGTTTCGAGACGGTGGCGGAGCGGACGGCACGGCAGGCGGCGGTGATGGAGCCGTACCGCGCGGACCCGGCGACCGCGGAACTGACCGCGGCGGCGCTCGCGGCCCGCGAGGAGCTGGCCGGGGGCGACGCGGAGACGGTGCTGCTGCACGGGAACTTCCGGCAGGGCAAGGTCCTCGCCGGTGACCGGGCGCCCTGGCTGGCCGTCGGCCCCGAGCCGCTGGTGGGCGAGCGGGCCTACGACCTCGCCCGGCTCGTACGGGACCGGGTCGAGGACCTGGTGGCCGCCTCCTCGGGGGCCTCGGCGGCCCGGCGGCGGGTCAACAAGCTGGCGGACTCCCTGGACCTGGACCGGGAGCGGCTGCGCGGCTGGAGCCTGTTCCGCGCGGTCGAGTCGGGGACGCGGGCGCTGACGGCGGGGCGGCGGCAGGACGCCGAACTGCTTCTCGAGTTCGCGAGCTGGCTCTAGGGGAATACCCTTTGTGTACTGTTCGGCTCGATCCAGGGGGCCGTGATGATCCAAGAGCTGCTGGTGGCGGTGGCCGGCGCGGGTGCGGCGGTCGCGGTGTACGCGGGCGCGGCGGCGCGCGTGGTCAAGCAGTACGAGCGCGGCGTCGTCTTCCGCTTCGGTCGGCTGCGCGACGACATCCGCTCCCCCGGCTTCACGATGATCGTTCCGCTCGTCGACCGCCTGCACAAGGTGAACATGCAGATCGTCACCATGCCCGTGCCCGCGCAGGAGGGCATCACCCGGGACAACGTGACGGTGCGGGTCGACGCGGTCGTCTACTTCAAGGTCGTCGACGCGGCCGACGCGCTGGTCCGGGTCGAGGACTACAAGTTCGCGGTCTCCCAGATGGCGCAGACCTCGCTCCGGTCCATCATCGGCAAGAGCGACCTCGACGACCTGCTGTCCAACCGGGAGAAGCTCAACCAGGGCCTGGAACTCATGCTCGACAGTCCGGCGATGGGGTGGGGCGTCGCCATCGACCGCGTCGAGATCAAGGACGTCTCCCTGCCCGAGACGATGAAGCGCTCCATGGCCCGGCAGGCGGAGGCGGACCGGGAACGTCGGGCGCGGGTGATCAACGCGGACGCGGAACTCCAGGCCTCGAAGAAGCTGGCGGAGGCGGCGGGCGTGATGTCCGACCAGCCGGCGGCGCTGCAGCTGCGGCTGCTGCAGACGGTGATGGCGGTGTCCGCGGAGAAGAACTCGACGCTGGTCCTGCCGATTCCGGTGGAACTGCTGCGGTTCCTGGAGCGGGCGACGCCGGGGGCGGCGGAGGGGGAACAGCTGGAGCAGGCGGCGTCGCCGGCGGCGCCGGTGCCGCCGTTGAGCGAGGCGTACCTGAAGGGGCGGGCGGCGGCGGAGGAGGCGGTCGAGGACCTGACGGGCTCCTCGGTGGAACCCGCCCACCGAGAACCGCCGCCCTGACTCCCGTCACGGGCGTTCGCTCCGCCGGGCCGGTACCCCGCCCACCCCCGTTGTGGGCAATCGTTCCGCTGGGGCGAAGGGGGTCCCCCCTGCTCGAGCGGAGCCGAGAGCTTGGGGGAGGGTGGGCACAACGGACGGCGCCCCTTGCCGGGCCCAGGCTCCTGCGCCCTGACCCGCACCCGAGGTGCATCGCGCAATGTCGTGCGGGTCCAGGCGCGGAACGCGGAGGCGCCGCTGAAGGGCGCCGTCCCGTGTGCCCACCCGTCCCGCCCAGCGGGACGATTGCCCACACGGGCGGGGGCGGGGGCACCGCCCCGCGAGGCGCGCCCACACGGCGGGGGGGGCCGGGGCACCGCCCCGCCGGGTGCGGGGTGTCAGGACGTGAGGCGGGTGAGGGCCTCGGCGATCGTCAGCTCCTCGCGCTCCCCCGTGCGGCGGTCCTTGAGTTCCACCACGCCCTCGCCCGAGCGCCGGCCCGCGACGAGGATCTTCGGGACGCCCATGAGCTCCGCGTCGGTGAACTTGACGCCCGGGGAGACGCCCGCGCGGTCGTCGACCAGGACACGGAGGCCGGCCGCGGAGAGCTTCTCCGAGACCTCCAGGGCCAGTTCCGTCTGGAGCGCCTTGCCCGCCGCCACCACGTGGACGTCGGCGGGGGCGACCTCGGAGGGCCAGCACAGGCCCTTCTCGTCGGCGGTCTGCTCCGCGAGGGCCGCGACCGCGCGGGAGACGCCGACGCCGTACGAGCCCATGGTCACGCGGACGGGCTTGCCGTTCTGGCCGAGGACGTCGAGCTTGAGGGCGTCGGCGTACTTGCGGCCCAGCTGGAAGATGTGGCCGATCTCGATGGCGCGGTCCAGCCTGAGGCCGGTGCCGCACTTGGGGCACGGGTCGCCCTCCTGGACGACGACGACGTCGACGTACTCGGAGACCTCGAAGTCACGGCCCGCGACGACGTTCTTCGTGTGCGTGCCCTCCTTGTTGGCGCCCGTGATCCAGGAGGTGCCGGGCGCCACGCGGGGGTCGGCGATGTAGGTGACCTTCTCCAGGCCCTGGGGGCCGACGTAGCCGCGGACGAGGTCGGTGCGCTGCGCGAAGTCCTCCTCCGTCACCATCTCGACCGTGGCCGTCGGGCCGAAGTGTTCCTCGACCTTGTCCATGTCGACCTCGCGGTCGCCGGGGACGCCGATCGCGACGATCTCGCCGTCGACCTTCACGAGGAGGTTCTTCAGGGTGGCGGAGGCCGGCACGCCGAGGGAGGCCGCGAGGGTCTCGATCGTCGGGGTGTCGGGGGTGGGGACCTCCTCGGTGGCCGGGACGGCCGAGCCGTCGACCGGCTTCACCGTCTGGTACACCGCTTCGGTGTTGGCCGCGAAGTCGCAGTTCGGGCAGTCGGCGAAGGTGTCCTCGCCGGCCTCGGCGGGGGCGAGGAACTCCTCGGACTTCGAGCCGCCCATGGCGCCGGCGGTGGCGGCGACGATGCGGTAGTCGAGGCCCAGGCGCTCGAAGATCCGCTGGTAGGCCTGGCGGTGCAGGGCGTAGGACCGGGTGAGGCCCTCGTCCTCGGTGTCGAAGGAGTACGAGTCCTTCATGAGGAACTCGCGGCCGCGCAGGATGCCGGCGCGGGGGCGGGCCTCGTCGCGGAACTTGGTCTGGATCTGGTACAGGGTGACCGGCAGGTCCTTGTAGGACGAGCACTGGTCCTTGACCAGGAGGGTGAAGATCTCCTCGTGGGTGGGCCCGAGGAGGTAGTCGCCGCCCTTGCGGTCCTGGAGGCGGAAGAGCTCGGCGCCGTACTCGTCCCAGCGGCCGGTGGCCTCGTAGGGCTCGCGGGGCAGCAGGGCGGGCAGGGAGACCTCCTGGGCGCCGATGGCGTCCATCTCCTCGCGGACGATCCGCTCGACGTTGGAGAGGACCTTCTTGCCCAGGGGCAGCCAGCTCCAGATGCCGGCGGCGGTGCGGCGGACGTAGCCGGCGCGGACGAGGAGCTTGTGGCTGAGGACCTCGGCGTCCGCCGGGTCGTCGCGCAGCGTCTTCGCCATCAACTGGGACATGCGCTGGACCGGTGCGTTGGCCATGGTTCTCGTACTCCTGAAGGGACAAGGGGGTCCCCCCTGCTCGGGCGTAGCCGCGAGCTTGGGGGAGGTGATGGCCCCGAGGTTAGCCGGGCCGCCCCTGGCAGGTGAAATCAGTTCCGGCGCCTGAGCGGCAGGGGGGCGCCCATGACGGCGTACGGGCGGGGGGCGCTCGGGAAGTGGACCTGGCGGGCGAGGTCGACGTAGCCGAGGGCCCGGTAGAGGCCGCGGGCGGGGCTGTCGGTGTCGATCGCGGAGAGGATCGAGCGCGGCTCGGCGGCGGTGTCGGTGATGGTGGTGATCAGCTCGCGGCCGACGCCCCGGCCCTGGAAGTCGGGGTGGACGTGGAGTTCGGTGATGACGAAGGAGTCGTCGAGCCAGTCGGTGGTGCCGGTGGCCCGCAGGTACGTCTCGACGACGGTGGACCACCAGTGGGCGCGGTCGTTGGGCATCCCGTACACGAAGCCGACGAGCCGTCCTTCGGGGGTGGTGGCCCCGTAGGCGCGGGCGCCGGGACTGAGCAGGTGGCGCAGCACGATGTGGCGGCGTACGGCGACCTCGCCCGCGTCCAGGCCGAAGGCGACGGCCTGCACGGCGAGGGCCTCGTCCACCCTGGCGGCGAGATTGACCGGACCGATCTCGATCTCTGCGTCATCCATGCGGCGCACCCTACAAGTGCCCGCCCGTCCCGGGACAGCGCGTCAGAACAGGACGCTCATGAAGGCGCCGGTCTCGCGGAAGCCGACGCGGCGGTACGCGGCCCTCGCCGGGGTGTTGTAGTCGTTGACGTACAGGCTGACGACGGGGGCGACGTCGGCCAGGGCGTACCGGAGGACGGCGGCCATGCCCGTCTCGGAGAGGCCCTTGCCGCGGTGTTCGGGGGCGACCCAGACGCCCTGGATCTGGCAGGCCTGGCGGGTGGCGGCGCCGATCTCGGCCTTGAAGACGACCTTGCCGTCCTCGATGCGGGCGAAGGAGCGGCCGGAGCCGACGAGTTCGGCGACGCGGGCCTGGTAGAGCAGCCCGCCGTCGTTGGCGAGCGGGGAGATGCCGACCTCCTCGGTGAACATGGCCACGCAGGCGGGCATGATCGCCTCCATCTCGTCCTTGCGGACGCGGCGGACCAGCGGATCGGGCACGACCGTGGTGGAGGGCTCCTCGGCGACCATCAGCGGCTGGCGGGCCCTGACGTCCCTCGCGGGGCCCCAGCTGGGCTCCAGGAGCCGCCACAGCTCGCCGGTGGCCTCGGCGGGGCCGACGATCGAGGAGCAGCGGCGGCCGATCCT
Source organism: Streptomyces sp. NPDC107498 (assembly GCF_055582805.1). Classification (NCBI taxonomy): domain Bacteria; kingdom Bacillati; phylum Actinomycetota; class Actinomycetes; order Kitasatosporales; family Streptomycetaceae; genus Streptomyces; species Streptomyces sp. NPDC107498. Next base: position 128,139 of record NZ_JBVJPE010000017.1, on the reverse strand, counting down.
GCGGGCCCGGTCGGCGAAGGCGCGGACGGCCTGGGGGGTGGCGCAGATGGGGACCAGGTTGGCGCCGGAGTAGCAGAGCGAGCGCAGTCTGCCCTCGGTGTACCAGCCCCACATCTCGCCGCCGAGGCGCCAGGGGTCGAGTCCGGCGACCTGGACGCGGGCGGCCACGAAGGCGTTCTCGACGGGGGCGCTCTCCAGGACGGCGAGGGCGGCGCCGAGGTCGGCGGGTTCGAGGACCCGAGTGGTGGTCTCTGTCAGCACGAGGGGGCCTCACGGGACGGGTCTGCTGGTCTCCGCACTGTACCCCCGTGCTCCTTTGCGGGGCTCGGTTCGCCTCCGGGACGCCGGAGCGGGGGGAACGGGCCGACCGTGCCCGCCGGTCCCGGGGCGGCCGTCCCCGCACGCGCGAAGCCCCTCCGCCGGGAGGGGCGGAGGGGCTTCGCGCGTGGTTCCGGCAAGGGCGCCGGAAGGGGTCAGCCGGCGATGGCGACCGTCGGCTCGCCGCTGGCGACGCCGTCCTTCTCCATCTGCTCGGCGATCTTGAGGGCCTCTTCGATGAGGGTCTCGACGATCTTCGACTCGGGGACGGTCTTGATGACCTCGCCCTTGACGAAGATCTGGCCCTTGCCGTTGCCGGAGGCGACGCCGAGGTCGGCCTCGCGGGCCTCGCCGGGGCCGTTGACGACGCAGCCCATGACGGCGACGCGCAGCGGGACGGTCATGCCGTCGAGGCCGGCGGTGACCTCCTCGGCGAGCTTGTAGACGTCGACCTGGGCGCGGCCGCAGGACGGGCAGGAGACGATCTCCAGGCGGCGCTGGCGCAGGTTCAGCGACTCCAGGATCTGGATGCCGACCTTGATCTCCTCGACCGGCGGCGCGGAGAGCGAGACGCGGATGGTGTCGCCGATGCCCTGGGAGAGCAGGGCGCCGAAGGCGACGGCCGACTTGATGGTGCCCTGGAAGGCCGGGCCCGCCTCGGTGACGCCGAGGTGCAGCGGGTAGTCGCACTGGGCGGCGAGCTGGCGGTAGGCCTCGACCATGACGACCGGGTCGTTGTGCTTGACCGAGATCTTGATGTCGCGGAAGTCGTGCTCCTCGAAGAGGGAGGCCTCCCAGAGGGCGGACTCGACGAGCGCCTCGGGGGTGGCCTTGCCGTACTTCTTCAGCAGGCGGGCGTCGAGCGAGCCGGCGTTGACGCCGATGCGGATCGGGGTGCCCGCGTCGTTCGCCGCCTTGGCGATCTCCTTGACCTTGTCGTCGAACTGCTTGATGTTGCCCGGGTTGACGCGGACGGCGGCGCAGCCGGCGTCGATCGCGGCGAAGACGTACTTCGGCTGGAAGTGGATGTCGGCGATGACCGGGATGGAGGACTTCCGGGCGATCGTGGCGAGCGCGTCGGCGTCGTCCTGGGTGGGGCAGGCCACGCGGACGATCTGACAGCCGGAGGCGGTCAGCTCGGCGATCTGCTGGAGCGTGGCGCCGATGTCGGAGGTGCGGGTCGTCGTCATCGACTGGACGGAGACGGGCGCGTCACCGCCGACGGCCACGCTGCCGACCTGGATCTGGCGGCTCTTGCGCCGCTCGGCGAGCCGGGTCGGAACGGTCGGGATACCGAGAGAAATCGCGGTCATCTGAAGTGCAACCTCAAGGTTGTGCGTCGGCGGGCTCAGGGTTCCGAGGTTACCGCCCCGGGAGCGGGGGGCCGGACACCACCGGGTGCGGCCCCCCTGGGCGCTACGTCAGTTTCACCGGATTGACGATGTCGGCGGCGAGGACGAGCAGCGTGAAGCAGACGAAGACGCCGGCCACCACGTAGGCGGCGGGCATCAGCTTGGCCACGTCGAACGGGCCCGGGTCGGGGCGCCTGAAGATCCGGGCCGTGTGGCGGCGGACGGACTCCCACAGGGCGCCCGCGATGTGACCGCCGTCGAGCGGCAGCAGCGGGAGCATGTTGAACAGGAACAGCGAGACGTTGAAGTACACGAGCAGGTTCATGAACGTGACGAGGATCGTCGTCGGCGGGGCCTCGACGGTCATCAGTTCGCCGGTGATCCGGGCGGCGCCGAGGACGCCGACGGGCGAGTCCTCGGCGCGCTTGCCGTCCCCGAAGGTGGCGTCCCAGAGGCCGGGGATCTTGCCGGGGAGGGCGACGACCGAGTGGACGCCGTTCTCCAGGAGGTCGGTCATCCGCTCGGTGGTCTCGCCGAAGCTGAGCGGCGCGACCTCGGACTTCGGCTGGAAGCCGAGGTAGCCGGCCTTGACGTACTGGACGGGCCGGACGGCGTTGCCGTCGGCGTCCTTCTTCTCGACCTCGTTGGAGACGAGGGTGGGGTGCAGCTCGGTCCGCTGCCCGTTCCGCTCGACGGTGAGCGTGGCGGGGCCGGCGCCGGCGGCGCGGATGCCGTCGGAGAGGGCGTCCCAGTCGCCCACCGCCTTCCCGTTCAGGGCGAGGATCCTGTCCCCGTCCTCGAGGCCGGCCGCGAACGCCGGGGAGACGGGGTCCCCCGCCGCGCACTTCTCGCGCTTCTCGCTGAGCTCGATGACGCACTTCTGGACGCCCGCGACCTCGGTCGTCGGGCCGGCGATCCCCAGCGTCATCATCGAGCCGAAGAACAGCACCGCCGCCAGGACCAGGTTCATGAACGGTCCGGCGAACATCACGATCACGCGCTTCCACGGCTTGCGCGTGTAGAAGAGCCGCGTCTCGTCGCCCGGCTCGATCTCCTCGTACGAGGCCTCGCGGGCGTCCTCGATCATGGAGCGCCAGGGCGAGGTGGAGCGGGCCTCGATCCTGCCGTCCGTGCCCGGCGGGAACATGCCGATCATGCGGATGTAGCCGCCGGCCGGGATGGCCTTGATGCCGTACTCGGTCTCGCCGCGCTTCCTCGACCAGATGGTGGGACCGAAGCCGACCATGTACTGCGGCACGCGGATGCCGAAGAGCTTGGCCGTGGAGAGGTGGCCGAGTTCGTGCCACGCGATGGACACGAGGAGGCCGAGGGCGAACAGCACGATGCCCAGGGCGTACAGGAGCATTTCGGTCATGCGCGGGCCTCCGCTGTTGCCTTCGCTGCGAGCTCTCGGGCCCGGGCCCGTGCCCAGGTCTCCGCTTCGAGGACGTCCGACACGGTCAGTGAGGTTCCCCGGGCGGGGGTGCCGTGCTCCGTGACGACCGCAGTGACCGTATCCATGATTCCGTTGAACGGCAGCCGTCCGGCGAGAAACGCCTCGACGCACTCCTCGTTCGCGGCGTTGAAGACGGCGGGGGCGGTGCCGCCCAGCTCGCCCACGTGCCGGGCCAGGCCGACGGACGGGAAGGCCTCGGTGTCGAGCGGGAAGAACTCCCAGGTGGAGGCCTTGGTCCAGTCGAAGGCGGGGGCCGCGTCCGGGACCCGCTCGGGCCAGCCGATGCCGATGGCGATCGGGCCGCGCATGTCCGGGGGGGTGGCCTGGGCGAGCGTGGAGCCGTCCGTGAACTCGACCATCGAGTGGACGTACGACTGCGGGTGGACGACGACCTCGATGCGGTCGAAGGGGATGTCGTAGAGCAGGTGGGCCTCGATGACCTCCAGGCCCTTGTTCACCAGGGTCGCGCTGTTCACCGTGATCACCGGGCCCATGGCCCAGGTGGGGTGGGCGAGCGCGTCCTCGCGGGTGACGTGGGCCAGCTGCTCGCGCGTACGCCCCCGGAAGGGGCCGCCGGAGGCCGTGACGACCAGCTTGCGGACGTCGGCGCGGGTGCCGGCGGCGAGCGCCTGGAAGAGGGCCGCGTGCTCGGAGTCGACCGGGATGATCTGCCCGGGCTTGGCGAGCGCCTTCACCAGGGGGCCGCCGACGATCAGCGACTCCTTGTTGGCGAGGGCGAGGGTGCGGCCCGCTTCGAGGGCGGCGAGGGTCGGCGCGAGGCCGATGGAGCCGGTGATGCCGTTGAGGACGGTGTGGCACGGCGACGCGGCCAGCCGCGTGGCGGCGTCCGGGCCCGTCAGCAGCTCGGGCAGGGGCTCGGAGCCGTACAGCGCCCTCAGCGCCTCCCGGAGCTCGGGCAGCGCCTCCTCGCGGGCCACGGCGACCGCGGCGACCCGGAGCCGGTGCGCCTGCTCGGCGAGCAGCCCGATCCGACCGCCGGAGGCGGCCAGGGCGGTGACCCGGAAGCGGTCGGGGTTGCGCAGCACCAGGTCGATGGCCTGGGTGCCGATGGACCCGGTCGAGCCGAGGACGACGATGTCCCGGCGTCCTTCGGAGACGTCGAAGGCGATGTGCGGGTCGGCGAGAGGAGAGGGGCGGTCGCTCATGCCCCCCATTCTCGCCGCAAAGACCGTGCGGCCTTCACGGGGTGCGTGCGAACGCCCCGAAGGCCCGGTGGAAGTCGGGGAAGGTCTTCTTCACGCAACCGGGGTCGTCGAAGGTGATCCCGGGGGTGCGCAGGGCGGTGACCGCGAAGGACATGACGATCCGGTGGTCGCCGTGGGTGGCGATCTCTACGGGCCCGGCGGGGGTGCCCGGCCGGATCTCGATCCAGTCGGGGCCGGTGGTGACGGTGACGCCGAGGCGGCGGAGGTTCTCGGCGCAGGCGTCGAGGCGGTCGCACTCCTTGACCCGGGTGTTGGCGACGTCCTCGATGCGGACGGGCCCGTCGGCGAACGGCGCGATCGCGGCGAGGGTCGGCATCGTGTCCGAGATGTCCCGCATGTTGACGGTGAGGCCGCGCAGGGTGCCGGTGGAGCGGACGGTGGTGGCGGTGTCCGTGACCTCGACGTCGGCGCCCATCCGGCGCAGCACGTCGACGAAGGCCAGGTCGCCCTGGAGGGCGCCGGTCCCGAGACCGGGGACGGTGACGGAGCCGCCGGGTCGGAGGGCGGCCGCGGCGAAGAAGTAGCTCGCGGTGGAGGCGTCGGGCTCGATGCCGTACGTCCGCGCGCGGTACCCGGTGGGGGCGACCCGGTAGGTGCGGCCTTCCTGCCGGACCTCGGCCCCGAAGGCCCGCATCATCGCGAGCGTGATCTCGACGTACGGCTCCGAGACGAGGTCCGTGGCGGTGATGTCGAGGCCCTCGGCGGTGAGCGGGCCCAGCATGAGCAGGGCGGTCAGGTACTGGGAGGACTGCCCGGCGTCGAGGGTGAGCGCGCCGCCCTTCACGCCGGCGGCGTGGACGGTGAGCGGGTGGTGGCCCTCCCTCTCCCCGTGCCGCAGATCGACGCCCAGGGTGCGCAACGCGGTCGTCAGGGGGCCGAGGGGCCGTCGTCGCATCTGCGCGGAGGCGTCGAAGCGGTACGTGCCGTGGCCGGCGGCGGCGAGGGTCGGCAGGAAGCGGGCGGTGGTGGCGCCGTCCCGGCAGTACACGTCGGCCTCCGCGACCCCCGGGCCGGCGGGGCGGCCCTCGATGTGCCAGGCGTCCGGCTCGCGGCGGACGCCGTGGCCGAGGGCGGTGAGGCCCTCGGCGAAGCCTTCGGTGTCGTCGGAGACGAGCGGGCGCAGGAGGGTGGTGGTGCCCTCCGCGGCGGCGGCGAGGAAGAGCGCGCGGGCGGTGACGGACTTGGAGCCGGGGATGTCGATGACGGTCACGGGGCCATCCTGCCGCGCGCCCCGCCCGGACGGCGACCCGGTCCGCCACGTGGACCCCGGGGCCGGCGCCCCCACCGTCCGGGCGGTGCCCACCCGTCGCCTCCGCATGGGCCCGCGCCTTATGGGGCGGTGCCCCCGCCCCCGCCCGTGTGGGCAATCGTCCCGCTGGGCGAGGGGGTCCCCCCTGCTCGAGCGGAGCCGAGAGCTTGGGGGAGGGCGGGCACACGGGACGGCGCCCCTGGCGGCGCCTCCGCGTTCCGCGCCTGGACCCGCACCACTTCGCGCGGCGCACCACGTGGTGCGGGTCAGGGCGCGGGAGCCTCGGCCCGGCAAGGGCGCCGTTCCGTTGTGCCCACCCGTTCCGCCCCAGCGGAACGACTGCCCACAACGGGGACCGGCGGGCGCAGCCCACAACGGGGGTGGGCGGGGGGCGCAGCCCGCAGCGGGGGTCAGGGGAGTTTGCGGTGGACGTTCGTTTCCGAGGAGGGGCCCGGCGCGGTGTCCGCGATCCAGGGACCCGGGCCGCTCGGGTCGATGACGCCCTCCTCCAGCCAGGTGTAGGCCCCGTCGAGGACCGCGTCGACGATCCGCCGGTCGAGGTCGTCCGTGTTGGACCAGAGGCGGTCGAAGAGCTCCTCGACGCGGAGGCGGGCCTGTCGGCAGAAGGCGTCGGCGAGTTGCCGGGCCTCCCGGCCGTGGTCGGTCGTGGTGCGGAGGAGCTCGGCCCGTACGCACGCCGCGCTCATCGCGAAGAGCTCCGCGCCGATGTCGACGATCCGCCCGAGGAAGGCCTGCTTGAGCTCCATGCGGCCCTGCCAGCGGGACATCGCGTAGAAGGTGGACCGGGCGAGCTTGCGGGAGGTCCGCTCGACGTACCGGAGGTGGCCCGCGAGGGCGCCGAACTCGCCGTACGCCCCCGGCCGCTGCCCCGGTCCGGTGACGAGCCCCGGCAGCCAGCGGGCGTAGAAACCGCCGGCCCGGGCGCCGGCCCTCGCCTTGTCGGCGAGGGTCTTGTCGGGGTCGATGAGGTCGCCGGCGACGGAGAGGTGGGCGTCGACGGCCTCGCGGGCGATCAGCAGGTGCATGATCTCGGTGGAGCCCTCGAAGATGCGGTTGATGCGGAGGTCGCGGAGCAACTGCTCGGCGGGGACGGCCCGTTCGCCGCGGGCGGCGAGGGATTCGGCGGTCTCGTAGCCTCGGCCGCCCCGGATCTGGACGAGTTCGTCGGCGATGAGCCAGGCCTTCTCGGATCCGTACAGCTTGGCGAGGGCGGCCTCGATGCGGATGTCGTTGCGGTTCTCGTCGGCCATCTGGGAGGCGAGGTCGACGACGGCCTCCAGGGCGAAGGCGGTGGCCGCGATGAAGGAGATCTTGGTGCCGACGGCCTCGTGGCGGCCGACGGGCCTGCCCCACTGCTCGCGGACGCCGGACCACTCGCGGGCGATCTTCAGGCACCACTTGGCGGCGCCCGCGCAGGCGGCGGGGAGGGAGAGGCGGCCGGTGTTGAGGGTGGTGAGGGCGATCTTGAGGCCGGCTCCCTCGGGGCCGATGCGGTTGCCGGCGGGGACCCGGACGCGGTGGAAGCGGGTGACGCCGTTCTCCAGGCCGCGCAGGCCCATGAAGGCGTTGCGGTGCTCGACGGTGATGCCGGGCGCGTCGGCCTCGACGACGAAGGCGGTGATGCCTCCGGGGTGTCCTTCGGAGACGGGGACGCGGGCCATGACGACGAGCAGGTCGGCGACGACGCCGTTGGTGGTCCAGAGCTTCACGCCGTCGAGGACGTACGCGTCCCCCTCGGGCACGGCGGTGGTGGCGAGCCGCGCCGGGTCGGAGCCGACGTCGGGCTCGGTGAGCAGGAAGGCGGAGAGGTCGGTGCGGGCGAGCCGGGGCAGGAAGGCGTCCTTCTGCTCCTGGGTGCCGAAGAGTTTCAGCGGCTGCGGTACGCCGATCGACTGATGCGCGGAGAGCAGGGCGCCGACGGCGGGGCTGGCGGAGCCGACGAGGGCGAGGGCGCGGTTGTAGTACAGCTGGGTGAGGCCGAGCCCGCCGTACTTCGGGTCGATCTTCATCCCGAGGGCGCCGATCTCCTTGAGTCCGGTGATCGTCTCGTCGGGGATGCGGGCCTCGCGCTCGATGCGGGCGCCGTCGATCCGGGTCTCGCAGAAGGTGCGGAGGGCGGCGAGGAAGGCCTCTCCGCGCCGGACGTCCTCGGCGGCGGGGAGCGGGTGCGGGTGGATGAGGTCGAGGCGGAAACGGCCGAGGAACAGCTCCTTGGCGAAGCTGGGTCTGTGCCAGTCCCGCTCGCGCGCGGCCTCGGCGACCTGCCGGGCCTCGCGCTCGGTGACCTTGGGCGGCTGGGTGGGTGCGGACATGGACACCTCCTGGGGCTTCTGTCCGTCGTACCCGATATCGGTGGGTACCGAAAGAGGAGGGATCCCCTCCGGGTGCGTCCTCCGGGTGGGGCGCCCCGGTCGCCCGGGCGGAGGCCGTACGCGGAAAGGCGGCCCGAGCCCCCGCACAGTGGGCTCGGACCGCCTGGTCCGGGTGGGGCGTACCCCTTAGAGGGCGAGGCCCGTCAGGACGAGCACGCGCTCGTAGGTGTAGTCGTCCATCGCGTACTTGACGCCCTCGCGGCCGACGCCGGAGCGCTTGGCGCCGCCGTACGGCATCTGGTCGGCGCGGTACGAGGGGACGTCGCCGACGATCACGCCGCCGACCTCCAGGGCGCGGTGGGCGCGGAAGGCGGTCTGCAGGTCGCGGGTGAAGACGCCGGCCTGGAGGCCGAAGTCCGAGTCGTTGACCGCGGCGAAGGCCTCGGCCTCGCCGTCGACCTTGGCGAGGGTCAGGACCGGGCCGAAGACCTCGGCGCGGGCCAGCGTGACGTCGGCCGGGAGGTCGGCGAGGACGGTCGGGGCGTAGGTCGCGCCCTCGCGCTTGCCGCCGGCGAGGAGCTTGGCGCCGGCCGCGACGGCCTCGTCGACCCAGGACTCGACGCGCCGGGCGGCGGCCTCGTCGACCAGCGGGCCGACGTCGGTGGCGTCGTCCGCCGGGTCACCGGTGACCTGCGCCTCGACGGCGGCGACGATCTTCGGCACCAGGCGGTCGTAGACCGAGGCGTCGGCGATCACGCGCTGCACGGAGATGCAGGACTGGCCGCCCTGGTAGTTGGAGAAGGTCGCGATGCGGCTCGCGGCCCAGTCCAGGTCGGCCTCGGAGGACCAGTCGGGCAGGACGACGGCCGCGGCGTTGCCGCCGAGCTCCAGGGTGCAGTGCTTGTGCGGCACCGACTGCTGGATGGCGTAGCCGACCTTGTCGGAGCCGGTGAAGGAGATGACCGGGAGGCGCTCGTCCTGGACGAGGGCGGGCATGCGGTCGTTCGGCACGGTCAGGATCGACCAGGAGCCGGCCGGCAGGTCGGTCTCGGCCAGGATCTCGCCCAGGACCAGGGAGGAGATCGGGGTCGACGGAGCCGGCTTGAGGATGATCGGGGCGCCGACGGCGATGGCCGGGGCGACCTTGTGGGCGCTGAGGTTCAGCGGGAAGTTGAACGGCGCGATGCCGAGGACGACGCCCTTGGGGATGCGGCGGGTCAGGGCGAGGCGGCCCGCGCCGCCGGCCTCGGTGTCCAGGCGCTGGGCCTCGCCGGCGTTCCAGCGGCGGGCCTCCTCGGCGGCGAAACGGAAGACGGAGACGGCGCGGCCGACCTCGCCGCGGGCCCACTTGATGGGCTTGCCGTTCTCGGCGGAGATCAGCTGGGCGATCTCCTCGGTGCGCTCGGCGAGCCGCTTCGACACGTGGTCGAGGGCGGCGGCGCGGACGTGCGCCGGGGTCGCGGCGAACTCGTCGACGACGGCGTGCGCGGCGGCGACGGCCTCCTCGACCTGGGCCTCGGTGGGCACGCTGACCTTGCCGACCAGACGTCCGTCGTACGAGTTCGTGACGTCGAAGGTGGCGTCGCCGGTGGCCTCGCGGCCGGCGAGCCAGAAGGCGTGGGTGGTCGTCATTGCGTCCCGGCCCTTTCCGTTTCGGGGTGCGAGCGGTTGCTCTGGTGACACGTTAGGGCCGGGGTGCCGGGCGCGTGCTTGTCCGGTATGGAGTAGTGGGGGTGGCGGCTCTGTCCGCTTCGGCCGAAGCGGACGGCCGACAGTGCCCGCGCTCCGGAGCGTCAGCCGCGCCGCTCGGTCGAGACGATCAGGCAGACGCCGCCGACGACGATCGCGCCGCCGAGGAGGATCGGCCAGGTCAGGGCCTCGTCGAGGACGAGGGCGCCGAGCAGGACGGCGACGACCGGGTTCACGTAGGCGTAGGTGGCGGCGAGGGAGACGGGGGCGGTCTGGAGGAGCCAGGCGTACGCGGTGAAGGCGACGAGCGAGCCGAAGACGATCAGGTACGCGAGGGCGGCCCAGGACCGGCCGGAGACGGCGCCGAGGTCGAGGCCGTGGTGCTCGCCGCGCAGGAGGCCGAGGGCGAGCGCGGCGAGGCCGCCGGCCAGCATCTCGTACGCGCTCGCCGTGAAGGGGTTGGCGGGCATGGGCAGCCGGGCGGAGGAGACGGAGCCGACGGACCACAGCAGGGCGGCGACGAGGACCAGCAGGACGCCGCCGATCTTCACCTCGCCGCTGAGGCCGGGGACGGTGAGGACGCCGAGGCCGGCGAAGCCGAGCAGGACGCCGCCGTGGGCGCCGGGGCCGGGGCGGTCGCCGAAGACCGTGCGGAGCAGGACGACCCAGACGGGGACGGCGGCGACGAGGAGGGCGGCGAGGCCGGAGGGGACGGAGGTCTCGGCGAGGACGACGAGGCCGTTGCCGCCGAGGATCAGGAGCAGGCCGACGAGGACGGCGGAGCCGAGTTCCCGGCGGGTGACCCGGAGGGCGGCGGGGCCCTGCCGCCAGGCGACGATCGCGGTGAGGAGCAGGCCGGCGGTGACGAAGCGGGCGCCGCCGGAGAGGAACGGCGGGAGGGTCTCGACGACGATCCGGATCCCGAGGTAGGTGGATCCCCAGACGACGTACACGATGCCGAGCGCGGCCCAGACGGCGCCGGTGATCCGGCGGGCGGGGGCGGGGGTGCGGGGGTCGGCGGCGGCAGGGGGGCCGGGGACGGCCGGACGGGTCTCGGGGGCCGGATCGGCGGCGGGGCTTGTCATGGACAGGAGAGTAGGGAGCGCGCACCCTCGAAGCCAAGAAAGCTGCCCGAATTCGGGCAGGACCAGCGGAATTCGGACGGCGGAAGTCTCCCGGGGGCGGGACGGACGGGTGGGAGGATGTCCGGGACCGCACGACCTCGGGGGTAAGCATGGTCCTTTACGTACTGATCGGTGTCGTCGTCCTCGTCGCCGCGGGCTGCGCCTGCGTGGTCTGGGCGGCGCGCGGCGGCCCCCGTTGGGTCCGCGCGGTGGCCACCGCGACCCTGCTGGGCGGCGAGCTGGTCCGCGCCGGACGGCGCCGGAGCGTGAGCCGCGGCGGCGGGGACGACGACGGCGGCGGCTCGGACTAGGTCCCCGGGGCCCGGTCCGACGGACGAAGCCCCGGGGAGGCCCCGCTCACTGCCCGTCCTCGCCCGTCGCCTTCAGGGCCAGCCACAGCTCCATCCGGACGTCCGGGTCGTCCAGCGAGCGGCCGAGGATCTCCTCCACCCGGCGCATCCGGTAGCGCAGCGTGTGCCGGTGGACGCCCAGGTCGGCCGCCGCCGCGTCCCACTGGCCGTGCCGGGAGAGCCAGGCGCGCAGCGAGGCCACCAGGTCGCCGCGGCCGGTCGCGTCGTGCTCCCGCAGCGCCCGCAGCATCCCGTCGGCGAAGGCGCGGACGGCGTCGTCGGCGAGGAGCGGGAGCACCGAGCCCGCCGCCAGGTCCTCGTGCTCGACGAGCGTCTTCCCCCGCCGCCGGGCGACCGAGAGGGCCTGCTCGGCCTGCTTGTACGCGGCCGCCGCGGCGCTCGGGCCCGCCGGGGCCGACAGGCCGACGACGACGCCCGTCTCCTCCACCTCCCGCTCCGCGTACCCCTCGCAGGCGGCGACGACCGCGCCGCCGTCCCCGGCGAGGACGACGAGCCGCTGCCCGCTCTCGGCGACGCTCAGCACCGCCTCGCCCGCGCGGGCGGCCGCGGCCTCCAGGGCCTCGGCGAGCACCGGCAGCGGCGGCTCGCCGGCCGGCTCTCCCCCGGCGGCCTCGGCGACCAGCAACCGGTAGGGGGCGTCGAGCAGCCCTCCGTACAGGTCTCCGGCCACCGCGCGGGCGGCCTCCGGCTGGCCCGCGAGCATCAGGCGCAGCACCGCCGCGCCGAGCCGCTGTTCCGCCTCCTGGAGCGAGCGGGAACGTTCCGTCGTGAGGGTGAGCAGGGCGATCGCCGAGTGCACCGCGTACCGCTCGGCCGTGCCGAGGGGCGCGCCCGTGCCGACGGCGAGGGCGCCGCGCACCCGGCGCCCCGTGCCGAGCGACTGGAGCTCGACGCGGTCGTCCGTACCGCCGACGACCGCGCTGGCGGGCGCGGGCCGCTCGCGGAGCCGCTCCACGTCCGGGGTGAGGCGGGCGGCCCGGCGCGCCGCCCACTCGGGCGAGACGGCGACGACGGCGCCGGAGGCGTCGTACAGCGCGGCCCAGCCGTCGACGTGCGCGGCCAGCCGGGCGACGACGGCCTCCGGGCCCTCGGCGAGCGCGGCGCGGGTCAGCTCGCGCTGGGCCTCGAAGCCGGCCGTGACGGCCCGGTACTGGTCGGCGGAGATGGCCGCCGACACGGCCTTGCTGATGGCCAGGAACGGGGTCCTGCGCGGCACCTCCAGGAGCGGCAGGTGCTCCTCGCGCGCCGCCTCGAGCAGCGCCGGCGGGATCTCCTCGTGGTTCACGCCCACCGCGAAGCCGAGCCCGACCACCCCGGCACCGAGCAGCCGCCGCACATAGCGGCGCATCGCCTCCAGGTCCTCCGCGTCGAGCGTGAGCGCGGTCGTGAGGAGGAGTTCGCCGCCCTCCATGTACGGGACGGGGTCGGCGAGCTCGCTGACGTGGGCCCAGCGGACGGGGGTGTCGAGGCGGTCCTCACCCGCGCGGACGACGAGCTTGAGGGCGGAGTGCTGGACGAGCGAGGCGAGGGTGGGCGGCATGGGGAGACCGTCGGACCTTTGAGCGAGGACCGCGCGCGGGGGGAGCCGCGCACGGAAGCGGGGAGGCGCCGTTCAGCCGAGCGGCGCCCCCGATTGTGCCAGGGCCGCCGACGGCCCGCTCGGGGGTGCGAGGAGTGAGACGGCCCGGCCGCACGGACGGGGGGCACAGCGCGGTTCGGCCCCGCACGGACGGCGGGCACGACCCGGTCGGCGGTCGTGACGCGGGTCGGCCCCGCACGGGCCGGGGGCGCGGGTCGGCCCCGCTCAGCCGCGCAGGTCCACCAGGACCGGCGGGGTGTGCGCGCCCCGGGCCGTGGTCAGGGACACCACGGCGTGGCCGGGCGGCACGGAGTGCGCGAGCTCGGAGGCGGACCACCGCTCGCGCTCGACCTTCCGGGTCGTGACGGCGTCGGTGGTGACGGCCTTGCCGGTGACCTTCTTGCGCAGGGCGTGGATGAACCGGGTCATCGGCTGGTCGGCGAAGACCGTGTGGTGCGCCACCTCGGTGGTCTCCACCCACTCCTTGCCCCAGGTCTCGGCGAAGCCCCGGCCGTCCCAGGTGGTGATGCCGGAGAGCGCCACCCGGCAGCCGACGGCGCCGAGCAGCGGGCCGTGCAGCGCCTCGGGCACCTCGCCGAGGGTACGGAGCCCGAGGACCACGCCCGCGTGGTGCGGGCGCAGCCGCTGGAGGGCGCGGACGGTGCCCGTGGTGAGCGCCCCGGTGGCGTCGTCGAGGACGAGGGAGACGAAGTGCGGGCGCTTGGCGCCGGTCCGGGCCGCCGCCAGGAACTGGGCGAGGACCAGCCGGGCGAGGAGCCGCGAGGCCTCCTCGTGGCCGCGCTCGGGCAGCTTGATCCGGACCCGCAGCGGGTGGTGGACGACGGACTTCAGCGAGAAGGGCCGAACGTCGCTCCCGTCGGCGCCGAAGAACTCGGCGAAGGCCGGCCGGTCGAGCAGCGACAGGCGGTCCGCGAGGAGCGGCCCGGCGTCGGCGGCGGTGCCGGCCTGCCGGATGCGGGCCTCCAGCTCGCGGCGCATCGCCGCCGCGTCGGCGGGGAGCCGGTCGAGGAGCGCCGTCAGCGTCTGCGGGCCGGCTTCGAGGAGTTCGCGGAGCACCGGCACGGACGGGAAGCGGCCGTGCGCCGCCCGGTAGGGGCCGATGAGCTGGGCGAGGACGGTGGCGGCCCGTCGGGCGTCGAGGTTCTCGACGTCGCCCACCAGGCCCTCCGCGAGCAGCGCCGCCGCCTCGTCGGGGTCGGCGAGGCCGGCGTAGAGGTCGAGGTCGTACGGCGAGGCCGGGTCGCCCGGGCGGACCACGACGTCGTACGCGGCGTCCGGGCCGAGCGGCGCGTCCGCCGTGCCCACGGCGACGACCGCGCAGGCGCCGGTGAGGGCCTGCAGGGTGAGGGACTCGACGACCGGCCCGGTCAGGCGGGTGGTCTTCCCGGCGCCGGAGGGGCCCACGACCAGCAGGGAGGTGGCGAGCGCGGCCGGTTCGAGGGCGAGGCCCGCGCCCCGGTAGGCGGCCGGGTTCCGCTCCTCGGCCGCGCAGCGGCCGATGCGGACCTGCCCGACGAGGAGGTCGTGGGTGGCGGCGCGGCCCGGCAGGTCGCGGTCGCCGGAGGGGTGCGCCCCGGCCGCGGCGCCCTGCCGGAGCACGGTGTCGACGAAGGGGGCGAGTCCGCCCTCGTGCGTCCGCCCCCGCTCCAGGCTCCGGCGGATCCGGGCGCAGTCCACGTCGTTCATGCGTCCGGCGGACAGCTCGGCGGCGAGCAGGTCCGCCGCCCGCCGCTCCCCGGCGGCCCGCAGTTCGGGCCACTGCGAGAGGGGGGCGGGCGCCGCCGGGTCGAGGGGCGCCGGGGTGCCGCCCGTCGTGGCGGCGGCGCGGGCCCCCAGCCGCTCGCGGACCAGGCCGGGCCAGCCGCCCAGGCGCGCGAAGGGCCAGAGCACGGCGGCCGTGATCAGGGCGTACAGGGTGTAGACGAGGACGGGCGAGGCGAGGACGTCGTACCCGCCGCCGATGAGCACGACGAGGGAGAGCAGGGGCGCGACGACCGGCAGCGGGTCCCAGCCGACGCCGGGGAAGGCGTCCGGCCAGACGAACGTCAGGGCGATCAGCGCGGCGCCGGCGGTGAGCGCGGCGCGCGCGGGCGGGCGGCGGTCGGCGAGGAGGTGGCGGGCGAGTTCGGCCCAGGCTCCGAGGCGGGCCATCGCGTAGAGCAGGACGGCGAAGAAGGCGCCGTCGTAGACGACGTGGGCCTCGGCGCCGTGCCAGTCCCGGGGCGAGGTGCCCCCGGCGTACCACCAGTCGGCGGGGGTGAAGGTGGCGAGCGGGATCCACTCGTAGGGGACGACGCCGCGCCGCCAGGCGGACCAGAGCAGCAGCCCCACGACGAGCGGGATCAGCAGCCCGGCCACCGTGACGGGCGCGAGCTTCCGCGCCTCCCGGGGCGGCGGCGGCGGCACGTGCCGGAACCGCCAGATCCCGGGCGCGGCCTCGGGCCGCGGGGCGTCCAGCCAGGCGACGACGGGGGCGCCGGGGGCGGAACCCGAGGTGGCGGTGCCCCCGCCCGCGGCCCCTCCGCCACCGGGCGCTCCGGAAGCCGCCGCACCCGGAGCCGCCGCCCCGGGAGCACCGGGCTCTCCGGAAGCTCCGGAAGCTCCGGAAGCACCAGGGGCACCCGGAGCACCCGTCGGCCGCGGCGGCACGTGCGGCGGAGCGGGCACGTGCGGCGGAGCGGGCACGTGCGGCGGAGCGGGCACGTGCGGCGGAGCCGGCACGTGCGCGGGGACGCCGGGCCGCGCGCCCCGGCCGTCCGCCGGCGAAGCCGGTCCGGGTGCGGGCCCGTCGGGGTGGCCGGCCCGGCCGTCGGTCGGCGGCGCCGCCGGGCGCGGGACCGCGCCCCCCTTGGTGTCGCGTGACTCGTACGTGCCGTCGGTCTCCATGAACCCCTGCCCCCTGACCAGCCAGGTCGCCGCGTCTGTGCCACCGTCAATCTAGTGGGCCCGGCCGTCCCCGGAGGGGATTCGACCACCCGTACGGCCGAGGGCCGGCCGACCCGCGCGGGGGCGGGCCGCCGTGCGGAACCGGAGCCGTCATGTCCATCCCGGACAACGACACACCCGCCACCACTCCCGATCGGCGCATGCCTCTCCCCCTCCGCCGCGCCTAGCCTGCGGAGGAAACCCGCAAGTGCGTCCAGAACACCCCCAGGAGCCCCGCATGAACGCTGTCCCGCAGGAGCGGCGCGTCGTCACCGCCATCCCCGGCCCGAAGTCGCAGGAGCTTCAGGCCCGCCGTCTCGACACGGTCGCCGGTGGCGTCGGCTCGACGCTGCCCGTCTTCACCAAGCGGGCCGGCGGCGGCATCATCGAGGACGTCGACGGCAACCGCCTGATCGACTTCGGCTCCGGCATCGCCGTGACCTCGGTCGGCGCCTCCGCCGAGGCCGTCGTGCGCCGCGCGTCCGCGCAGCTCCAGGACTTCACCCACACCTGTTTCATGGTGACGCCGTACGAGGGTTACGTGGAGGTCTGCGAGGCGCTGGCCGAGCTGACCCCGGGCGACCACGCCAAGAAGTCCGCGCTGTTCAACTCGGGCGCCGAGGCCGTCGAGAACGCGGTCAAGATCGCCCGCTCGTACACCAAGCGCCAGGCCGTCGTCGTCTTCGACCACGGCTACCACGGCCGCACCAACCTCACCATGGGCATGACGGCGAAGAACATGCCGTACAAGCAGGGCTTCGGCCCGTTCGCGCCCGAGGTCTACCGCGTGCCGGTCGCCTACGGCTACCGCTGGCCCACGGGTGCCGAGAACTGCGGCCCCGAGGCCGCCGCCCAGGCGATCGACAACATCACCAAGCAGATCGGCCCCGAGAACGTCGCCGCGATCGTCATCGAGCCGGTCCTCGGCGAGGGCGGCTTCATCGAGCCGGCCAAGGGCTTCCTGCCGGCGATCGTGAAGTTCGCCAACGACAACGGCATCGTCTTCGTCGCGGACGAGATCCAGGCCGGCTTCTGCCGCACCGGCCAGTGGTTCGCCTGCGAGGACGAGGGCATCGTCCCGGACCTCATCACCACCGCCAAGGGCATCGCGGGCGGTCTGCCGCTCGCCGCCGTCACCGGCCGCGCCGAGATCATGGACTCCGTCCACGGCGGCGGTCTGGGCGGCACCTACGGCGGCAACCCGGTGGCCTGCGCCGGTGCGCTCGGCGCCATCGAGACGATGAAGGAGCTCGACCTCAACGGCAAGGCCAAGCGCATCGAGGAGGTCATGAAGACCCGCCTCACCGCCATGCAGGAGAAGTTCCCGGTCATCGGCGACATCCGCGGCCGCGGTGCCATGATCGCCATCGAGCTGGTGAAGGACCCGGCGACGAAGGAGCCGCACGCCGAGGCCGCCGCCGCGCTCGCCAAGTACTGCCACAACGAGGGCGTGCTCGTCCTGACCTGTGGCACCTACGGCAACGTGCTGCGCTTCCTGCCGCCGCTGGTCATCGGCGAGGACCTGCTCAACGAGGGCCTGGACGTCATCGAGGCCGCGCTCGCGACCGTCTGAGGACCGATCCGGCACACGGTGTGAAGACTCTGTGGGGGGCCGATGGCGGGACGCGTTTCCCGCTGTCGGCCCCCCGTTCCGTGGCGTACGGTTTCCGCAGATGAGAGAAACACCCCGGGCGGAGCCTCCCCAGCCCCGTCCACACCGTGCCTTCGAGCACACCACCGGCGCCTCGTGCACCGGGACTCCTCACCGATCGGATGGCCGCCCGCCCCACACCCCCCGGGGCGCGCGGCAGCCCGATCCCCTCGGCCGCCCTGGAACCACCCCCCCTGTTCCAGGGCGGCCGGCTCTCTTCTCGGCGCTCGTCGCCCTCGCCGTCGTGACCTGGCAGGTGCTCGTCCACGGCCCCTTGGCCAGGCTCGACGAGCGGGTGTCCCGCTCCCTGGTGGGCACGGTCCCCCGGTGGCTGGGCGAACTCGCCTCCGACCTCGGCGACATGGCGGTCGCCCTCCCGGTCCTCGGCTGCGCGATGGCGTACGCGGTGTGGCGCGGCCGCCGTGCCGCCGCCCTGCACGCGGGCCTCGCCATGGCAGCCGTGCCGCTTCTGGTGATTCCGCTGAAGGAGTGGACGGCCCGCCCGGGCCCGCTGGAGCCCTGGGCCCAGGGCTACTACCCCTCGGGCCACACGGCGACCGCCGCGGTCGCCTACTTCGGCGCGGCCCTCCTCGTCTCGAACCGCCTGGTTCCCGTCGCCGCCGTCCTGACGGCGGCGACGGGAACCGGCCTGGTCCTCCGGGGCTTCCACTGGCCGCTCGACGTGTTCGCCAGTCTCTGCCTGTCGTTGCTGGTCCTGGGCGTCAGCTCCAGCCGTACGCGTCGAAGTTCTTCGAGAACGCCCACTGTCCGTAGCGGTCCCAGTTGATCGACCAGGTCATCAGGCCGCGCAGGGCCGGCCAGGTGCCGTGGGTCTGGTAGCCGCCGCAGTTCGCCTTCTTCGTGAGGCAGTCCAGGGCCTTGTTCACCTCGGCCGGGGCGGTGTGGCCGTTGCCCGCCTGGGTGGAGGCGGGGAGGCCGATGGCGACCTGGTCGGGGCGCAGGGGCGGGAAGAAGCGGTCGGCGTTGCCCGCGACCGGGAAGCCGGTGAGCAGCATGTCGGTCATGGCGATGTGGAAGTCGGCGCCGCCCATCGAGTGGTACTGGCCGTCGAGGCCCATGATCGAGCCCGAGTTGTAGTCCTGGACGTGGAGCAGGGTCAGGTCGTCGCGCAGGGCGTGGATGACCGGCAGGTAGGCGCCGGCGCGCGGGTCCTGGCCGCCCCAGGGGCCGGAGCCGTAGTACTGGTGGCCGAGCTGGACGAAGAAGGTCTCCGGGGCCATGGTGAGGACGAAGCCGGCGCCGTACTTGGCCTTGAGGGTCTTCACCGCCTGGATCAGGTTGACGACGACGGGGCTGGTCGGGTTCCGGAAGTCGGTGTCGCCGGTCTGGAGCGAGAGCGAGTGGCCCTCGAAGTCGATGTCGAGGCCGTCGAGTCCGTACTCGTCGATGATCTTCGAGACGGAGGAGACGAAGGTGTCGCGGGCCGTGGTGGTGGCGAGCTGCACCTGGCCGTTCTGGCCGCCGATGGAGATGAGGACCTTCTTGCCGGCGGCCTGCTTGGCCTTGATCGCCGCCTTGAACTCGGCGGGTGATTCGACGCCGGGGCATTCCGTCGCCGGGCAGAGGTCGAAGCGGATGTCGCCGGAGGTCACCGAGGTCGGTTCGCCGAAGGCGAGGTCGATGACGTCCCAGGAGTCGGGGACGTCGGCCATGCGGGTGTGGCCGGAGCCGTTGGCGAAGCTCGCGTGGAGGTAGCCGACGAGGGCGTGCGCGGGCAGTCCGCCGCCCCCGCCCCCGCCGCCGGAGGTGGTGGTCGCGGTCACGGCGGCCGACTTCGGGGACTCGCCGGCACTGTTCGCGGCGGTGACCTGGAAGGTGTACGGGGTGGAGGCCGTGAGTCCGGTCGCGGTGGCCGTGGTGCCGGTGACCGTCTGGATCCTCGTGGTGCCCCGGTAGACGTGGTAGGAGGTGGCGCCGGGGACCGCGGTCCAGCTCAGGGGCACGGAGGTGGAGGTCGGGGAGCCGGCGGTGAGGCCGGTGGGGGCGGCCGGGAGCTGGACCGGGTCGCCGCCGGGGCCGTAGAGGGAGAGGTCGTCGGCCTGGTAGGCGGGGGTGCCGTACCAGCCGTGGGTGTGGATCGTGACCGAGGTGGTCGAGGCGCCGGTGGTGAACGAGGTGGTGAGCCTCTGCCAGTCGGGGGCGGAGCCGGTCCAGGTGGAGACGTCGGTGGTGCCGGTGCCGGAGGCGCCGAGGTAGACGTAACTGCCGCGGACCCAGCCGCTGAGCGTGTAGCTGGAGTTGGGCTTCACGGTGACGGTCTGGGAGCACTTGGCGTTGTCGCTGCCCGCCGGGGTGGCCTGGAGCGCCTTCGTCCCGCCGTGCACGGGTGACGGGACGACGGCGCCGCTGCCCGCCGAGCAGGTCCAGCCGTCGAGGCCCGCCTCGAAGCCGCCGTTGCGGGCGAGTTCGGTGTCGGCGGCCTGGGCGGCGGGGGTGAGTGCGAGGAGCCCGCCGGCGGCGAGGGAGCCCGCGAGGAGCAGGGTGAGGGGTCTGGTGCGGTCCACAACTGCCTCCGGATGGGGGGAATCGAGGTGGAGCGCGCCACAGCATGGTCCAGACCAATCGAGTGGTCAAGACCTCTGTACGATCCGGCCCGTCAGCCGGACCCCCGTTCCCCCCTGGCCAGTCGGCCCGCCGCCTCGTGCATCGCCAGCTCCAGGAGGGAGGCGTCGGTGAGGGTGCCCAGGCCGTCCGGCGCCACCAGCCAGCGCACCCGGCCGACGACCCGCCCCGGGTACGGGGCGACGATCCAGGTGCCGGAGCCCGCGCCGCGCACGCCGGTGCCGAGCCAGCGGGCGGCGGTTCCCGGCGGGACGAAGAAGCCCGTCCGGGCGTCGCCGAAGTCGACCAGGACCGGCCCCGGCCGGTCCACGAGCCGGGTCAGCACGTCGAGCGCGGTGCGGCCGAGCTCCCCCGGCAGGATCAGCACGTCCCAGCGCCTGCCGGCGGGCAGCAGCGCGACCCCGTGGGGGTTGCGCTCCCACTCCCAGCGGCAGGCGTCGGGATCCGGTGCGACCGAGGCCAGCCATTCCACCGCGGCCCTGACGCCAGAAGCCCCCGTACCGGTCATCGCGACGATCTCCTTCCGTGTGGACACGGTGTCCACCCGGAGAGAGCGGGTACGGGGGCTCCTCTTACGCGACTTCGCCTACGCGGCGGAAGTGATCCGCGTCACACCCGTCCTCAGCTGTCGAAGCCGAGGCCGAGCCGGTCCATGGCCTTCAGCCACAGGTTGCGCCGGCCACCGTTCCCGTCGGCGCGGGCGAGCGACCACTTGGTGATGCCGATGCCGGCCCAGGCGACCGGCTCGGGCGGGAACGGCAGCGGCTTGGAGCGGACC
Organism: Streptomyces sp. NPDC107498; assembly: GCF_055582805.1. Lineage (NCBI taxonomy): Bacteria > Bacillati > Actinomycetota > Actinomycetes > Kitasatosporales > Streptomycetaceae > Streptomyces > Streptomyces sp. NPDC107498. The sequence continues at coordinate 107,484 of NZ_JBVJPE010000017.1, read as the reverse complement.
ATCTCCAGGTCGGTGCGCTCGGTGCGCTCCCCGGCGAGCAGGTCGAGCATCACGTCCCCGCCGAAGCGGGTGGCGCCGACGCCGAGGCCGGTGAACCCGGCCGCGTACGCCACCTTCCCCTGGTGCGCCGTGCCGAAGAAGGCGGAGAAGCGCGAGCAGGTGTCGATCGCGCCGCCCCAGGCGTGGCTGAAGCGGAGCCCCTCCAGCTGCGGGAAGCAGTGGAAGAAGTGCTCGGCGAGCTTGAGGTACGTCTCCGGGCGGTGGTCCATCTCGGCGCTGACCTTGCCGCCGTACGGGTAGACGGCGTCGTAACCGCCCCACAGGATGCGGTGGTCGGCGGTGATCCGGAAGTAGTGGAACTGGTTCGCGGAGTCGCCGAGGCCCTGCCGGTTCTTCCAGCCGATCGAGGAGAGCTGCTCGGGGCTGAGCGGTTCGGTCATCAGGGCGTAGTCGTAGACCGGGACCGTGTACGCGCGGACGCGCTTGACCAGCGAGGGGAAGACGTTGGTGCCGAGCGCGACCCGGCCGGCGACGACCTTGCCGTACGGGGTGCGGACGCCCATCCCGGCGCCGAGCGACACCAGGTGGAGGCCGGGGGTGTTCTCGAAGATCCGGACGCCCAGGTCGAGGCAGGCCTGCTTCAGGCCCCAGGCCAGCTTGGCGGGGTGGAGCATGGCGACGCCGCGCTTGTCCCACAGGCCGCCGAGGAAGGTGGGCGAGTCGACCTCGGCCCGTACGGCGTCCCGGTCCAGGAACTCCAGGCCCCCGGCGAGACCGAGGCGGTTCGCCTCCTCGTACACCTCGTGGAGCTCTTCCACCTGGTACGGCTCGGTGGCGACGTCGATCTCGCCGGTGCGCTCGAACTCGCAGTCGATCCCGTAGCGGGCGACGGTCGCCTCGATGGCGTCGAGGTTCCGCTCGCCCATCCGCTCCAGCTTCGGCAGCTCGCCCGGCCAGCGGGCGAGTCCGTTGCCGAAGCCGTGGGTGAGGGAGGCCGCGCAGAAGCCTCCGTTGCGGCCCGAGGCGGCCCAGCCCACCTCGCGGCCCTCGATCAGCACGACGTCCCGGGAGGGGTCGCGCTCCTTGGCGAGGAGCGCGGTCCACAGGCCGCTGTATCCGCCGCCGACCACGAGGAGGTCGCACTTCTCGGTGCCGGTGAGGGCGGGCAGGGCTCCGGGCTTGCCGGGGTCTTCCAGCCAGAAGGGGACGGGCTGGGCGTCGGAGAGAGATTGTGCAGCGAGACGCATGGCGACTGGGGCCATGGTTTCCAACTCCTTCGGTGCCTGGGGCGGCTTCCGCTCAGGCTGTTGCTGTCTTCTTGCGCCGGTTCGTGATGATCTGCCCGGCCATGACCATCAGTACCGCGAGGACGAACATCGCGGTGCCGATGACGTTGATCTGAACGGGGGTTCCGCGCTGCGCCGAGCCCCAGACGAACATGGGGAAGGTGACGGTGGAGCCCGCGTTGAAGTTGGTGATGATGAAGTCGTCGAACGAGAGCGCGAAGGCGAGCAGCGCGCCGGCCGCGATGCCGGGCGCGGCGATCGGCAGGGTCACCCGCAGGAAGGTCTGCGTCGGTCCCGCGTAGAGGTCGCGCGCGGCCTCCTCCAGGCGCGGGTCCATGGACATGACCCGGGCCTTGACCGCCGTCACGACGAACGACAGACAGAACATGATGTGGGCGATCAGGACCGTCCAGAAGCCCAGCTCGATCCCCATGTTGAGGAAGAGCGTGAGCAGGGAGGCGGCCATGACGACCTCGGGCATCGCCATCGGCAGGAAGATCAGCGAGTTGATCGCGCCGCGCGCCCGGAAGCGGTAGCGGACCAGCGCGAAGGCGATCATCGTGCCGAGGAGGACCGCTCCGAGCGTCGCCCAGGCGGCGAGCTGGAGCGAGAGCGAGAGCGACTCGCACATGTCGGCGACCCCGCAGGGGTCCTTCCAGGCGTCGAGCGAGAACTCCTGCCAGGAGTAGTTGAAGCGCCCCTTCGGCCTGTTGAAGGAGAACGCCATCACGACGAGGTTGGGCAGGATCATGTACGCGAGCGTCAGCAGGCCCGCGACGACGACGAGGTTCTTGCGGATCCAGCGCATCAGACCAGGTCCTCCGTTCCGGCGCGGCGGATGTACACGGTGACCATGCCCAGCACGATCGCCATGAGGATGAAGGAGAGCGCGGCGGCCGTCGGGTAGTCGAGCACCCGCAGGAACTGCGACTGGATGACGTTTCCGACCATCTTGGTGTCGGTCGAGCCGAGCAGTTCGGCGTTGACGTAGTCGCCGCTCGCCGGGATGAAGGTGAGCAGGGTGCCGGAGACGACGCCGGGCATCGACAGCGGGAAGGTCACCTTGCGGAAGGTGGTCGACGGGGAGGCGTACAGGTCCTGCGCGGCCTCGTGCAGCCGGCCGTCGATCCGCTCCAGGGAGGTGTAGAGGGGCAGGATCATGAAGGGCAGGAAGTTGTACGTGAGACCGGTGACCACCGCCATCGGGGTGGCGAGGACGCGGTCGCCCTCGGTCCAGCCGAGCCAGCTGGTGACGTCCAGGAAGTGCAGGGCGTTCAGCGCGTCGACCACGACGCTGTCGTCGGCCAGGATCGTCTTCCACGCGAGCGTGCGGATGAGGAAGCTGGTGAAGAACGGTGCGATGACGAGGACGAGGAGCAGGTTGCGCCACCGGCCGGCCTTGAAGGCGATGAGGTACGCGAGCGGGTAGCCGAGCAGCAAGCAGAGCAGGGTCGCGGTCCCGGCGTACAGCAGGGAGCGGACGAACTGCGGCCAGTACTCCTGGAAGGCGTCCCAGTAGGTCTGGAAGTGCCAGGTGACCTCGAAGCCCTTCTCCAGGGAGCCGGTCTGCACCGAGGTCGAGGCCTGGTAGACCATCGGCAGCGCGAAGAAGACGAGCAGCCAGATGATGCCGGGCAGCAGCAGCCAGTACGGGACGAGCCGCTTGCGGGTGGAGGGCTTGCGCAGAACCGGTTCCTCCGTCGGGGGCGCGGTCTTCGTCAGGGTGGCGCTCATCCGGCGTCCTCCACCGTCTCCACGCCCGCGTCGATGGCCTGCGTCGCGTCGAGGCCGAAGGTGTGGGCCGGGTTCCAGTGCAGGACGACCTCGGCGCCGGGGCGCAGGCGCGCGTCCCTCTCGATGTTCTGCTCGTACACCTGGAGCTCCGCGCCCGCCGGCGAGTTCACCACGTACTGGGTGGAGACGCCGATGAAGGAGGAGTCGGCGATCCGGCCGGTCACCCGGTTGCGGCCCTCGGCGATCGTGCCCGCGTCGTCGGCGTGCGCGAGCGAGATCTTCTCGGGGCGGACGCCCACGAGCACCTGGCCGCCCCGGTGGACGGCGGAGGTACAGCGGTCGCCGGGGAGGCGGAGCTTGCCGCCGCCCGCCGTGACGACCACTTCGGAGCCGGTCTCCAGGACCTCGGCCTCGATCAGGTTCGAGGTGCCGAGGAAGTTGGCGACGAAGGTGGTCTTCGGGTTCTCGTACAGGTCGGCGGGGGCGCCGAGCTGCTCGACCCGGCCGCCGTTCATCACCGCGACCTGGTCGGCCATCGTCATGGCCTCCTCCTGGTCGTGGGTGACGTGCACGAAGGTGATGCCGACCTCGGTCTGGATCCGCTTGAGCTCCAGCTGCATCTGACGGCGCAGCTTGAGGTCGAGGGCGCCGAGCGGCTCGTCGAGGAGGAGGACCTGCGGGTGGTTGATGAGGGCGCGGGCCACGGCGACGCGCTGCTGCTGGCCGCCGGAGAGCTGGTGGGGCTTGTGGTGGGCCTTGTCGCCGAGCTGGACGAGCTCCAGCATGTCGTCGACCTGCTTCTTCACCGACTTGATGCCGCGGCGGCGCAGGCCGAAGGCGATGTTCTCGGAGATGTCCATGTGCGGGAAGAGCGCGTAGGACTGGAAGACGGTGTTGACCGGCCGCTTGTAGGGCGGGAGGTCGGTGACGTCCTTGTCGCCGAGGAAGACGGTGCCGGTGCTCGGGTCCTCCAGGCCGGCGATCATGCGCAGCGTGGTGGTCTTGCCGCAGCCGGAGGCGCCGAGCAGGGCGAAGAAGGAGCCCTGCGGGACGGTCAGGTCCAGCGGGTGGACGGCGGTAAACGAGCCGTACGACTTGCTGATCCCGGTGAGACGGACGTCGCCGCCGCCAGTGTTCTTTCCGGTGTGAGCAGTCTTGTCAGTCATGGGTTGTGGTCCCGGGGAGTGAGAGAGGTGGACGAGGCCGGACTCAGGCGCCGATGAGCTTGGCGAACTTCTCCTCGTACGCCGTCTCCTCCGCGCTGCTGAGCGAGCGGAAGGCGTGCGACTTCTTGGCCATGGCCTTGTCCGGGAGGATCAGCGTGTTGTTCGCGAGCTCGGGGTCGATCTTGGAGAGCTCTTCCTTCACCCCGTCGACGGGGCAGACGTAGTTGATGTACGCGGCGAGCCGGGCGGCGGCCGGAAGCTCGTAGTAGTAGTCGATGAGCTTCTCGGCGTTCGTCTTGTGCCGGGCCTGCGCGGGGACGAGCAGGTTGTCGCTGGACGTGATGTAACCGGCGGACGGGATGGTGTACTCGATGTCCGGGTTGTCCGCCTGGAGCTGGATGATGTCGCCGGCCCAGGCGAGGCAGGCCGCGATGTCGCCCTTGTCCAGGTCGGAGGTGTAGTCGTTGCCGGTGAAGCGGCGGATCTGCTTCTTGTCGACGCCCTTCTGGAGGCGTCCGATCGCCGCGTCGTAGTCGGCGTCCGTGAAGTTCCCCGGGTCCTTGCCCATGTCGAGCAGGGTCATGCCGACGGAGTCGCGCATCTCGGTGAGGAAGCCGACCCGGCCCTTGAGCGAGGGGTCGTCGAGGAGCTGGGTGACCGAGTCGACCTTCTTGCCGCCGGTCGCCTTGACGTTGTAGGCGATGACGGTCGAGATGCCCGTCCAGGGGTACGAGTAGGACCGGCCCGGGTCCCAGTCGGGGCTGCGGAACTGGGCGGAGAGGTTCGCGTACGCGTGGGGCAGGTTCGCCGGGTCGAGCTTCTGCGCCCAGCCGAGCCGGATGATGCGGGCGGCGAGCCAGTCGGTGACGCAGATCAGGTCGCGGCCGGTGTCCTGGCCGGCCGCGAGCTGCGGCTTGATCTTGCCGAAGAACTCGACGTTGTCGTTGATGTCCTCGGTGTACTTGACCTTGATCCCGGTGCGCCGGGCGAACGCCTCCAGGGTCGGGCGGGACTTCTCGTCCTCGCTGACGTCCATGTACTCGGTCCAGTTGGAGAAGGCGACGGTCTTCTCCTTGGCCGAGGCGTCGGTGGAGGCGGGACCCTGGCCCTCCCGCTTGGCCGGCGGGATGCCACAGGCGCTCAGGCCGGCGAGGCCGCCGACCGTGAGCGCGCCGACGCCGCCCGCGCGCAGCATCGAACGGCGGCTGAGGGCGCCCCGGCCGCTCGTCATGCTGCGCCGTATCGCCGCCAGCTGCGCGGCGGACAGGGTGTCGGGCTCGTACTGCTCCATGCGCTGTGCCCTTTCGGGATGGGTGGGCCGCTGGTCGGGCGGCTGATTGCTATCGGTCCCCGAAGATCGTGCGGTGCCAGTCCTTCGCCGCCACCGCGGTGTTGTCGAACATCACGTGCTTGACCTGCGTGTACTCCTCGAAGGAGTACGCCGACATGTCCTTTCCGTAGCCGGAGGCCTTGGTGCCGCCGTGGGGCATCTCGCTGATGATCGGGATGTGGTCGTTGACCCACACGCATCCCGCCTTGATCTCCCGCGTGGCACGGTTGGCCCGGTAGACGTCACGGCTCCACGCGGAGGCGGCAAGGCCGTAGGGGGTGTCGTTGGCGAGCCGGATGCCCTCGTCGTCGCCGTCGAAGGGCAGGGCCACCAGGACCGGGCCGAAGATCTCCGACTGCACGACCTCGCTGTCCTGAGCGGCGCCGGTGATCAGGGTGGGACGGTAGTATGCGCCGTTCTCGAGCTCTCCACCAGGGGCTTCGCCACCGGTGACGACCGTGGCGTAGCCGCGGGCGCGCTCGACGAAGCCGGCGACGCTGTCGCGGTGGCGGTGGCTGACGAGCGGGCCGAGGTCGGTGCCCGGCGCGAAGGGGTCGCCGACGACGACGGTCTCCATGAGCTCGGCGACCCGGGCGACGAAGGCGTCGAAGAGCGGTCGCTGGACGTACGCGCGCGTGGCGGCGGTGCAGTCCTGGCCGCTGTTGATGAGGGAGGCGGCGACGGCGCCGTGGGCGGCGGCCTCCAGGTCGGCGTCGTCGAAGACGAGGAACGGGGCCTTGCCGCCGAGTTCGAGGTGGAGCCGCTTCACGGTGGCGGTGGCGACCTCGGCGACGCGCTTGCCGACCGGGGTGGAGCCGGTGAAGGAGGTCATGACGACGTCGGGGTGACCGACGAGGTGCTCGCCGACGACCCGCCCGGAGCCGCTGACGATGTTGATCACACCGTCGGGGATGCCGGCCTCCTTCGCGGCCTGCGCGAACATCAGGGAGGTCAGCGGGGTGAGCTCGGCCGGCTTCAGAACGATCGTGTTGCCGGCGGCGATCGCCGGGAGGATCTTCCAGGCGGCCATCTGGAGCGGGTAGTTCCAGGGGGCGATGGAGCCGACGACGCCGAGGGGCTCGCGCCGGATGTACGAGGTGTGGTCGCCGCTGTACTCGGCGGCCGACTGGCCCTGGAGGTGGCGGGCGGCCCCCGCGAAGAAGGCCGCGTTGTCGATCGTGCCCGGCACGTCGAACTCGGTGGTGAGCTTGAGCGGCTTGCCGCACTGGAGGGACTCGACCGCCGCGATGTCCTCCGCCCACTCGGCGAGGACCCCGGCGAGGCGGTGCAGCGCGTCGGAGCGCTCGCCCGGGGTGGCTCCCGCCCAGCCCGGGAAGGCGGCCTTGGCGGCGGCGACGGCCTCGTCCACGTCGGCGGTGGAGGCGAGCGCGTACGTGTACACGCTCTTGCCCGTCGCCGGGTCGATCACGCTGTGTTCCCGATCCGAGGTTCCGGCGCGGAGCCTTCCGCCGATGTACTGCGCGCCGTCCGCGAAGCGGTCCGTCACCTGGAAGCGGTTGGTCATGACGCTCTCCGTTGTCCCAGCTCGATTTGAGTGCCGATCCTGACATGGGGATAGTGGTCCAACAAGTGATTCCGTTGTTGCCTTTTGGTTACGCGACGGAATCGGTCGACCATGTGTCGAGAGGGCCGGAAAATCTCCGTACGGAGTGTCCGTGGCGGATGCCAGACTCGCGTGTATGACCAAGATCGAAGAGCTGACACAGCAGGTCACCAGGGGTGACCGAGTGAAATGGCTGCACTTCTGGGGGCACCGTCCGCACCCCGACGGGCGCCTGTCGGCGAGCTGTCTGAGCCAGTGGTGGCCGGCGCCCTTCGTGGTCGACGGCGTGGCCTACGCGACGGCCGAGCACTGGATGATGGCCGCCAAGGCCCGCCTCTTCCGGGACCCGGACGCCGAGCGGGCCGCGCTGGCCGCCCCCACCCCGGCGGAGGCCAAGAAGGCCGGCCGGCTGGTGCGCGGCTTCGACGACGCCGTCTGGGAGCGGGAGCGCTTCGGGATCGTCGTGGAGGGCAGCGTCCACAAGTTCTCCTCGGACGGGGCCCTGCGCGCGTACCTGCTCGGCACGGGCGGGCGCGTCCTGGTGGAGGCCAGCCCGCTGGACCGCGTCTGGGGCATCGGGCTCGCCGCCGACGACCCCCGCGCCCACGACCCGGCCCGCTGGCGCGGCCTCAACCTGCTGGGCTTCGCCCTGATGGAGGCGCGGGAGCGGCTGCGGACCGCCTGAGACGCGCAGGGGCCCCGCACCCCCTCGGGGAGGTGCGGGGCCCTCTGTCCGTACGGGCGTCAGCGGCCGCTCTCGACGACGAGGCTCGACGCGAACGGGTCCTCGTCGGACGAGTCGTCGAAGGACGAGGAGTCCTGGGAGATCGCCCAGATCATGAAGCCCAGGAAGACGGCGCTGACCAGGATGCCGATCGAGCCGAGCACGACGCCCGCGAGCGCCATGCCCCGGTTCGTCGCCTCGCCCCGGCCGGCCTTCTTCAGGCCGATGACGCCGAAGATCAGCGCCAGGATGCCCAGGATCACCCCGAGGCCGTACATGCAGAAGCCCGCGACGGCGATGATGCCGAGCACCATCGCGGTCGTGCCCATGCCGTTGGACGGGGCCTGCTGCCAGCCGGGCTGCGCGTACCCCGAGCCGTAGGGGTATCCGTAGCCCGACGTGGCCGGGGACGGCGCCGGGGTCGGGGCCGCCGCCGGGTAGCCGTAGCCACCGGCCGGTGGCGCGGCCGCCGGGTAGCCGTACCCGGGCGTGGCCGCCGGGCCGCCGGGGGCGACCGGGGGCGGCGGGACGTCCCCGCCGGGGCCGCCCGGCGCGGCCGGGAAGGACGTCATGGTCGGCTGGTCGTGCACCGGCGGGGGCGACGGCGTCGCCGGCTTGCTCAGTTCCACCCCGTCGCGGTTCGGCGGAGCCCACGGGTCGGTCGGGTCGTACCCGCCCCGCGACTGGTCTCGATTGTCAGACATGGGCCTCCCCCATCGTGGTCACGTCATGCTACGGCCTCGCCCCTGCGAGGGATCAGCCCGGCCTACGATGATCGGATGACCGATCTCCACCCCTTCATCGCGGGGCTCCCCAAGGCCGAGCTGCACGTCCACCACGTCGGCTCCGCCTCGCCCCGGATCGTCGCCGAGCTCGCGGCCCGGCACCCGGACTCCAAGGTCCCCACGGACCCGGAGGCACTCGTCGACTACTTCACGTTCACGGACTTCGCGCACTTCATCGACGTCTACCTGTCGGTCGTCGACCTGGTCCGCACCCCGGAGGACGTCCGGCTGCTCACCTTCGAGATCGCCCGTGACATGGCCCGGCAGAACATCCGCTACGCCGAGCTGACCATCACCCCGTACTCCTCCACCCGCCGCGGCATCGACGAGCGCGCCTTCATGGCGGCGATCGAGGACGCCCGCAAGTCCGCCGAGGCCGAGTTCGGCACGGTCCTGCGCTGGTGCTTCGACATCCCCGGCGAGGCCGGCCTCGTCTCCGCCGAGGAGACCGCACGGCTCGCCACCACCGACGGGCTGCGCCCGGAGGGCCTGGTCTCCTTCGGTCTCGGCGGCCCGGAGATCGGCGTGCCGCGCCCGCAGTTCAAGCCGTTCTTCGACCTGGCCCGCGCGGCCGGACTGCACTCCGTCCCGCACGCGGGCGAGACGACCGGCCCGGAGACCGTCTGGGACGCGATCCGCGAGCTGGGCGCCGAGCGCATCGGTCACGGCACCAGCTCCGCCCAGGACCCCGAGCTGCTCGCCCACCTCGCCGAGCACCGCATCGCCCTGGAGGTCTGCCCGACGTCGAACATCGCGACCCGGGCCGTCGCCACCCTGGAGGAGCACCCGATCCGGCGGTTCGTCGACGCCGGGGTCCTCGTCACGATCAACAGCGACGACCCGCCGATGTTCGGCACGGACCTCAACACCGAGTACGCCGTCGCCGCCCGTCTCCTCGGCCTCGACGAGCGCGGTGTCGCCGCCCTCGCCAAGAACGCGGTGGAGGCCTCGTTCCTCGACGCGGCCGGCAAGGCCCGGATCGCCGCCGAGATCGACACGTACACGAACGACTGGCTGGCGCGCTGACGGTGACGAGAATGGGGCCATGCGCTCCGTCACTGTCGTAGGCCATCGCGGCGACCCGTACCGCGTCCGTGAGAACACGCTCCCCTCGATCGTCTCGGCGATCGAGCGGGGGGCGGACGCCGTCGAGGTCGACGTCCGGCTGACGAAGGACGGGGTGCCCGTCCTGCTCCACGACGACACCCTGAAGCGCCTGTGGGGCCACGACCGGCCGCTCGCCGGCCTCACGCACGAGCGGCTGCGCGAGCTGACGCGCGGCGAGGTGCCGACCCTCCGCGACGCGCTGCTCGTCGCCGGGGACCGCCGGCTGATGCTGGACCTGCCGGGCGGGAACGAGGAGTCGGTCCGCCGGATCGTCGGCACGGTCCGCGAGTGCGGGGCCGGGGAGCGCGTCTACTACTGCGCGGGCGCCGTCGCCATGCTCCAGGTGCGGGCCGCCGATCCGGCCGCCGAGATCGCCCTGACCTGGACCACGCTCGCCCCGCCCCGGCCGGTGCTGCTCGACGCCGTACGACCGCGGTGGCTGAACTACCGCTTCGGGCTGGTAAGTCGGGAGCTGGCCGAGCGGGTCCACCGAGACGGGCTGCTCGTCTCGACCTGGACGGCGGACACCGCGCGCACCATGCGTAAGCTGATCTTGACCGGGGTCGACGCGATCACCACGAATCGGGTCGACACCCTCGCCGCCCTGTTGCGAAAGGCTCGCGCGTGAACGACCGGATCAGGACCGACATCGCCCACAACGCCCGGGTGTGGAACTACTGGCTGGGCGGCAAGGACAACTACCCGGTGGACCGCGCGGTCGGCGACACCGTCACCGGCTTCTACCCGAGCATCGGCGAAGTGGCGCGCGCGGACCGGGCGTTCCTCGGGCGGGTGGTGACCCACCTGGCGGCCGAGGCGGGCGTCCGCCAGTTCCTGGACATCGGCACGGGCCTGCCGACCGCGGACAACACCCACGAGGTGGCGCAGCGGATCGCCCCGGACGCCCGGATCGTCTACGTCGACAACGACCCGATCGTCCTGACGCACGCCCGCGCGCTCCTGACCAGTGCGCCGGAGGGCGTCACCGAGTACGTGGACGCCGACGCCCACGACCCGGAGCGGATCGTCGCGGCGGCCGCCGGCACCCTGGACCCGTCCCGCCCGGTCGCGGTGATGATGCTCGGCATCCTCAACTTCGTCCTGGACACCGACGAGGCCCGGTCGATCGTGCGGACCCTGATGGCCGCCGTGCCCTCCGGCAGCCATCTGGTGATGACCCACCCGACGCTGGAGCCGGAGCTCGGCGGCGAGGGCAACAAGGCCGCGATGGCCTTCTGGAACGAGAACGCGACCCCGCCGATCACCGCCCGCACCCGCCAGGAGTTCGCCTCCTTCTTCGACGGCCTCGACCTCCTGGAGCCGGGCATCGTCTCCTGCTCCCGCTGGCGGCCCTCCTCCGGGGAGGCGCACGTGGTGGCGCAGTTCGGCGCGGTGGGCCGCAAGCCGTAATGGGCGTACGGGGGGACGTGCGCGGCGGGTGGGAACGGGCGCGGACCTGGGCCGCGGCGAACCCGTGGGCGGTGGACACCGGGATCGCGCTGCTGGTGCAGGCGGCGATGACGATGCCGTTCGTGGTGCCGCGCGGGCCCGAGCTCGAACCGGCGACCTGGCCGGCGTACGGCCTGACGACGCTGACCGTGGTGCCGCTGGTCTGGCGGCGGCGCGCCCCGCTCGCCGTCCTGCTGGCGATCCTGGCGGCGAGCGCGCTGTACAGGCTGGCCCTGGAGGGACCCGGGCAGCCGCTGCCGTACACCGGGCTCGTCGGCGTCTACACGATCGCCGCGCTGTCGCCGGGGTGGAAGCGGCTCGCGACGGCGGGGCTGCTGGTGGTGGCGGTGCCGGTCTCGGTGTGGCTCAACACCCAGTCGGCCCGCGAGCTCACCTTCTCCCTCTTCGTGTTCGGCGCCGCCTACGTCTTCGGCCGGCTCACGGACGCCCGGCAGCGGGCGCAGCGGGTGGAGGCCGAGCGGGCCGCGGCGCGGGAACGGGCCAGGATCGCGCGGGAGATGCACGACGTCCTGTCGCACGCGGTGAGCCTGATGGTGGTCCAGGCGGAGGCGGGCCCGGTCGCGGTGCGGGCCGCGCCGGAGCGGGCGGAGGCCGCGTTCGAGGCGATCTCGGAGACGGGCCGGGAGGCGATGGTCCAACTGCGATGGATGCTGGGACTGCTGCGCGAGGGCGGCGAGACGACGGCCCCGCGGGAGCCGCAGCCGGACCTGGCGGACCTCCCCGGACTCCTGGAGCGGGTGCGGGCCGGCGGTCTGGCCGTCGGGTACGCGACAGAGGGCGGGGTGCGGGCGCTGCCCGCGGCCACCGGGGCGAGCGTCTACCGGATCGTGCAGGAGGCGCTGACGAACGTGGTGAAGCACGCGCGGGCCCGCACGGTCGACGTGCGGCTCGCCCACGCCGACGGCGTCCTGCGGGTCACGGTGACCGACGACGGGCGCGGCCCGCAGGGCGGTCCGGGCGGGCACGGTCTGACGGGCGTCCGGGAGCGGGCCGCCGCGCACGGCGGGACGGCGGAGACGGGCCCGGGTCCGGGCGGCCGGGGATTCGAGGTGCGGGTCCTGCTGCCCGTGCCGCGTACGGAGGTGGGGACATGACGATCCGGGTGGTGGTCGCGGACGACCAGGAACTGGTGCGCAGCGGCTTCGCGATGATCCTGGACGCGCAGCCGGACATCGAGGTGGTGGCGGAGGCCGGGGACGGGGCGGAGGCCGTCGAGGCGGTGCGGCGGCTGGCGCCGGACGTGGCGCTGCTCGACATCCGGATGCCCCGGACGGACGGCATCGAGGCCTGCCGGGCGATCGGCGCGGAGTCCGGCTGCCGGACGGTGATGCTGACGACCTTCGACACCGACGCGTACGTGTACGAGGCGCTGCACGCGGGCGCGAGCGGTTTCCTCCTCAAGGACGTGCGGCGGGACGACCTCGTGCACGCGGTGCGGGTGGTGGCGGCGGGCGACTCGCTCCTCGCCCCGTCCGTGGCGCGGCGGCTCGTGGAGCAGTACACGGCGGGCGGGCCGCGCAGGACCGATCCCCGGCTCGGCGTCCTCACCGCGCGGGAGCGCGAGACCCTGCTGCTGCTCGCCCGGGGTCTGTCGAACGCGGAGATCGCGGCGGAGCTGGTGGTCAGCGACCACACGGTGAAGACGCACGTGGGCAACGTGCTGGCCAAACTGGGGCTGCGGGACCGCATCCAGGCGGTGATCTGCGCGTACGAGACGGGTCTGGTCGCGGCGGGCTCTCCCCCGCCCGGGGGAGGCGCGGGCACCGGTCCCTCCCCCGCGCCGGGGAGGAACTGACCCGCCGAGGACCGCCGGTGCGGGCGATCCGCCGGTCGCCGCCGGTCAGCAGGATGGAGCCGTCGAGAACAACGTCTCACACCACCGGAGTTGACCATGCGGAAGTCCACCCGCGCCCTGATCGCCGCCGCCCTGGTCCTGGGCGTCGCCGCCGGCCCCGCGCTCACCCCCGCCTTCGCCGTCACGTCCCGGTCCGCCGCGCGGGCCTCGGCGCCCGACCTGTCGGCGGTGATCGCGGGCCTCCCCCGCGCCGACGCGACGGCCGCGCTGGTCCGGATCGGCGGCACCGAGGGCTCCTGGCGGGGCAGCGCGGGCGTGCACGACCTGGGGACGAACGCCCCGGCGGACCCGGCCGCCCGCTTCCGGGCCGGTTCGGTGACGAAGGTGTTCACGGCGACGACCGTCCTCCAACTGGCCGCGGAGGGCCGGATCGATCTGGACCGGCCGGCCCGCGCGTACCTCCCGGACCTGATCCCCGGGCACTACGCCCGGGTGACCGTGCGTCAGCTCCTGAACCACACCCACGGCATCCCGGCCGCCGACATGCCGGGCGAGACGGTCGAGGAGTGGTACGCGAACCGCTTCGTCGTCCACACCCCGGAGGAGATGGTCCGCTCGGCGACGGCGCAGCCGCGCGAGTTCCGGCCGGGCACGAAGCAGCACTACCTGAACATCGGGTACACGATCGCGGCCCTGATCGTGGAGCGGGTCACGGGCGACTCGTACGAGCACCAGGTGGAGCGGCGGATCCTGCGGCCGCTGGGGCTGCGGGACACGTACTTCCCGGGCGCGGACCCGGAGATCACCGGCCCGTACAACCACGGCTACCAGACGATGAGGCTCGACGACGGCACGACGGGCCTGCGGGACGTCTCGGTGTGGGGGACGACGGACGGCTGGGCGGCGGGGGACCTCGTCTCGACCACCGCCGACCTGGAGCGCTTCATCCGCGTCCTGTTCGCGGGAGGTGTGGTGCGCGGTCCGCTCCTGGAGGAGATGTTCACGCTCCCGAAGGTCCCCGACCTCGGGACCGGCCACCCGGCCGCGTACTCCGTCGGCCTGTCGATGAAGCGGCTCGGCGGCCGGGAGGTGTGGGGCAAGACGGGTGGCCGCTGGGGGTACAACACGGCCGTCGCCTCGACCCGCGACGGCGCCCGCACGCTCGTCTACAGCGTCAACTCCACCGACGCCAAGGGCCAGGACATGAATCCGACGGCCCTGCGCCTCATGCTGGCGACATTCGGTACGCCGTCGGAGTGAGCGCCTCCAGTCTCTTGATCATCCGGCGGACGTGGAGCAGCGGCAGGACGCCGATGACGCCGAACGACATGTCGACGACCGACCACCAGAAGGGGATGTCCCGGATCGGCCCGCAGATCAGGGCCAGCGGGATGATGCCGGCGCAGGCGATCATGCCGAACTCGACGACCCAGACGTTGCGGACGGGGTCGCGGTAGGGGCCGTGGAAGGCGACCGCGATGACGAGGTGGGCGAAGGCGAGCCAGTCGGTGCCGTAGAGCAGGTACGGGGCCTGCCGGTCGGCGGCGGCGACCCCCTCCCGCACCCGGTGGATCCACTCGGCGAGGCCCGGGAACAGGTCGGCCACGGGCGAGGCCCAGCCGGCCAGGGCGGAGTCGAGGAGGCGGAGTTCGGTGACGAGCGGGAAGGCGGTGGCCCCGCTCAGGACCAGGCAGACGACGAAGACGATCAGCCAGACGCGGATGTGCCGGAGAAGGGCTCTCGGCCCGTTCGTGTCGCTCATGGGGCCAGCGTACGCCCTTCTTGAACGCGTTCAGAACTCAGGGGCGATATTTTTTGAGCGCGTTCAAGAAGGGGGGTTCACAGTCCGACGATCGCGTTCCACCGCTTCGCGAACTCCTGGCGCTCCTCGGTGCTGATGTCCCGGGCGATGGCGAGCCGGCCGCGCATGTCGGCGTCCGGGAAGATCAGCGGGTCCTCGGCGAGCGCCACGAGCTCCTCGTCGCCGGAGTCCGCGAGGACGTCCCGCGCGGCCGGCACGGGGCAGACGTAGTTGACCCAGGCGGCGAGTCCGGCGGCGACCTCGGGCTCGTAGTAGTAGTCGACGAGCTTCTCGGCGTTGGACTTGTGCCGGGCGAGGTTGGGCACCATGAGGGACTCGGCCCACAGTTCGGCGCCCTCCTCGGGGACGACGAACTCGATGTCCGGGTTGTCGGCCTGGAGCTGGATGACGTCGCCGGAGTACGCCTGACAGGCGAGGACGTCGCCGGTGGACAGGTCCTTGATGTAGTCGTTCCCGGTGAAGCGCCGGACGTGCTTCTTCCGGACGAGCCCCTCGATCTGCTCGCACAGGCCGTGGAAGTCGTCGCCGGTCCACTTGGTCACGTCGACGCCCCTGCCCAGCATCAGCAGGGCGAAGGACTCGTCGAGCCCGGACAGCAGGGTGACCTTGCCGCGCAGGTCGTCGGCCCACAGCTCCTCGGTGGAGCGCAGCTCCCGGCCGAGCTTCTTCCGGTTGTACGCGATGCCGGTGATCCCGGACTGCCAGGGCACGCTGTGCAGCCGGCCGGGGTCGAAGGCGGGCGAGTTCAGCTGCGGGTCGAGGTGCTGCGCGACGTTCGGCTGGGCGGCGCGGTCCATCTCCTGGACCCAGCCGAGGCGGACGAAGCGGGCGGCCATCCAGTCGCTGACGACGATCAGATCGCGCCCGGTCTCCTGGTGGTTCATCAGGGACGGACTGATCTTGCCGAAGAACTCGTCGTTGTCGTTGATCTCCTCGGTGTACCGGACGGAGATCCCGGTCCGCTTCCGGAAGGCGTCGAGGGTCGGCCGCTTCGACGTGTCGTCGTCATCGGTGTCGATGTACAGCGGCCAGTTGGCGAAGTCGAGCGTCCGGTCGCGCGCCGAGAGGTCCCGGCCGGCCCGGTCGCCCTCCTCGACGTAGGCGGCGGGGACCCCGCACCCGGCGAGCAGGGCCCCGGCCCCGGCACCGCCGATGCCGCGCAGCAGGGACCGGCGGGACATGTGTTTCCTGGCTGTCGCTCTCACCCCAGCAGCATTCCGGCCCACCGCGACCTGCGGCAATGGACGGTCCGTCGAGCGACGGCGCGCGGCCCCGACACCCTGTCGATCAAGGTGTCGGGGCCGCGCGGGGTCCGGGGCGGGATCAGCCCAGGGAGGTCATGACGTGCTTGATGCGCGTGTAGTCCTCGAAGCCGTAGGCGGAGAGGTCCTTGCCGTAGCCGGACTTCTTGTAGCCGCCGTGGGGCATCTCGGCGACGAGCGGGATGTGGGTGTTGATCCACACGCAGCCGAAGTCGAGGGACTTGGACATGCGCATCGCGCGCGCGTGGTCCTTGGTCCAGACGGAGGAGGCGAGGGCGTACTCGACGCCGTTCGCGAACTCCAGGGCCTGGGCCTCGTCCGTGAAGGACTGGACGGTGATGACCGGGCCGAAGACCTCGTTCTGCACGATCTCGTCGTCCTGCTTGAGGCCGGAGACGACGGTCGGGGCGTAGAAGTAGCCCTTGTCGCCGACGCGGTGACCGCCGGCCTCGACCTTGGCGTGGGCCGGGAGGCGGTCGATGAAGCCGGCGACCTGCTTCAGCTGGTTGGCGTTGTTGAGCGGGCCGTACAGCACGTCCTCGTCGTCCGGCTGGCCGGTCTTCGTCTCGGCGGCGGCCTTGGCGAGGGCGGCGACGAACTCGTCGTGGATGGCCTCGTGCACGAGGACGCGGGTCGCGGCCGTGCAGTCCTGGCCGGCGTTGAAGAAGCCGGCGACCGAGATGTCCTCGACGGCCTTGTCGATGTCGGTGTCCTCGAAGACGACGACCGGGGCCTTGCCGCCCAGCTCCAGGTGGACGCGCTTGACGTCCTTGGCCGCCGACTCGGCGACCTGCATGCCGGCGCGGACCGAGCCGGTGATGGAGGCCATCGCCGGGGTCGGGTGCTCGACCATGGCCTTGCCCGTCTCGCGGTCGCCGCAGACGACGTTGAAGACGCCCTTGGGGACGATCTGACCGATGATCTCGGCCATCAGGACGGTCGACGCGGGGGTCGTGTCCGAGGGCTTGAGGACGACGGTGTTGCCCGCGGCGAGCGCCGGGGCGAACTTCCACACGGCCATCATCATCGGGTAGTTCCACGGCGCGACCTGCGCGCAGACGCCGACCGGCTCGCGGCGGACGATGGAGGTCATGCCCTCCATGTACTCGCCGGCCGAGCGGCCCTCGAGCAGCCGGGCGGCACCGGCGAAGAAGCGGATCTGGTCCACCATCGGCGGGATCTCTTCGCTGGCGGTGAGGGCGACCGGCTTGCCGGTGTTCTCGACCTCGGCGGCGATGAGCTCCTCGGCGCGCTCCTCGAAGGCGTCCGCGATCTTGAGGAGCACCTTCTGGCGCTCGGACGGCGTGCTGTCACGCCAGGCGGGGAAGGCGGCCGCGGCGGCCTCCATGGCGGCGTCGACGTCGGCCTGCCCGGAAAGCGGGGAGGTGGCGTACACCTCGCCGGTGGCCGGGTTGACCACGTCGATGGTGCGGCCGTCGGCCGCGTCGCGGAACTCCCCGTTGATGTAGTTACGCAGCCGGCGCAGCTCGGTGGTCACTTGCCACCCCTCCTGTCACGTTCTGTCTTCGCACATCCTTGTGCGGTGTCCCGATGGGCGAGACACCCCAGCCTAATCGCTTCACTGACGCTTTCAACAGCCCTGACCCCCCTCAACTTCGGATTCGGTGAGATCCGGAGCTCTTCACAACGAATTTCATCAGTCCGGGCTTGCACGACTGACAATCTCGGTGCACAGTGAAGGCGTGGCCAGTCGAAGCACAGACTCCAGAACCGGAACCGGTTCGTCCCCGACGATCGACGCCGTCTCCCTGGCGATCATCAAGCAGCTCCAGGAGGACGGTCGCCGTCCCTACGCCGCCATCGGAAAGGCCGTCGGCCTCTCCGAAGCGGCCGTGAGACAGCGCGTCCAGAAGCTGCTCGACCAGGGCGTCATGCAGATCGTCGCCGTCACCGACCCCCTCACCGTGGGGTTCCGACGGCAGGCGATGGTCGGCATCAACGTCGAGGGTGACCTGGATCCGGTCGCGGAGGCACTGACGGCCATGGCCGAGTGCGAGTACGTGGTGATGACCGCGGGCTCCTTCGATCTGATGGTGGAGATCGTCTGCGAGGACGACGATCACCTGCTGGATGTGATCAACAAGCGCATCCGCACCCTTCCCGGCGTGCGCTCCACCGAGAGCTTCGTCTACCTCAAGCTCAAGAAGCAGACCTATATGTGGGGAACTCGATAACCGTGACCCAGGACCTCTCCAAGACCGCGTACGACCACCTGTGGATGCACTTCACCCGCATGTCGTCGTACGAGAACTCGCCCGTTCCCACCATCGTGCGTGGTGAGGGCACCTACATCTTCGACGACAAGGGCAAGCGCTACCTCGACGGTCTCGCGGGTCTCTTCGTGGTCAACGCCGGACACGGCCGCCAGGAGCTGGCCGAGGTCGCGTACAAGCAGGCCCAGGAGCTCGCGTTCTTCCCCGTGTGGTCGTACGCGCACCCCAAGGCCGTCGAGCTCGCCGAGCGCCTCGCGAACTACGCGCCGGGCGACCTCAACAAGGTCTTCTTCACCACCGGTGGCGGCGAGGCCGTCGAGACCGCCTGGAAGCTCGCCAAGCAGTACTTCAAGCTGCAGGGCAAGCACACCAAGTACAAGGTCATCTCGCGTGCGGTCGCCTACCACGGCACCCCGCAGGGCGCCCTGTCCATCACCGGCCTGCCGGCCCTCAAGGCCCCCTTCGAGCCGCTGGTCCCCGGCGCGCACAAGGTGCCGAACACCAACATCTACCGCGCCCCGATCCACGGCGACGACCCCGAGGCCTTCGGCCGCTGGGCCGCCGACCAGATCGAGCAGCAGATCCTCTTCGAGGGCCCCGACACCGTCGCGGCCGTCTTCCTGGAGCCGGTGCAGAACGCCGGCGGCTGCTTCCCGCCGCCGCCCGGCTACTTCCAGCGCGTCCGCGAGATCTGCGACCAGTACGACGTGCTGCTCGTCTCGGACGAGACGATCTGTGCCTTCGGCCGCCTCGGCACGATGTTCGCCTGTGACAAGTTCGGCTACGTGCCGGACATGATCACCTGCGCCAAGGGCATGACCTCGGGCTACTCCCCGATCGGCGCCTGCATCGTCTCGGACCGCATCGCGGAGCCGTTCTACAAGGGCGACAACACCTTCCTGCACGGCTACACCTTCGGCGGCCACCCGGTCTCCTCGGCCGTGGCCCTGGCGAACCTCGACATCTTCGACAAGGAGGGCCTGAACCAGCACGTGCTGGACCAGGAGGGCAACTTCTTCTCGACGCTGCAGAAGCTGCACGACCTGCCGATCGTCGGCGACGTCCGCGGCAACGGCTTCTTCTACGGCATCGAGCTCGTCAAGGACAAGGTCACCAAGGAGTCCTTCAACGACGACGAGGTGGAGCGCGTCCTGTACGGCTTCCTCTCCAAGGCGCTGTACGACAACGGTCTGTACTGCCGCGCCGACGACCGTGGCGACCCGGTCATCCAGCTGGCCCCGCCGCTGATCGCCGACCAGTCCACGTTCGACGAGATCGAGCAGATCCTCCGCGCCACCCTCACCGAGGCGTGGACGAAGCTCTGATCGACAGCGAGCATCACGCCGCCCTCACGGCGTGACCCCACGGCCCGGGCGTGCCGCCATCCGAGTGGATGGCGGCGGCCCGGGCCGTGTGCTGTCCGTACAACCGGATATGGATCCTTACGGTGCCGAGTGACCGACAGGCCCGTCCCTTCGTTCCCCCGGACGGGGGCAGGGCCTGATCCGCAGGACAGGCCCTCAGCGAGTATCGGATCCGATCATCGAGGTGTACGCGATGGCCCCACCGGACAACGACGTGCTCTGGGCGCGTTCCCTGCACTGCTCCCTGGGCGGTTCGGAGGCGCTCAGCGGCGTCTCCCTCGGCGTCCGCGAGGGCGAGATCCTCGCCGTCGTCGGCCCCCGCGGCAGCGGCAAGACCACCCTCCTGCGCTGCCTCTCCGGCCAGCTCGTCGCCCAGGAGGGCGAGGTCTGGTTCAACAGCGGCCCCGTGCACACCCTGGGCCCCGCCCAGCGCGAACGGCTCCGGCGCGACCGCTTCGGCTGGATCGACCCCGAGCCCGGCCTCGTCCCCGAGCTCACCGGCTGGGAGAACGCCGCCCTGCCGCTGCTGCTCCGCGGAACCTCCCACCGGGCCGCGAAGACCGCCGCCCTGGAGTGGCTGGAGCGCCTCGACATCGGCGGCTGCGCCCGCAAGCGGCCGCACGCCCTCACCCAGTCCCAGCGCCAGCGCATCGCGATCGCCCGCGCCCTGGTCACCACCCCGTCGGTCCTCTTCGCCGACGAACCGACCGCCACCCTGCACCGGGCCGACGGCGCGCAGGTCCTGCGCACCCTCACGGCCGCGGCCCGCTCGCACGACATCACCGTGCTCCTCGCCACCCACGACGGCGAGGTCGCGGCGCTCGCCGACCGTGCCGTCACCCTCCTCGACGGACGCAGGGTCGCCGCCGTACCCCCGGCGTCAGGGGCGGAGGGCGTCGCGGCGTGCTCGCTCTCCGTCTAGCCCGCGGGACCCACCCCCTCGTCCTGACGCGCCGGCTCCTCGTCGCCGCCGCGGCCGCGGGGGTGGGCTTCCTCCTGCTCTGCACCCTCGGATACGCCGTCGGGCACCCCGACCGGTCCTCGGCCTCCGTGCTGCGGCTGCTCTGGTGCGCCCTGCCGCTCGCCGCCACCGTCCAGTTCGCCGTCGCCGTGGCCCGCACCGACCCCAGCACCCGGCCGCGCCCCGGGCTCTCCGCCGTCGGCCTCGGCCCCGCCCGGCTCACGGCGATCGCCGCCGCCTCGACGGCCGTCGCCTGCACGCTCGGCTCCACGGTCGCGCTCCTGTTCTACCTGCACCTGCGCGGCGACATCACGGGCCTGCCCTTCGACGGGGCGGCCGCCGGGCTCCTCGCCGCCGACCAGCCGGTCCCCCTCGCGGCCGCCCTCACCCTGCTCGCCGTCCTGCCGGTCGCCGCCGCCACGGCGGCCGGCCTGGCGCTGCGGCCCCGCACCGCGCCCGCCGCGCCGGAGGGCGCCGAGAGGACGACGCCGTCCGGACTGCCCTGGGGGGTCGCCCTGGTCGCGGTCGGCCTCGCGGTCGAGACGTACGCGAGCCGGAGCGGTTCCGGGAGCGGCCTCCCGCTGCCGGGAGGCTTCGACGGCAACCCCGCGGGCGTCCTCGCCGGCTGGGTCCTCACCGCCGCGGGCCTCGCCCTGGCCGGCCCGGGCATCGCGCACGGCTGCGGGCGGCTCCTCCAGGCCGTCCGGCCCGGCGCCGCCCGGCTGCTCGCGGGCCGCGTCCTGATGGACGAGTCCCGCCGCATCGGCCGACCGCTCGGGGTGGTCAGCGCGGTGCTCTCCGGAACCCTCGCGGCGGCGGAGCTGTACGCGGCGGACGGGGGCTCCGAGGCCTTCGGCCCGCTCACCGGCCTCGGCGCGGCCCTGATCCTGGCCTGCACCACCGCCACCCTCCTGACCGCCGCGCTGGAGTCCCGGCAGGGCCGCGCCCACACCACCGAGGCGCTCCTGCGCATCGGCGCCCCACCCACCGTCCTGCGCACGGCGGCCCTGCTGCGCGCCGGCGCGCTGCTCGCCGTCTTCCTCCCGCTGACCTGGGCGGTCGCGGAACTGGCCGCCCTGCCGCTGAAGGGCTGAACCCGGCCCGGCCGGCAAGGCACCCCCCAGGGGCCGCCCCCCGCGGCGGCCCCTATCGTGGGCCCATGGCGACGCTCCCCCCGGCACACCGCCCGCCCGGACCGCGCGGGCACGGCCGCGAGATCCACACCCTCGCCGAGTTCGACGCGGCGCTCGCCCGGCCCGGCTCGCTCGCCGGCCGGCGGATCCAGTCGGTCGACCTCACCGACCGGACCTTCGCCCTGCTCACCGCCGTCGGCACCGACGCCGTCTTCCTCGGCTGCCCCATGGAGCCGGAGGCCGCCGCCAAGGTCCGCGCCGACGGGGCCCTCGTCTTCCCGCCCGTCCCCGAACTGCCCTTCGACCCCTACCGGGCACGGCTCTACACGCCCGAGGAGCTCTTCGAGGGGATCGCCGACGCCGGGTACCAGGGGACGCCGGACGCGCGTACGTACGCCTGGTTCGGCCGGACCAGGGCCGACGGCGACATCCTCTCCTCGATGCTCCGCTCCCTGCACGACGACGCCGTCTCCGACGCCCTCGACGAACTCCTCGAAGGGTCCCGGGTCGTCGGCGTCATGGGCGGGCACGCGACGGGCCGGGGCACGGAGGCGTACGCGGGTGCGGCCCGGCTCGGCAGGACCCTGGCCCGCGCCGGGCTGACCGTGGCGACCGGCGGCGGACCGGGCGCGATGGAGGCGGCGAACCTCGGCGCGTACCTCGCCCCCTTCGACGACGCGGCCCTCGCCTCCTCGCTCGACCTGCTCGCCCGGGTCCCCTCCTTCACCCCCTCGGTGACGGACTGGGCCCGCGCCGCCTTCGCGGTCCGGGCCCGGTGGCCGGGCGGCGGGGACTCGGTCGGCATCCCCACCTGGTTCTACGGCCACGAGCCGCCGAACCCCTTCGCCGGCCGCATCGCCAAGTACTTCGCCAACGCCACCCGTGAGGACGGGCTCCTCGCCCGCTCGACGGCGGGCGTCGTCTTCCTGCCGGGCGCGGCGGGCACGGTCCAGGAGATCTTCGACGACGCGACCCCGAACTACTACGGGTCCCGGGGCGCGCCGACCCCGATGGTCCTGGTGGACCGCTCCCACTGGACCACCCGCCTCCCGGTCTGGCCCCTCCTGGAGGCCCTCGCCGCCGACCGCCCGATGGCGGCCCGGATCGCCCTGGTGGACTCGATCGACGAGGCCCCGGAGGCACTGGAACGCCTCGGGAAGTAACCGCCTCCCGCACAGGGCCGCCGGGCCGCCCGCGCCTGCCGGCGGGCGGCCCGGCGGGCGTGCGGCCGGTGCGGGCCGGCCGTCACTTCCGCCAGTACAGGTGGTGCGTGACGGTGCCGCCCGGGCTGGGCACGACGTCGCGGTGGAAGCGGTCGAGCAGCTCGTCGGGCGAGTCCCAGAGCTTCACCCCCGCCCCGAGCTTCACCGGCGACACCGCGACGTGCAGGGTGTCGACCAGGTCGGCGTCGAGGAACTCCCGGATGGTGGTCGCTCCGCCACCGAGCCGGACGTCCTTGCCCCGCGCCGCCTCCCGCGCCATCCCGAGCGCCGTGGCGGGGTCGGCGTCGACGAAGTGGAACGTGGTGTCGGAGAGCGTGAACGACGGGCGCGGATGGTGGGTCAGCACGAACACGGGCGTGTGGAACGGCGGCTCGTCCCCCCACCAGCCGCGCCACTCCTCGTCCCGCCAGGGCCCGCGCTGCGGACCGAACTTGTTGCGGCCCATGATCTCGGCCCCGATGTTCCGTGCGAAGTCCCGGGTGAAGTAGTCGTCGAGCCCGCGGCTGCCCCCGGGGTCGGTGCGGTTCGGCCAGCTCGCCGTGGCCCCCGCCCAGGAGAACATCTCCCCGGGATCCGCGTGCCCGAACGGCCGCTCGAGGCTCTGGCCCTCACCGGTGCCGAACCCGTCGGACGAGACCATGAAGTTCTGGACTCTGAGCAACTGGTCCACGGCTGTTCCTCCTGTGTGGTCGACGAGAAGACGACGGACGACGAGGAGACTCCCCCGGCGGGGAAAACTCATCGCACCCGCTACGGAGCGTCGTCCCCCAGCACCACCACGTCCTCCGCCCGGAACTCCACGCCCACCCCGGCGCCCTCCTCCGGCGCCTCCCGGAGCGGAAGCTCGGCCTCCAGCACGGGCCCCCCGGCCGGACGGAGCCGTACGACGACCCGGCTGCCCCGGAAGGTCCGGGACTCCACCGTCCACAGGGGACCGTCCTCCACGAGCCGCACCCCGCCCGGACGGACGAGGAGCCGCCGCTCCCCCTCCGGGGAGCCGTCCGGGACCGGCACCTTCCCCCACGCCGTCTGCGCGACCGCACCGGTCACCCGCGCCGCCACCACGTTGTCGAAGCCCAGGAACCGCGCCACGAACTCCGACGCGGGCCGCCGCCACACCTCGGCCGGCGCACCCGACTGGGCGATCCGGCCGTCCCGCATGACCACGAGCCGGTCGGCGAGCGCGAAGGCCTCGCCCTGGTCGTGGGTGACGGCCAGGACCGTCGTCCCGAGCCGGCCGAAGAGCTGCCGCAGCTCCACCACGAGCCGCTCCCGCAGGCCCCGGTCGAGCTGGCCGAGCGGCTCGTCGAGCATCAGGAGCCGGGGCCGGGGCGCCAGCGCGCGGGCGAGCGCCACCCGCTGCTGCTCGCCGCCGGAGAGCGCGGCGACGGACCGCCGTTCGGCACCGGGGAGGCCGACGAGGTCGAGCAGCTCCCGCACCCGCTCCGCCTGCTCGGCCTTCCCCGCGCCCCGCATCCGCAGGCCGAAGGAGACGTTGCCGCCGACGTCCCGCTGCGGGAAGAGCTGGTGGTCCTGGAACATCAGGCCGACGCCCCGCCGGTGCACCGGCACCCCGGCCTGGTCGGCGCCGCCGAGCAGCACCCGGCCGCCGTCGAGCGACTGGAGCCCGGCGACGGCCCGCAGCAGCGTGGACTTGCCGCTGCCGCTCGGGCCGAGCACACAGACGATCTCGTGCTCGGCGACCTCCAGGTCCACGGCGTCGAGCACGGCCCGCTCCCCGAACCGTACGGTCGCGTCCTCGATCGACAGCATCAGAACTCCCCGGAGGTCCGGTCGGTGCGGAGCCGTTCGAGCAGCAGCAGGGACACCGCGCACACCACCATCAGAATCGTCGAGAGGGCCATCGCCTGGCCGTAGTTGAGCTCCCCGGGCCGGCCGAGCAGCCGGGCCACCGCCACCGGGAGCGTCGGGCTGTCGGGCCGGGCGATGAACACGGTCGCCCCGAACTCGCCGAGCGACACCGCGAACGCGAACCCGGCCGCGATGAGCAGCGCCCGCCGCACCAGCGGCAGGTCCACCTCCCGCCAGGCCCGCCAGGGCGACGCGCCGAGCACGGCCGCCGCCTCGCGCAGCCGCTCGTCCACCGCGCGCAGGACCGGCAGCATCGTCCGTACGACGAAGGGCACGCCGACCAGGGCCTGGGCGAGCGGTACGAGGATCCAGCTGGCCCGCAGGTCGAGCGGCGGCTCGTCGAGGGTGATGAGGAAGCCGAAGCCGACGGTGACGGCGGAGACCCCGAGCGGCAGCATCAGCAGCGCGTCGAAGCCCCGGGTGAGGCGCCCGGCCCGCCTCGTGAGCGCCGCCGCCGCGAGCCCGCCGATCAGCACCGCGACGGCGGTGGCGGCCACCGCGTACCGCAGCGAGTTCCCGATCGCCTCCAGCGGCGGGACGAGGAAGGTCCCGGACTCGTCGAGCGAGCCGAGCGCCCGGTAGTAGCCGAACCCGTACCCGTGCGGCCCGGCGAGGGAACGCTCCACGAGGACGCCCAGCGGCAGCAGGATCAGCAGCGTCACCGAGAGGAGGACGCCGCCGAGCAGCGCCCACTGACCGGCGCCGCGCGGCCGGCGCGCGGTCCGCTCCGGCGCCACGAGCCGCAGGGCGGTCTCCCGCCGCCGTACCGTCCAGGCGTGCACGCCCAGGATCGCCCCGACGGCGACGAACTGGACGAGCGTGAGCACCGCCGCCGTCGGCAGGTCGAGCAGCCGGGCGGTCTGCCGGTAGATCTCGGCCTCCAGCGTGGAGTACGCGTCCCCGCCGAGGATCTGCACGACGCCGAAGGAGGTGAAGGTGAAGAGGAAGACCATCAGGGCGGCCGCCGCCACCGCCGGCACGAGCGCGGGCAGCGTCACCGTCCGCCAGGCCGTCCAGCGCGAGGCGCCGAGGACCCGGGCGGCCTCCTCCTGGCGCGGGTCGAGCTGCGACCAGAGGCCGCCGACGGTCCGGACGACGACCGCGTAGTTGAAGAAGACGTGCGCGAGGAGGATCGCCCACACGCCGGTGTCGAGCCGCACCCCCCACAACTCGTCGGTGAGCCCGCCCCGGCCGACGAGCGCCAGGAACGCCGTGCCGACGAGGACGGTCGGCAGCACGAACGGCACCGTGACGACGGCCCGCAGCACGCCCTTGCCGGGAAAGTCGAAACGGGCGAAGACGTACGCCCCCGGCAGCGCCACCAGGAGGGTGAGGCCGGTGGAGGCGAGCGCCTGCCAGACGGTGAAGCCGAGCACGTCGAGGACGTCCGGCCGGCTCAGCGTCTCGCCGATCCGGCCGAACCGCCAGGTGCCGTCGGGGCGGAGCCCCCGGTCCACGATGGACACGACGGGCCAGGCGAAGAAGATCCCGAAGAACGCGACGGGCAGGGCCATCAGCCCCAGCCTCGTCGCGCTCCCCCGGAGGTCGCGCCTCACGCCGGGACGTGCTACTTCAGGACGAGCGACGACCACTGCCGGATCCACGGGTCACGCTTCTCGGCGATCTTCTCGGGCGCCATGGTCTCCGGCTTCTCGATCACCACGCCGTGCTCGGTGAACAGCTCCGGCAGGGCCGCGTCCTTCGCCACCGGGTTGACGAACATCTGGAGCGGCATGTCCTCCTGGAACTCCTTGGAGATCAGGAAGTCGATCAGCGCCTTGCCGCCCTCGGGGTTCTTCGCGCCGTTCAGCAGGCCCGCGAACTCGGTCTGCCGGAAGCAGGTGCCGGTGGAGACGCCGGTGGGCGCCACCTTCGGCTGCGGCTCGCCGTAGAGCACCTCGACCGGGGGGCTGGAGGCGTACGACACGACCAGCGGCCGGTCGCCCTTGGCCTGCCTGCCGCCGGCCGAGCCGGAGAACTCCTGGTTGTAGGCGAGCTCCCAGCTGTCGACGGTCTTCACGCCGTTGGCCCTGAGCTTCTTCCAGTAGTCCTGCCAGCCCCCGTCGCCGTACTTCGCGGCCGTGCCGAGCAGGAAACCGAGGCCCGGGGAGGACCGCTCGGGGTTCTCCACCACCAGCAGGTCCTTGTACGCCGGCTTCGCGAGGTCGTCGAAGGTGACCGGCGGCGCCAGCTTCTTGTCCGCGAAGTACTTCTTGTCGTAGTTGACACAGATATCGCCGGAGTCGATCGGGGTGACCCGGTGCTCCCCGTCGAGCCGGTACGCGGCCGGGACCCGGTCCAGGCCCTTCGCCTCGTACGGGACGAAGATCCCGTTGTCGAGGGCGCGGGACAGCAGCGTGTTGTCGACGCCGAAGAAGACGTCGCCCTGCGGAGAGCCCTTGGTCAGGATCTCCTTGTTGACGGCCTCGCCGGCGTCGCCGCTCTTCAGCACCTTGACGGTGAAGCCGGTCCGCTCGGTGAAGTCCGCCAGCACCTCCTTGGAGGCGTTGAAGGAGTCGTGGCTCACGAGGGTGACGCTCCTGGACGCGGGCGCGCCGCTCTTGCCCGCCGCCGGGGCGTCCTCGCTGCCGCACGCGGCCAGGCCGGTGACGCCGAGCGCCGCGACGATCGCGACGGCGGCGGCCTTCTTGATGCTCACTGAGATTCCTCCTGGGTGTGACCAGGAAGAGACGCGGCCCCGCCCGCGTCCGGGGACGCGGGCAGGGCGCAACAGCTTGAGTTACGACCGAACTTCCTACCCAGAATGACCTGGGCGAGGTTCAGAGGGTCTGCGGTCTACGGTTACCGCACTCTCAGCGCTGTGGCGCTCCCCTGTCGGAATATGGAGATGTGTTCGAGCTCAGACTACAAGGTCAGCGCTCGGTGGCCGCGAGCTGTCCACAGGCACCGTCGATCTCCTGACCGCGGGTGTCCCGCACGGTCACCGGCACGCCGTGGCGGGCGATCGCCTCGACGAAGGCCTTCTCGTCCTCCGGGCGGGACGCCGTCCACTTCGAGCCGGGCGTCGGGTTCAGCGGGATCAGGTTGACGTGCACCCGCTTGCCCTTGAGCAGCCGGCCCAGCAGGTCGCCGCGCCAGGCCTGGTCGTTGATGTCCCGGATGAGGGCGTACTCGATGGAGATCCGGCGCCCGGACTTCTCCGCGTACTCCCAGGCCGCGTCGAGGACCTCGCGGACCTTCCAGCGCGTGTTGACCGGCACCAGGGTGTCGCGCAGCTCGTCGTCGGGCGCGTGCAGCGAGACCGCGAGCCGGCACTTGAAGCCCTCGTCGGCGAAGCGGAGCATCGCGGGCACGAGACCGACGGTGGAGACGGTGATGCCGCGCTGCGAGAGCCCGAGCCCGTCCGGCTCGGGGTCCGTCAGCCTGCGGATCGCCCCGACCACGCGCTTGTAGTTGGCGAGCGGCTCGCCCATGCCCATGAACACGATGTTGGAGAGCCGCGCCGGCCCCCCGGGCACCTCCCCGTCCCGAAGGGCCCGCATCCCGTCCACGATCTGGTGCACGATCTCGGCGGTCGACAGGTTCCGGTCGAGCCCCGCCTGCCCGGTCGCGCAGAACGGACAGTTCATCCCGCAGCCGGCCTGCGAGGAGATGCACATGGTCACCCGGTCCGGGTAGCGCATGAGCACCGACTCCACGAGCGTGCCGTCGTGCAGCCGCCACAGGGTCTTGCGGGTGGTGTCGTCGTCGCACGAGATGTGCCGCACCACGGACATCAGGTCGGGCAGCAGCTCCCCGGCCAGCTTCTCCCGCGAGGCGGCCGGGATGTCGGTCCACTCGGCGGGGTCGTGCGCGTACCGCGCGAAGTAGTGCGTGGACAGCTGCTTGGCGCGGAAGGGCTTCTCGCCGATCGCGGCGACGGCCTCCTTCCGCTCGGCGGGCGAGAGGTCGGCCAGGTGCCGCGGCGGCTTCTTGGCTCCGCGGGGGGCGACGAAAGTGAGTTCTCCGGGCTTGGGCATGGTGCTACCAGTGTCGCAGACGTACGGAGAAGGGCCCGCCGTCAACCGGACGGCGGGCCCTTCTCCACGAAACCGCCGGTCAGGCCGTTCCCACGAACAACGCCAGCAGCAGCCACACCACCGGCGCCGTCGGGAGCAGCGAGTCCAGTCGGTCCATGATGCCGCCGTGCCCCGGCAGCAGCGTGCCCATGTCCTTGATGCCCAGGTCGCGCTTGATCATGGACTCGCCGAGGTCGCCGAGCGTCGCGCTCGCCGCCACCGCCAGACCGAGGATCAGGCCCTGCCACCAGAGACCGCCGTCGATCAGGAACTCCATGCACAGCGCGCCCGCCGCCATCGCGAACGTCACCGCGCCGACCAGACCCTCCCGGGTCTTGCCGGGGCTGATCCGCGGGGCCAGCTTGTGCTTGCCGAAGCGCCAGCCGATCGCGTACGCCCCGGTGTCGCTGACCACCGTCAGGATCAGGAAGGTCAGCACCCGCTGCGGCCCGTCGTCCGCGGCCAGCAGCAGCGCCACGAAGGTCGCCAGGAACGGCACGTAGAACGCGGCGAACACCCCCGCCGTGACGTCCTTCAGGTAGCCCTCGGGCGGCTCCGTCATCCGCCAGACGAGCACCGCGAGCGCCGTCAGCGCCATCGCCACCCAGGCGCCCTCGGGGCCCCGGACGTAGCCGGCGACGACCATTGCCGCGCCGCCGACCGCGAGCGGGACCAGCGGAGCCCTGATCGCCTTGCGCTCCTGGAGGCGGGAGGTGAGTTCCCACAGGCCGACGACCACGGCGACCGCTATCACTCCGACGAACGCCGGCTTCCAGATGAACAGCGACGCGATGATGACGGCACCGAGACCGACCCCGACCCCTATGGCCGCACCCAGGTCACGGCCCGCGCTCTTCTTCTGCCGGGGCGGCGGAGGCGGGGTGGGGCTGGACATGGGCTCCTGCGGGTGCTCGTGCGGCGTCTCGTCGCGGAACAGGGGACCGCTCGGGTGAGCGGCCCCCCGGCCGTGACCGTCCTGGAATCCGCCGGCGGGAACGTCGGGCACGATGGGCATGGGCCGAGTCTGCGCCGCCTGATGCCTATCGTATGCGGGACCCGCCGGGGCAGGCCCCTGGTCGGGTCCCCCACGGCCGGAACCGGCCGGGGCCCCCCAGGAAGAGTCGTTCATCAGACCTCGAGCAGCTCGGCTTCCTTGTGCTTGAGCAGCTCGTCCACCTGCGCCACGTACTTCGCGGTGGTGTCGTCGAGCTCCTTCTCGGCGCGGCGGCCCTCGTCCTCGCCGACCTCGCCGTCCTTGACGAGCTTGTCGATGGTCTCCTTGGCCTTGCGGCGCACCGAGCGGATCGAGATCTTCGAGTCCTCGGCCTTGCCCTTGGCGACCTTGATGTACTCCCGGCGGCGCTCCTCGGTCAGCTCGGGGAACACCACCCGGATGATGTTGCCGTCGTTGCTCGGGTTGACCCCGAGGTCCGAGTCCCGGATCGCCTGCTCGATGTTGCGCAGGGCGCTCTTGTCGAACGGCGTCACCACGGCCATGCGCGGCTCCGGGACGGAGAAGGACGCCAGCTGGTTGATGGGGGTGATGGCACCGTAGTAGTCGGCCACGATCTTGTTGAACATCGCCGGGTGCGCACGGCCGGTGCGGATCGCGGCGAAGTCCTCCTTGGCGACCACGACGGCCTTCTCCATCTTCTCCTCGGCCTCGAGGAGGGTCTCTTCGATCACCACTTGCTCCTGCGTGTCGTCGCGTTGTGTCCTGCACGGTGTACGACCGGCAGGGCTCTGTCCATCCCCTTGCGGGGCGGTTCCCCGGTTCGGGTCAGGCCCGGGTGCCCTGGTCGCTCACGAGCGTGCCGATCTTCTCACCCTTCACCGCGCGAGCGATATTGCCCTCGGTGAGCAGTTCGAAGACGAGGATCGGGAGGTCGTTGTCCCGGCACAGGGTGATGGCGGTGGCGTCGGCGACCTTGAGGTCGCGGGAGAGCACCTCGCCGTACTCGAGCGCGTCGAACTTGACCGCGTCCGGGTTGGTCTTCGGGTCGGAGTCGTAGACCCCGT
Source organism: Streptomyces sp. NPDC107498 (assembly GCF_055582805.1). Taxonomy (NCBI): domain Bacteria; kingdom Bacillati; phylum Actinomycetota; class Actinomycetes; order Kitasatosporales; family Streptomycetaceae; genus Streptomyces; species Streptomyces sp. NPDC107498. The sequence goes on along the minus strand of NZ_JBVJPE010000017.1, from coordinate 76,614 downwards.
CGACACCGTTCTTGCCCATGAGCAGGGCCTCGGCGTCGATCTCGAGGGCCCGCTGCGCGGCGGTCGTGTCGGTGGAGAAGTACGGCATGCCCATGCCGGCACCGAAGATGACCACGCGGCCCTTCTCCAGGTGGCGCACGGCGCGCAGCGGAATGTACGGCTCGGCGACCTGGCCCATCGTGATGGCGGTCTGGACCCGGGAGTCGATGCCCTCCTTCTCCAGGAAGTCCTGGAGGGCGAGGCAGTTCATCACCGTGCCGAGCATGCCCATGTAGTCGGAGCGGGCCCGGTCCATGCCGCGCTGCTGGAGCTCGGCGCCGCGGAAGAAGTTGCCGCCGCCGATCACGATCGCGATCTCCGCGCCGTCGCGGACGACGGCCGCGATCTCACGCGCGATGGCGTGCACGACGTCGGGGTCGACACCCAGGCCGGTACCGCCGGAGAAGGCTTCTCCGGACAGCTTCAGCATGTAGCGGCCGGCCTTCTTGCCGTTGTTGTCGTCGCCCTGTACGGCGCCCTGGTTCATGGAGATCTCCTCGTGCACATACGAAGGAGGCCATTGCCTTGGGTCCTCGCGGTATCCCGTACGGCAATGGCCTCCTCGTCAGATCTGCGGTCGTCCTGCGCGTGCGCGGACGACTGCTTCAGACCCTACCGGGGTCCGGTGTCCGTCGCGTTCGCGTACGGACTCAGATGCCGACCTTGATGCGGGTGAAGCGCTTCAGGGTGACACCGGCCTCGTCCAGGATCTGCTGGACGGACTTCTTGTTGTCAAGGGCGTACGGCTGGCCGAGCAGCGTCGCGTCCTTGAAGAAGCCGTTCACGCGACCCTCGACGATCTTCGGGAGCGCGGCCTCGGGCTTGCCCTCGGCGCGGGTGGTCTCCTCGGCGACGCGACGCTCGGTCTCGACGACCTCGGCCGGGACGTCCTCACGGGTGAGGTACTTCGGCGCGAAGGCGGCGATGTGCTGGGCGACACCCTTGGCGACCTCGGCGGCGGCCTTGTCGAACTCGACGAGGACACCGATCTGCGGCGGGAGGTCCGGCATCGTGCGGTGCATGTACGCGTAGACGAAGCCGTCGGCGTACTGCGCGAAGCGGTCCAGGACGATCTTCTCGCCGAGGTTGGCGTTGGCCTCGTCGACGTACGCCTGCACGGTCTTGCCGGCCTCGATCTCGGAGGCGAGCAGCGCCTCCAGGTCGGCCGGGGCGGTGGCGGCGACGTGCTTGGCCAGCTCGGCGGCGACGGCCTGGAACTTGTCACCCTTGGCGACGAAGTCCGTCTCGCACTTCAGCTCGACGAGGACGCCGGAGGTGTTGTCGTCGGCGATGAGGGAGACCACGGCGCCGTTCTCGGCAGAGCGGCCCTCGCGCTTGGCGACGCCCTTCTGACCCTTGATGCGGAGCGCCTCGACGGCCTTGTCGACGTTGCCGTCGGCCTCGTCCAGGGCCTTCTTGCAGTCCATCATGCCGGCGCCGGTGAGCTCGCGGAGCTTCTTGACGTCAGCGGCGGTGTAGTTCGCCATGAGTCTGTTTCTCTCTCGAAGTCTGAAAGATCGGGCGGGTCCACGGGTGGACGGCGGGGGCTTCGTGGGCCCCCGCCGTCGTCACCCGAAGGTCCTGGAGGGTCAGGCCTGCTCGGCGTCCGCGGCCGGAGCCTCGGCGGCAGCCTCGGCCTCGGCCGGAGCAGCCTCGGCCTCGGCCGGGGCGGCCTCGGCGGCGGGGGCCTCGGCCTCGTCGGCCTTCTTCTCGCCCTCGAGCAGGTCGCGCTCCCACTCGGCGAGCGGCTCGCCCTGGGCCTTCTCGCCCGGCTTCGAGTCGCCGGTCGCGGCGCCGGAACGGGCGATGAGGCCCTCGGCGACGGCGTCGGCGATCACGCGGGTGAGCAGGGTGACGGAGCGGATCGCGTCGTCGTTGCCCGGGATCTTGTAGTCGACCTCGTCGGGGTCGCAGTTGGTGTCGAGGATCGCGACGACCGGGATGTGGAGCTTGCGCGCCTCACCGACGGCGATGTGCTCCTTCTTGGTGTCGACGATCCAGACGGCGCTCGGCACCTTCTGCATCTCGCGGATACCACCGAGGGTCTTCTCCAGCTTGGCCTTCTCGCGGGAGAGGACCAGGAGCTCCTTCTTGGTGAGACCCGAGGCGGCGACGTCCTCGAAGTCGATCTGCTCGAGCTCCTTGAGGCGCTGCAGACGCTTGTAGACGGTGGAGAAGTTGGTGAGCATGCCACCGAGCCAACGCTGGTTGACGTACGGCATGCCGACACGCGTCGCCTGCTCGGCGATGGCCTCCTGGGCCTGCTTCTTCGTACCGACGAACATGATGGAGCCGCCGTGCGCGACGGTCTCCTTGACGAACTCGTAGGCGCGGTCGATGTACGACAGCGACTGGAGCAGGTCGATGATGTAGATGCCGTTGCGCTCGGTGAAGATGAAGCGCTTCATCTTCGGGTTCCAGCGACGGGTCTGGTGACCGAAGTGGACGCCGCTCTCCAGCAGCTCCCGCATCGTGACGACGGCCATGGCCGTATCTCCTTGAGTTTCTCGGTTGTGTTCCTGACGCCCCGGCGCGCCGTGCCGCGAAGGACCGAAAGGCGCTGCCACCCGCCTCGAGGAAGGATGGCGGGGCGTGCGAAGTCGACCCGGTGACCCGAGTCGCCATAGGAAGTGTACGGGACCCCGGGAGCACTGGGTGACGACGCTGTCCACAACGGGCGAGCGATCCACAGATACCGCCCGCGCCCCTCCCGGCCCGCACGGCCGGGAGAGTCTTCCCCCATGCATCTGACGACCGTGTTCCTCGCCGTGGCCCTCCTGTGGCCGGTGGGCCCTCCCCCGCCGGAGATCCTCCGCGGCTGGCAGCCCCCGCCCGGCCCGTACGCCGCCGGTCACCGCGGCGTCGACCTCGCCGCACCCCCGGGCACCCCGGTGCTCGCCCCGGCCGCGGGCACGATCGCCTTCGCGGGCCCGGTGGGCGGCCGCGGCGCCGTCACCCTGACCCTCCCGGGCACCGGCACTCCCCCGCTGCGCACCACCTTCACCCCGGTGACCCCCCTGGTACCACCCGGCACCCGGGTGTCGCCGGGCACACCGATCGCCCGGGTCGCGGAGGGCACCCACTGCCCGGCGTCCTGCCTCCACTGGGGCCTCCTCAGGGGCGAGGAGTACCTGAACCCCCTCCTCCTGACGAGGAGGCCCCCGTCACGCCTGCTCCCCCTCAGAAACTGATCACGAACTGGAGGGGCGGGGGAGAGGGGAGGGAGGGGTGGGGGGAGGGGGCGGGGGGGGGATCCCCCCCCGCTGATTGATCGGTCAGGCCTGGGGGCCGGCGACGCCGTGGAGGGCCATCGTGACCGCCGCCTCGGCGATGTCCGCGGGATCCTCGGCCGCGCCGAGCTCGATGCGGCGGACGGCGGCGTCGACGACGCCCTGGAGCAGCATGGCGCCCAGGCGGGGCTGGGGCTGACCCAGGGCGGCGAGGGCTTCGACGATCATGGTGACGAGTCCGCCGTGGGCCGCGCGGATCTTCTCGCGGGCGCCGTCGTCCAGTTCGCTCGCCGAGATGGCGACGACCGCCCGGTGGCGCCGGTCCCCGACCAGGTCGAGCTGGGTGCGGACGTACGCCTCGACCTTGCCGTGCGGCGTCTCCGCGCCGGCCATGGCGGCCTCGACCTCGGCGGCCCAGACGGGGAAGTCGACGGCGCAGAGCTCTTCGACGACGGCGGCGCGGGACCGGAAGTACTCGTAGACCGACGAGCGGGCCAGGCCCGTGCGCTCGGCGAGGGCGGGGAAGGTCAGCGCCTCCGTACCCCCCTCGGACAGCAGGGAACGCGCGGCGTCCAGGAGGGCGCCGCGCTGCATCGTCCGGTGCTCGGCCACCGAGGCCGCTCGAATCCTGGGCACGGCTCCACTGTACGACCGGCCCGCAAGGTCAGCGCCCGACGTCGGCCAGCTTGGCGCGGAGCTGCAGGACGGACTTGGTGTGGATCTGGCTGACGCGGCTCTCGGTGACGCCGAGGACGTGGCCGATCTCGGCGAGGGTCAGGCCCTCGTAGTAGTAGAGCGTGACGACGGTCTTCTCCCGTTCGGGAAGCGTGTTGATGGCGCGGGCGAGCAGTCGGCGCAGCTCGCGGTCCTCGGCGACCTCGACGGGGTTGTCGGCGGCGGTGTCCTCGAGGGTGTCCATGAGGGAGAGGCGGTCGCCGCCCTCGCCTCCGACGTGCAGCAGCTCTTCCAGGGCCACCACGTTCGCCAGGGACAACTGGCTGAAGACGGCGTGCAGTTCCTCCAGCGTGATGTCCATCTCCGCGGCGACCTCGCTCTCGGAGGGGGTGCGCCGGAGCTGGGCTTCGAGGGTGGCGTAGGCGCGCTCGACGTTGCGGGCCTTCTGGCGGACCGAGCGCGGGATCCAGTCCAGGGCACGGAGCTCGTCGATCATGGCGCCGCGGATGCGGGTGATGGCGTACGTCTCGAACTTGATCGCGCGCTCGACGTCGAACTTCTCGATGGCGTCGATGAGGCCGAAGACCCCGGAGGAGACGAAGTCGGCCTGCTCCACGTTGGACGGCAGCCCCACGCTGACCCGTCCCGCGACGTATTTGACGAGCGGTGAGTAGTGGAGGATCAGCTGCTCCCGCAGCCGCTCGTCGCCGGTGTCCTTGTACGAGCGCCACAGCTCGTCGAGCGAGGTCGGTGCGGACGGTCGCACGGTGCCCCGGGCTGCTGGGGGCACCGCAGCGCGGTCAGACCCGGAGGTGTGCTGGGGCATGCGTCGCCTTGAGCCGTTCTGCTGTCGGGTGTGTCGGAGTGGGTGTCCTGAAAGGTGTCCTGGAGGGAATCCTCGTGAGCGTAGCGTGAGTGCGCCGTCGCAGTGCGCGAACATCGGCGGATCGCGCCGCTCCGGGTGGAGGCCGTCGGCCACATCTTCGAACCGGGGCCGTGGCGCGTGTCGGCCCCCCGGACGCGGCCGGGAGAACTCGGTTGTTCATCTCCGTCAGCCTTTCACCCGAATGCTCCGGGTCAAGGACCGCCTCGCCGCGCGTTCGACGCTTCTGTCGCGGTGTTCGTCAACCTCCATCCCTCCCCGTGACGCTCGACGAAGCCGAGCGAGTGGAGTTCGTACAGCTTGGCGAGGGTGTCGTCGGGGGTGGTGCCGGCGCGGCGGGCGATGACGGTGGTCGGTGTGGGGCCGCGGGCAGGGACCGCTTCGAGGACGTGCGCGGTGGCGGGGGCGAGGAGGTCGCGGGGCAGGAGGGGGCCGCGGCGCGCGGGGGCGAGCTGGCCGATGTCGCCGACGAGTTCGACGATCTCGTCGGCATCGGTGACGAGGGTGGCGTCGCCGCGCAGGAGTTCGTGGACGCCGGCGGAGAGGGCGCTGGTGACGGGGCCGGGGACGCCCATGGTGTGGCGGCCGAGGCGCCCGGCGGCGCGGGCGGTGACGAGGGAGCCGCTGCGGTGCTGGGCCTCGACGACGACCGTGCCTCGGGTGAGGGCGGCGATGACGCGGTTCCGGAGGATGAAGCGGCTGGGTGTGGGGTGGCTGTCGGGCGGCAACTCGCTGATGACGAGGCCCTGTTCCGCGATGCGTCGGATGAGTCGGTCGTGACCGCGGGGGTACGGGGTGTCGACGCCGCAGGCGAGGACGGCGACGGTGGCGCCGTCGGCGGCGAGGGCGCCCCGGTGGGCGGCGCCGTCGATGCCGTAGGCGGCTCCGGAGACGACGACCCAGCCCTGCCGGCTGAGGCCGGCGGCGAGGTCGGCGGCGGTGTGGGCGCCGTACGGGGTGCAGGCGCGGGCGCCGACGAGGGCGACGGAGCGCAGGGCCCAGGTGCGCAGGTCGGCCGGTCCTCGGACCCAGAGGCCGAGGGGGCGGGAGTCTCCGAGGTCGTCGAGTTGACGTGGCCATTCGGGGTCGCCGGGGACGAGGAAGCGGCCGCCGAGGCCGTGGACGGCGTCGAGGTCGTGGCCGGGGCGGGCGTCGGTGGCGCGTCGTCGCCAGGAGGCGACGCGTTTGGCTCCGGTGCCGGGGAAGGGGGCGGCTCCGTCCCCGGCGTGGAGCAGGCGGTCGAGGAAGCCGGTGGCGCCGTACTGACGGAGCCACCGGCCGGCGTGCTCGTCGCCGGGTTCGACGGCGCGGCTGAGGGTGGCACGGGCCAGCCGTTCGTCGGTGGGGACGGCGGGAGCGGTGGGCGCGCTCGGGGCGGTGGAAGTGGCGGGAGCGGTGGAGTCGCTCGGGGCGGTGGGGGCGGGGTCGGGGGTCATGCGGGCTCTCCCGCTCCGACGGGCACGCCTCGGGCCACGCCGGTGCGCAGTTCGAGGGCGAGGGCGATGTCCTGGCTGTCGGGTCGGTCGTGTCCGGCGAGGTCGGCGACGGTCCAGGCCACGCGGAGGACGCGGTCGAGGCCGCGGGCGGTGAGCAGTCCGCGTTCGACGTCGCGCTCGGCGGCGGCGAGGGCGCCGGGTGCGGCGAGGTGGCGGGTGCGGAGCTCGTGTCCGGGGACCTCGCTGTTCACCCTCCAGGGGGTGTCGGCGAGACGGGCGGCGGCCCTGGCCCGGGCGTCGTGGACCCGGGCGGCGACGGTGGCGGTGGTCTCGCCCCGGCCGCCCTGTCCGAGGAGGTCGGCGCGCGTGACGGGTTCGGCTTCCACGCGGAGGTCGACGCGGTCGAGCAGGGGCCCGGAGAGCCGTGCCTGGTAGCGGCGGACGAGGGAGGCGGGGCATTCGCATCCGGCGCCGTACAGCGTGTGCCGGCCGCAGGGGCAGGGGTTGGCGGCGAGGGCGAGGAGGAAGCGGGCGGGGAGGCGGACGACGCCGGCGGCGCGGGCGATGACGACGTGCCCGGATTCGAGGGGCTGGCGCAGTGCGTCGAGGACCTTGCCGGAGAACTCGGGGGCTTCGTCGAGGAAGAGCACGCCGCGGTGGGCCAGGGAGACGGCCCCGGGTTTGGGGAGGCCGTTTCCGCCGCCGACGAGGGACTGCATGGTGGCGGAGTGGTGGGGTGCGCAGTAGGGGGCGCGGCGGACGAGGGGTTCGCCGGGCGGGAGGATGCCGGCGACGGAGTGGACGGCGGTGACTTCCAGGGATTCCTGTCGGGTGAGGGGCGGGAGGATGCCGGGGAGGCGCTCGGCCAGCATGGTCTTTCCCGCGCCCGGCGGGCCGGAGAGGAGCAGGTGGTGGCCGCCCGCCGCGGCGACCTCCAGGGCGAGGCGGGCCCGGTGCTGGCCGGCGACGTCGGCGAGGTCGGGGCCTTCGGCGGGTTCGGCGGCGAGTCCGGTGCCGATGCCGGCGCCGGGGACGAGGAGTCCGGCGAGCATGGCGTCGGGTCGGCCCTCCTCGCAGGCCTCCTCGTCGGGGACGGGTTCGTCGGTGAGGACGGCGATCAGCTGGCGGAGGGTGCGGACGCCGAGGACGGAGACGCCGGGGACGAGGGAGGCCTCGCCGGCGGTCTGTTCGGGGACGACGACCTGGCCGTATCCGGCTTCGGCGGCGGCGAGGACGGCGGGCAGGACGCCGCGGACGGGTCGGACGCGTCCGTCGAGGCCGAGTTCGCCGATGAGGACGAGGTCGGCGATGGTGCGCGGGTCGATCCGCTCGGCGGCGCCGAGGACCGCCGCGGCGACGGCGAGGTCGAATCCGCTGCCGCCCTTGGGGACGGATGCCGGGCTGAGGCCGACGGTCAGCTTCTTCTGGGGCCATTCGGCGCCGGAGTTGACGACGGCGGCGCGGACCCGGTCGCGGCTCTCGCTGAGGCTCTTGTCGGGGAGGCCGACGAGGGCGAAGGCGGCGACGCCGGGTTCGAGGTCGGCCTGGACCTCGACGACGACGCCTTCGACGCCGACGAGGGCGACGGAGCAGGTGCGGGCGAATCCCATCAGGCCACCCCCTGGGCGTGGGTGAGGACGGGGGCGCCCTTGCGCGGCAGGACGATGCCGACGAGGTCGATGCGGACGCCGCCGGCGGGGGCCGGGGTGTCGTTGCGGTCGAGCCAGCAGGCGGCGAGGCGGCGGAGCCGTTCGGCCTTGCGGGGGGTGACGGCGGCCATCGGGTGCTCGTAGGGGCCGTCGCGCCGGGTCTTGACCTCGCAGATGACGAGGGTGTCGCCGTCGCGGGCGACGATGTCGATCTCGCCGGTCCGGCCGCAGCGCCAGTTGCGGGCGAGGATGTGCATGCCGGTCGCGGTGAGCCGGCGGGTCGCCAGCTCCTCTCCGTACCGTCCGAGGGCTTGGGTCCTGTTCATGCGGTACCACCTCCGTCACCGACTGTGACGGGGTGCGGCGGACCGCGTGCGACGCTGTGGAGGGCCGGGGGGCTGTGGAGAACCCGATCACCCCTGAGGGTGATTCGGGCCGGTGGGGCGCGGGCGGCGGCCTCAGCTGCCGGGGAGTTCGAGGTCGCTCTTGTTGAGCTCCTCGATGTTCACGTCCTTGAAGGTCAGGACGCGGACCTGCTTGACGAACCTGGCGGGCCGGTACATGTCCCAGACCCAGGCGTCGGCCATGCTGACCTCGAAGAACACCTCGCCCTGCACCGAGTGCACCTGCATCTCGTAGTCGTTGGTGAGGTAGAAGCGCCGCTCGGTCTCGATCACGTATTTGAACAGCCCGACGACGTCGCGGTACTCCCGGTAGAGCTTCAGCTCCATCTCGGTCTCGTACTTCTCGAGGTCCTCGGCGCTCATGGCATGTTCCCCTTCAGCCGTGCGTCCCCCTATTGTGCGCCAGCCGTACGCGCCCCTAAACGATTTCCGGGGCGAGAACCACCGGCGCACCCGGAGGTCCCTCGTCGAGCAGCGTGCGCAGCAGCTCGGCGAGCCTGGTCGGGTACACCGTCTCACGGGCCGCCGACAGTTCGGCGGAGGTCCACCATCTCAGCCCCGCGAGGCTGCGGGTCTCCAGTTCCGTGAGGGCCCGCGGCCGGGTCGGGGCCTCCGTCCCGCGGACGCGGGCCAGGTAGTACCACTCGTCCTGGTCCCAGCGGCGCCCGTCGAAGGGGAAGGAGCAGTACCGCTTCCAGAGCACGGGGCCGAGGTCGACCTCGGTGATGCCGGTCTCCTCGGCGAGTTCGCGCAGTGCCGCCTCCTCCCGGGTCTCGTCGCCCTCCACGCCGCCGCCGGGGGTGAACCACCAGGCGTCGTCCGGGTCGTCGGGCTCGTGGCCGTGCAGGAGCAGGATGCGGTCGTCCGGGTCGAGCAGGATGACGCGGGCGACCCGCCGCCGCCCGGAGCCCGCCTCCGGCGCGGGTTCCCGACCCGCCGAAAACGCCGCCTCCGGCGCGGGTTCCGGACCCGCCGAAAGCACCGCCTCCGGCGCGGGTCCCGGAGGCGCAGCCCCCGGCTCCGGGGTCTCCGTGTCCGTCATGCCTCCACCCTCTCGCGCGCGCCCGGCTTCGCCCCGTCGGACCCGCGGCGGGTCAGGCGGCGCGCCACCGGCCCGTACGCCGATCCCCCCAGGATCAGGACGGTGCCGGCCACGACGGCCGTGAGGAGCGCTTCGAAGGGGCCCGGCCGCGAGATGCCGCCCGGGAGGCCGGCGAAGCCCGTGGGCGGCTCCAGGAGCCCCTTGGCGGGCCAGACGACGGCGTCGACCCTGCCGACGACCATGGAGCGGGGCACGGAGCCCCGACCGGCGTCCTCCATGTGCGAGCGGGAGTCCATCGAGATGTGCCGGTCGTCGCCGAGCAGGAAGAGGTTGCCCGGGGGGACGGTCACGGAGAACTCCCGGCCCGAGGCGGTCGTGCGGCCACCGGAGCCGGATCGCAGGTACGGCTCGTCGACGGGCGCGCCGTTGACGGTGAGCCGCCCGTCCCGGTCGCAGCAGGCGACGGTGTCGCCGCCGACGGCGACGACCCGCTTGACCATGGGTGAGGAACCCCAGAGGGGGTCGTCGAAGACGACGACGTCGCCGCGCCGCACCTCGTCGCCGTCGATCCGCTGGGCGAGGATCTTGGACCCGACGTCGAGGGTCGGGGTCATGGAGTCGGTGGGGACGGTGTACGGCTGGTAGAGCACGGCCCCCCAGACGAATCCGCCGAGGAACAGCACACAGCCGACGGCCACGGCCAGCCCCGACAGCACGCTGCCGAGGCGGCCGCGGCCGCCCTTGGTCCGTATGGTTCCGCTCATGTGCGCACCCCGCAGGTCTGTCGGCGGACCGCGGGTCTGTCGACGGTCCGGGACGGCACCCTACCCGCGGGTCACTACTCGGCGGTATGCCGTGCCGCCTGCTTCTTCCGACGCCACAGCACCAGCGGGAGCGCTCCGGCGAGACCGGCCGCTCCGAGGGGGGCGGCGGCCATGGCCTTGTTGAGCGCGGGCTGGTCGAAGACGTCGGGGACGGGGAGCGTGGCCCAGCGGGTGACCGGCCAGGCGACCACGACGGCGCGGCCCACGACCTCGTCGTTCGAGACGGTGCCGCCGCCGGGGAGCTGCTGGTGGAAGCGGGAGTCCAGGGAGTTCTGCCGGTTGTCGCCCATGACCCAGATCCGGTCCTCGGGGACCTTGATCGGACCGAAGGAGTCCTGACAGGGCACCGCGCCGGGGGCGAGGTACGCGCTCTCGTCCAGCGCCACGCCGTTGAGGACGACCTTGCCGCCCTCCTTGCAGGAGACGGTGTCGCCGCCGACCGCGATGACGCGCTTGATGAGGTCCTTCTCCTCGGCGGAGGGCATGAGGCCGATGAAGCTGAGGAACTTCTGCACGACGTTCGGCTTGGGGGCCTCCTGGCCCTCCAGCCAGCCGCCCGGGTCGTGGAAGACGACGACCTCGCCGCGCTCGGGCTCGGAGCCGAACCAGGGGGTCAGTTTGTCGACGAGTACCCGGTCGCCCTTCTGGAGCGTGTTCATCATCGATTCCGAGGGGATCGAGAACGCCTGCACCAGGAAGGTCTTGATCAGCAGGGCGAGCACCAGGGCGATGCCGACGAGGAGGGGCAGTTCCTTCCAGAAGGAACGCGGCTTCTTCGGGGGCCTGCCGGGTCCGCGGACCGCTTCGTCGTCGCCCTCGCCCGGCGTGCCGCCGCCCGGCGGCTGCGCCTGCTCGTCACCCGTCACGTCGCCACCCGCCGTGTCGTCGCCGAAGGCCCCGTCGGCCCTCTTCTCGGGCTCATCGTGTCCGGATCGTGCGCCGACGGCCAAATCCCCCACATCCACTCCTCAGTCCGTGCGAACGCCTGCCCCGGGTCAGGGACAGGCCCACCACTCCCATAACGAGCAGAAGTTCCGCAGGGGTCGGGAGCCCGGGCAATCCGTTCAGATTGCGCGGGGACACACTATGCGACGGACCCGATGCGGTTCCGGTCCCGGCTCCGCCGTCCGGTACGGCGGAGAAGGTCTCCCGCTGCTCCAGTGTGCGCCAGTGCGCGAAGGGCCAGGCGATCACCACGGCACGTCCGACGACCTGTTCCTCGGAGACGGTGCCGTGGTCCTTCTCGTCGAGGTGGAAGCGCGAGTCGGCCGAGTCGGAGCGGTGGTCGCCCATGACGAAGACGCGCCCCCGGGGGACCTTCACCTCGAAGGGGATCTTCGACGGCGGGTTCCCGGGGTGCAGGTACGGCTCGTCGAGCGGCACGCCGTTGACGGTGATCCGCCCGTCCTCGCCGCAGCAGCGGACGGTGTCGCCGCCGACGGCGACGACCCGTTTGATGAGGTCCCGGTCGTCGGCCGAGGGCAGCAGGCCGATGAAGGTCAGGGCCTGTTTGACCTGCTTGACGCCGATCGGGTCGTCGGCGGCCGGCGCGGTCTCGTGCTGGAGCCAGTTGCCGGGGTCCTTGAAGACGACGACGTCGCCGCGTTGCGGATGCGAGCCGAACCAGGGCGTGAGCTTGTCGACCAGGACCCGGTCGTCGATCCGGATGGTCTGTTCCATGGAGCCGGAGGGGATGACGAACGCCTGGAGCAGGAAGGTCTTGAGGACGAGCGCGATGAGCACGGCCACCGTGATCAGGACCGGGATCTCCCGGATCGCGGAGCGCTGGCGGCGCCGTCTGACCCTGCGGGCGAGCCTGCGGCGCTCGGCCCGCCCGGGCAGCGCCGTGCCCTGTCCGGTGGCGGACCCGCCGGGCGGGCGGCCCCGGCTACCCATGGGTTCCCGCTCCGTGTCCGCCGGCCGGCGGGGCCGGTACGGCGGCGAAGGCGTCGGTGCCGGGCACGGTGGACCAGCGGCCGAAGGGCCAGGCGATCCAGTCGGCGCGGCCGACGACCTCGTCGACGGGGACCATGCCGCCGCCGGCGCTGCCGAGGTGGTCGCGGGAGTCGCTGGACTGGCTGCGGTGGTCGCCCATCACCCAGAGCCTGTCGGGCGGGACGACGATGTCGAAGGGCACGCTGGAGGGGCGGTCGCCGAGCATCACGTACCGCTCCTCGACGGGGACGCCGTTGACGGTGAGCCGGCCGTCCTTGTCGCAGCAGACGACCCGGTCGCCGCCGGTGCCGACGACCCGCTTCACGAAGTCGGTCTCGTCGGGCTCGGCGAGGCCGAGGGCGGCCGCTCCGTCGTGCAGGAGTCCGGTGACGGGATTGCCCCGGGGCTGCCCGTCCACGAAGGAGCCGGTGCCGTCGAAGACGACGACGTCGCCCCGGGCGGGCTCATTGCCGAAACGGTACGCCAGCTTGTTCACGAGGATCCGGTCGCCGACCTGGAGCGTCGGCTCCATGGAGCCGCTGGGGATCAGGAACGGCTGGACGACGAAGTGGCTCAGGAGCAGCAGGAAGGCCACGCAGGCGCCGCCCACGAGGGCGGTGCGCCGCCAGGAGGAGGTGCGCCCGGTGTCGTCGGGAACGCGCGCGGAGCGCGACCCTTCCTCCGTGCCGGACGAATCCGTGTCGGAGGAGGGGTCGCGCTCCGTGTGCTGTGCTTCGGTGTCCATCGCTGGCAGAGCCTATCCGGCCTGTCTGTGCGGGGAGTCGGAAGCGTGGGGCGTGCCGGGAGCCGGGGCTCAGCGGTCGCGCTTCTCCTTGATCTTGGCGGCCTTGCCGCGCAGCTCGCGCAGGTAGTAGAGCTTGGCGCGACGGACGTCACCGCGGGTGACGAGCTCGATCTTCTCGAAGATCGGGCTGTTCACCGGGAAGGTGCGCTCGACGCCGACGGAGAACGAGACCTTGCGGACCGTGAAGGTCTCGCTGACGCCCGAGCCCTGGCGGCGGATGACGACGCCCTTGAACTGCTGGATGCGGGAGCGGTTGCCCTCGATGACGCGCACGTGGACGTTCACGGTGTCGCCGGGACGGAAGGCGGGGAGGTCGGAGCGGAGCGAACCCGCGTTGACCTGGTCGAGCAGGGAGGCCATGGAGGTCTCTTTCCTCGCTGATGCCACAGGTCATCAGCGGTACGTTCGAACGATTCGGGGCGTCGTCCGTTTCTGGCGGCGTCGTTCCCCCTGTGGCAGGGGCGCGCGCCGGACGGACGACAGCGGCCTATTCTTCCACGCCCTCGACCTTGCGCCAAAATCGGCCGCCGGGCTCGGGCGCCCACCCCATCATCGAGAGGACCTCGCGGTCCTTCTTGTCGAAGGCGGCGGGGTCGCAGCGTTCGATCAGGTCGGGCCGGTTGGCCGCGGTGCGCCGGAAGGCCTCGTCGCGCCGCCAGCGGGCGATCTTGCCGTGGTGCCCGCTGAGGAGGACGTCGGGGATGGCCCGGCCGCGCCACTCGGGGGGCTTGGTGTAGACGGGGCCCTCCAGGAGGTTGGCCATGGCGCCGGGGGCGAAGGAGTCGTCCCGGTGGGACTCGGCGTTGCCGAGGACCCCGGGCAGCAGGCGTGCGACGGCCTCGGTGACGACGAGGACGGCCGCCTCGCCGCCGGCGAGGACGTAGTCGCCGATGGAGACCTCGTAGACCGGCATCCGGGTCGCGTACTCGTCCGTGACCCGGCGGTCGATGCCCTCGTAGCGGGCCGGCGTGAAGATCAGCCAGGGCCGCTCGGAGAGCTCGACGGCGAGTTCCTGGGTGAAGGGGCGGCCGCTGGGGGTCGGGACGACGAGGACCGGGCCGTGCGCGCCGGCCTCGTAGCCGTCGGCGAGCGTCTGGTCGAGCGCGTCGCCCCAGGGCTCGGTCTTCATGACCATGCCGGGGCCGCCGCCGTAGGGGGTGTCGTCGACCGTGTTGTGCCGGTCGTGGGTCCAGTCCCGCAGGTGGTGCACGTGGACGTCGAGCTGTCCTCGCGCGCGCGCCTTGCCGACGAGGGAGACGTTCAGCGGTTCGAGGTACTCGGGGAAGATCGTGACGACGTCGAGCCTCATGCCTGCTCCTCGGCGGCCTCGTCGCCGGGCTCCTCGCCCTCGTCCCGGGTGGAGACGATCTCGGCGCGGTCGTCGATCAGGCCGGGCGGCGGGTCGATCACGGCCCGCTGCTCCTCCAGGTCGATCTCGGTGACGATCTCCTCGACGAAGGGGATCATCAGCTCGGTGCCGTCGGGGCGCTCGACGATGAAGAGGTCCTGGGACGGCAGGTGGGAGATCTCGGTGATCCGGCCGATCTCGGTGCCGTCGGCGAGGACGACGTCGAGGTCGATCAGCTGGTGGTCGTAGTACTCGTCCTCCTCCTCGGGCACCTCCGTGGGGTCGACCTCGGCGATGAGGAGGATGTTGCGCAGGGCCTCGGCGGCGTTGCGGTCGCGGACGCCCTCGAAGCGCAGCAACAGCCGGCCGCTGTGGACGCGGCCGGTCTCGATGGTCAGCGGCCCGGCGGAGGCCGGATCGGTGAGCAGTACGGCACCGGGGCCGAGCCTGAGCTCGGGCTCGTCCGTCCGCACCTCGACGGTGACCTCGCCCTTGATGCCGTGGGCGCGGCCGACCCGCGCGACTACCAACTGCACTGCTCCACACTCTCCTGTCACACAGCTCGTACGTACGACAACGGGCCGGGGCGGGCTCTTCAGCCCTCCCCGGCCCGTGCCGGCACAACTAAGGTGATGCTGCCGACCTGCTCAGCGGACCTGGTCCACGTCGACGAGGTCGACGCGGATCCCCCGGCCGCCGATGGCGCCCACGACGGTGCGCAGCGCACGCGCGGTGCGGCCGTTGCGGCCGATCACCTTGCCGAGGTCGTCGGGGTGGACCCGGACCTCCAGCACGCGGCCCCGGCGCAGGTTGCGCGAGGCGACCTGCACCTCGTCGGGGTTGTCGACGATGCCCTTCACGAGGTGCTCGAGAGCCTCCTCGAGCATGATCAGGCCTCGGTCGACTCGGTGGACGCGGCCTCGGCCTCGTCCGCCTTCTTGTCGGCCTTCTTGGCCTTCGGGGTGATGGCCTCACCCTTGTCGTCGCCGCCCTCGAGGGTCTTCGCGAACTCGTCGAACGAGGCGCGCTTCGCCTCCTTCGTGGCGGGGACGAGCAGAGCCTTCTCGGGGGCCGGCAGACCCTTGTGCTTCTGCCAGTCGCCGGTGAGCTTCAGGATGGCGAGAACCGGCTCGGTCGGCTGGGCGCCGACGGACAGCCAGTACTGCGCGCGCTCGGAGTCGACCTCGATACGCGACGGGTTGTACGTCGGGTGGTAGAGGCCGATCTCCTCGATCGCGCGACCGTCACGACGGGTGCGCGAGTCGGCGACGACGATGCGGTAGTGCGGCTGGCGGATCTTGCCGAGGCGCTTGAGCTTGATCTTGACTGCCACTGGAGTGGTGTCTCCTGGTCTTGACGTGGTTGGGCACTTGAGATGCCACGTGGGGTTGCGGTACTCGGATGCCCGATGGACGCGTCAGCCGGAGGAGAGAGGGGTCCTGTGCGACTGTCGAGTACAGCTAGCCATTGTGCCACACGCCGCCGACTCAGTTGGCGGCGCCCACCGTCTCGGGGATGCGGAAGGGCTTGCCGCAGCCGCCGCAGACGATCGGGGCCTGGGCCAGCACCGACGGCACCACGCGCACGTTCCGTCCGCAGTCGCAGACGGCCTTGACGCGCACGCCGCCGCCCGAGGAGCCGTGCCGGGCGGCCGGTCCGCGGAAGGAGCGCTTGGTGTCGGCGGCCGTGGCGACCGTGTGCGCCTTGAGGGCTCGTTGGAGCCGCTCGATGGTGGGCCGGTAGCGGCGCCTGGCCTCGGGGTTGAGCGTGACCAGGGAGAAGCCGCTGCTGGCGTGCGGCTCCTCGGGATGGTCGAGGCCCATCTCCTCGGCGATCGCGAGGAATCTGCGGTTGTGGTAGCGGCCGGCGCGGGAGGTGTCGCGGACACCTCGGGCGGCGGCGATGCCGTGGACTGCCTCGTGGAGCAGTCGCTCGAAGGAGAGCTCGGCGCCGCAGGCGGACGAGGACTCTCCGATCAGGGACTCGGGCGCGGCAAGATCGGGCAGCTCGGGGTGGTGCCGCTGAATGTCGGCCCACGCCTGTGCCAGCTCTGCGGCGAGAACAGGTGGTGTCGTGCTCACGTCGCGTACAACGAGCCGAAGCGCCCCCGGGTTCCATTCCGGGGCATCCCAAATATTTTGCACGTACCCGTCAGTTGGCATTGATGTGTCCCGACGCGGGGCCAGTGCCCCGATCTGCGGAGGAGTCACGCAGGGGACGTCAAGCCGGTGCGTAGTGGCGCATACGCCCCGGCGCGCGGCCGTGGTGCGCGCGCCCCTCGGAGGGGCCGGAGCGGCGCGGGGAAACCGTGGCGAGGACACTACCGGGTCCAGGCGCAAGGCGGCGCACCGCCCTCCCGGACGAATCGTCCGGCGCGAGCACTGGACGCGGCCCGGGATGCGCAGTTCCCTGACTACGGGGGGCTGTCGTCCGAGCACGGATTGGGGCGCTTTTCCATGACACCTACGCTCGTCCCGCACCACCCCGCGCGCGACTGGGCCGAGATCCAGGAGCGGATGCTGGTCCCGCTCTACGAGGCGGTGTACGACCGCCTGGACGTGGGCGCGGGTTCCCGGCTGCTCGGCCTGGGCTGCGGCTCGGGCCTGGCCCTCCTGATGGCCGCGGCACGGGGAGCACGGGTCGCCGGCGCGGACCGGGACCACGCGCGCGCGGAGCTGGCGAGGGAGCGGCTGCCGGAGGGCGTGACGGTCACGGAGGAGCCCCCGGAGGACCTGCCGTACGACGTGATCACGGCCTTCCACGCGACGGACGGCCTCCTCCCCGAGCTCCGGGCGCTCACCCGTACGGCCCAACCGGGCACGGCCGTCGTCCTCGCCGACTGGGGGCCGCCGGAGCGGTGCGCCACGGTGCCGGTGCTACGGGTCGCGGCCAGGCTCGCGGACCGCGGCACCGCGCCGGGGACCGACCTGGACGCGCTGGTCGCCGCAGCGGGGCTGCGGCCGGTCGGCTCGGGCCGGGTGTCCTGCCCCTTCGGGTACGCGGACGGCGCCAGCGCGGTGCGCGGGCTGCTGTCGACGGGCGCCTTCGACGAGGCGGTCCGGGCGACGGAGTCCTCCCAGGTGGAGAAGGAGATCGAGGAGGCGCTCGCCCCGTACGTCCGCCCGGACGGGACGGTGTGGATGCCGAACGTCTTCCGGTACGTGATCGCCAGGGTGTCGTAGTCCGTCAGGTGCTGGATTCGGGACGTCGGCTCCGGGATCCGCGATGTCGGATCCCGGACATCGGATCCAGGGCGTTGGATCCAAGGTGCTGGACCCAGGACGGCGGATCGGAGCACCGGAGCCGGGATGTGGGATCCAGGATCCAGCCCGCGCCCCCTCAGTCCTGCTCCTCCCCCGGCTCCCGGCGCACGATCCCCGCCGCGCGGTAGGCCGCCCCCTCCTCCAGGGTCTCGTTGGCCAGGAGCGCCTCGGCCAGGGCGTCGAGTCGGTCGCGGTGCTCGTGGAGCTGTCGTACGGCGCTCTCGTAGCACTCGTCGACGATGCGGCGCATCTCCTCGTCGACGGTGTCGAGGGTGGCGGGGGCGGCGGAGAGTCCATACGCCTGCTGGGCGTCGCTCGGGATGGCGGTGAGGCGGCCGACGCGTTCGCTCATGCCCCAGCGGCCCGCCATGCCCCGGGCGATGTTGGTGACCTGTTCGAGGTCGCTCTCGGCGCCGGTGGTGATGACGCCGAAGACGACCTGCTCGGCCGCCATGCCGCCGAGGGCGCCGATGATCCGGCCGCGCAGGTAGTCCTCGGTGTAGGCGTACTTGTCGGCGTCGGGGGTCGACAGGGTGACGCCGAGGGCCCGGCCGCGCGGCACGATGGTGATCTTGCGGACCGGGTCGGCGCCGGGCTGGAGCATGCCGAGCAGGGCGTGCCCGCTCTCGTGGTACGCGGTCCGGCGGCGCTCCTCCAGGGGCATCACGAGGGGCCGTTCGGCGCCGAGCTGGACCTTCTCCAGGGCGTCGGACAGATCGGACCGGGTGACGGCCTTCTGGTCGCGCTTGACCGCGAGGAGGGCGGCCTCGTTGGCGAGGTTGGCGAGTTCGGCGCCGGTCATGCCGGGGGTGGTCCGGGCGACGTGCTCCAGGTCGACGTCCTTGGCGAGCGGGATCTCCCGGGTGTGGATCCTCAGGATGGCCTCGCGGCCGCCCCGGTCGGGCGGGTTGACGTGGACGATCCGGTCGAAGCGGCCCGGCCGGGTGAGGGCCGGGTCGAGGACGTCGGCGCGGTTGGTGGCGGCGAGGACGATGACCCCCTCGGAGCCGGTGAAGCCGTCCATCTCGGTGAGGATCTGGTTGAGGGTCTGCTCGCGCTCGTCGTGGCCGCCCATCCCGGAGCCGCCGCCCCGGGCCCGGCCGATGGTGTCGATCTCGTCGATGAAGATGATCGCGGGGGCGACCTTGCGGGCCTCGGCGAACAGCTCGCGGACCCGGGAGGCGCCGACGCCCACGATCATCTCGATGAACTCGGAGGCGGAGGCCGAGAAGAACGGCACTCCGGCCTCGCCCGCCACGGCCCGGGCCAGCAGGGTCTTGCCGGTGCCGGGAGGACCCGCGAGGAGCACGCCGCGGGGCATCTTGGCACCCATCTCGCGGTAGGCCTGCGGGTTCTTCAGGAAGTCGACGACGTCGTTGAGCTCGCCCTCGACCTCGTCGATGCCGGCGACGTCCTCGAAGGTGGTGCGCTTGCCGCCCTCCAGCTCGACCGGTTTCGGCGGCTGCTTGCGGCCGAGCATGCCGCCCGCGCCGCCCATGCCGGTCCTCATCCGGCGGGCGATGAAGACCCACAGCACGACGAGCAGCAGCATCGGCGCCAGCGAGATCAGGAGGTTGGCGAGGAAGCTGCGCTCCTGGACGACGGGCCGGGCGGTGACGACGACGTTCTGCTTGGTCAGCTGCGCCCAGAGGTCGTCGTCGGCGAAGGCCGGTCGTTGGGTCTGGAACTTGGTGTAGTCGCCCTCGCCGTCGGGGACGGGCTGCTTGTTCTTCAGCTGCCCCTGGATCGCGTCGCCCTTGGAGTAGATCTTGGTGACGTTCCCGGCGGCGACCTGCTTGTCGAACTCGGTGTACGAGATCGTCGGCCCGTCGCCCTCGTTGAAGAACGACAGCACGATGTTGGCGATCAGGTACACGACGAGCGCGGTGAGGACGAGGCCGCCCCAGCCTCCCGGCATCCTCTTCTTCGGCGACGGGGGCGGCGGTGCCCCTTCCGAGCGCCAGGGCTGATCGGTCCGGTCGCGCGGGGGTACGGGGTTGGCCACGTGGCTCTCCTCGGGGCGGCAGTGGCCCCAGTATCGAAGAGCGGGACGAAGCGGGCATCGCGGGCAGTCCGGAGGGATGAAAAGGGGCCCGGGGCGGTTTCGCACCGTCCCGGGCCCCTCATACCGGACCGATCAGCCCATGAACTTCTTGAACTCCTCCGGGAGCTCGAAGTCCTTGGGGGTCTGCCCCGCCGCCGGGAGGCCGAACGCGCCGCCCGCCTGCGCCTGCTCGCGGCGCTCGGCGGCGGCCTGCTCCTCGGCCTTCCGCTTCATCGGGTTGCCGCTCTTGCGCTTGCCCTTGGCCTGCTTGACCTGCTTCTTCTGCCGACCGGGGCCGCCGCCCATGCCCGGGATGCCCGGCATCCCCGGCATGCCGCCGCCCTGCGCCATGCGGGACATCATCTTGCGGGCCTCGAAGAAGCGCTCGACCAGGCCCTTGACCGCGCTGACCTCGACGCCGGAGCCCTTGGCGATGCGGGCGCGCCGGGAGCCGTTGATGATGGTCGGGTCCTGCCGCTCGGCCGGGGTCATCGACTTGATGATGGCGCCGATGCGGTCGACCTCCCGCTCGTCGATGTTGGCGATCTGCTCCCTCATCTGGCCCATGCCGGGCAGCATCCCGAGGAGCTTGGAGATGGAGCCCATCTTGCGGACCTGCTCCATCTGCGCCAGGAAGTCGTCGAGCGTGAAGCCCTCGCCCTTCTTCGAGGCGAGCTTCGAGGCCATCTTGGCGGCCTCTTCCTCGTCGAAGGTCTGCTGCGCCTTCTCGATGAGGGAGAGCATGTCGCCCATGCCGAGGATGCGGGACGCCATGCGGTCCGGGTGGAACGCGTCGAAGTCGTCCAGTTTCTCGCCGTTGGAGGCGAACATGATCTGCTTGCCGGTGACGTGCGCGATGGAGAGCGCGGCACCGCCGCGGGCGTCGCCGTCGAGCTTGGAGAGCACCACGCCGTCGAAGCCGACGCCGTCGCGGAAGGCCTCGGCGGTGTTGACCGCGTCCTGACCGATCATGGCGTCGACGACGAAGAGGACCTCGTCGGGGCTGACGGCGTCGCGGATGTCCGCGGCCTGCTGCATCAGCTCCTGGTCGATGCCGAGGCGGCCGGCGGTGTCGACGATGACGACGTCGTACAGCTTGGTCCGCGCGTACTCGATCGAGTCCTTCGCGACCTGGACCGGGTCGCCGACGCCGTTGCCCGGCTGCGGGCCGTAGAAGGCCACGCCGGCGCGGTCGGCGACGACGGAGAGCTGGGTGACGGCGTTGGGGCGCTGGAGGTCGCAGGCGACGAGCAGCGGGGAGTGGCCCTGGCTCTTCAGCCAGAGACCGAGCTTTCCGGCGAGGGTGGTCTTACCGGCACCCTGGAGGCCGGCGAGCATGATCACGGTCGGCGCGGTCTTGGCGAACCGCAGACGGCGGGTCTCGCCGCCCAGGATCGAGACCAGCTCGTCGTTGACGATCTTGATGACCTGCTGGGCGGGGTTGAGGGCCTGGGAGACCTCCGCGCCCAGCGAGCGCTCCTTGACCTGCTTGATGAAGGCGCGGACGACCGGCAGGGCGACGTCCGCCTCGAGCAGCGCGATACGGATCTCGCGCGCGGTGGCGTCGATGTCCGCCTCGGACAGACGGCCCTTGCCGCGGAGGTTCTTGAAGGTCGCTGCAAGGCGGTCGGAGAGGGTATCGAACACGGCGGTCGCGGATCCTCGGTGTCGGGGGCGGTCGGATTGCCCTCCAGGGTATCGGGCCGCTCGAAGTGTGTGCCCCCGCCCGCCGGATCCGGCGGGCGGGAGTGGCGCGGGCCGGGGTCTCAGCGCAGCGCCTCCTCCAGCGCGCGGGCGAGGTCGATCGCCTCCTCGTCGGGGAGGAGGGAGCCGTCCGGGCGGGTCACGTACAGGGTGTCGACGGCGTTGGCGCCCAGGGTGGAGACGTGGGCGCTGCGCACCCGTACCGCCGCGCCCTCCAGGGCGCGGCCGATGCGGTGGAGGAGGCCCGGGGCGTCCTGGGCGCGGACCTCGATCACGGTGGCGAGGCGGGAGTCGGCGGCGGCGACGGTGACGCGGGGCGGCGGGGCGGCGAGGCCCCGGCGGCGGGGGTAGGCGGCCTCGCGTCCGGCCAGGCGGGCGGGGATGTCGAGGGAGCCGTCGAGGGCGCGGACGAGGTCGGCGCGCAGCCGGGCCGCCTCCGGCAGGGAGCCGTACTCGGCGGCGACGCGCCAGTCGAGGACGAGGACGGATCCGGAGCCGAGAGCGCCGGGGAGGTCGACGGCGCGGAGGTCGGCGGCGCGGACGGTGAGCCGGTGGAGGGCGAGGACGCCGGCGACGGCGGGGAGGACGCCGGGCCGGTCGGGCAGGGCGATGAGGAGTTCGACGCCGACGGGCTCGGGCCCTTCGGGTTCCACGGGCTCGGCGACGACCGTGTCGGCCCGGGTGCGCAGCGCGAGGACGGGTTCGCCGGTGCGCAGGGCCTCGATCGCGAGGCGTTCCTGTTCGGCGCTGGGGGCGGCGGCCCCGGGGTCGGGCAGGGGTGCGCCCGCGAGGACGCCGGCGACCCGTTTGACCAGGTCGGCCACGAGCGAGGCGCGCCAGGAGGACCAGGCGGCGGGGCCGGTGGCGAGGGCGTCGGCCTCGGTGAGGGCGTGCAGGAGCTCCAGGGTGCCGAGGGTGCCGACGGCGGTGGCGACGGACTGGACGGTGGCGGGGTCGTCGAGGTCGCGCCGGGTGGCGGTCTCGACGAGGAGCAGGTGGTGGCGGACGGCGGTGGCGATGACGGCGGTGTCGGCGCGGTCGAAGC
Source organism: Streptomyces sp. NPDC107498 (assembly GCF_055582805.1). Classification (NCBI taxonomy): domain Bacteria; kingdom Bacillati; phylum Actinomycetota; class Actinomycetes; order Kitasatosporales; family Streptomycetaceae; genus Streptomyces; species Streptomyces sp. NPDC107498. Next base: position 54,288 of record NZ_JBVJPE010000017.1, on the reverse strand, counting down.
CGATGCGGGCGGCGAGGTCGCGGGCGATGGTCTCGCCGACGACGGAGTGGTCGCCGGGCCAGCCCTTGCCGATGTCGTGGAGGAGGGCGGCGACGAGGAGGAGGTCGGGGCGGCCGACGCGGCGGGTGAGCGAGGAGGCGCGTACGGCGGTCTCGACGAGGTGCCGGTCGACGGTCCAGGTGTGGACGGGGTTGCGCTGGGGCCGGCAGCGGACGCGCTCCCAGTCGGGCAGGAGCCGGGTGACGAGCCCCTCGGCCTCCAGGGCCTCCCAGACGGGGACGGCGGCCTCGCCCGCGCCGAGGAGGGTGACGAGCTCCTCGCGGGCCTCGGCGGGCCAGGGCACCGGGAGGGGCTTGGCGGTGGCCGCGAGGCGGCGTACGGCGTGCGGGGAGATCGGGAGGGCGGACTGGGCGGCCGCGGCGGCGGCCCGCAGGGGCAGGACGGGGTCGCGTTCCGGCCGGGCGCCGCGGGCGAGGACGGCCTCGCCGTCCATCTCGACGACGCCCTCGGCGAGCGGGGTGCGTTCGACGGGGGGCTTCGCGCCGCCGTTGCGGCTCAGCAGGCTCCTCAGCCGGGCCGGGCGGGCGGAGCGGGCCTTGAGGACGCGGTTGACCTCGCGCCAGGTGACGTCGGTGGCGTACGAGACGGTCCGGGCGGCCTCGTACACCTCGCGGAGCAGGGTGTCGGCGTCGAGGAGGCCGAGGCCGGCGGCGACGGCGTCCTGTTCCTGGAGGGCGAGCCGGTCGGTGGCGCGGCCGGTGGCGAGGTGGAGGGCGTCGCGGGCGTCGAGGAGGCGGCGGCGGGCGGCGTCGAGTCCTTCGCGGGGGGCGTCGGCGAGCCAGGAGGCGGCGACGGCGCGCAGGACCTGGGCGTCGCGGAGTCCGCCCCTGGCCTCCTTGAGGTCGGGTTCGAGGAGGTACTGCAGCTCCCCCGCGCGTTCGGCGCGCTCCCGGCAGAGGGCGTCGAGTTCGGGGAGGCGTCGGGGGGCCCGGTCGCGCCAGTCGGCGAGGACGGCGGTGCGCAGGGCGGCGACGAGTCCGGCGTCGCCGGCGACGGTCCGGGCGTCGAGGAGACCGAGGTGGGCCTTGAGGTCCTCGCCCGCGGTGGCGCGGGCTTCGGCGGGAGTGCGGACGGAGTGGTCGAGGGCGAGTCCGAGGTCCCAGACGGGATACCAGATCCGGTCGGCGAGGGCGGCGACGGCGGCCTTGTCGGCGGTGCCGTCGTGGAGCAGGAGGAGGTCGAGGTCGCTGCGCGGGGAGAGTTCGGCACGCCCGTAGCCGCCGACGGCGACGAGGGCGGTCCCGCGGGGCGGTGCGGCGGCGGCGAAGAGGCCGGCCAGCCAGTCGTCGGTGAGCCGGGCCAGGGCGGCGCGGCGCGGCGGCCCGGGCCGCTCCTTCTCCTGGAGGAGGAGCAGCCGGGCCGCCGCGTATCCGCCGGGTCCCGGTCCTTCGGTCGTGTCGCTCGTGTCGAGGTTCGTCACCCGGCGGCTCCCCTTCGTGCTGACAGGCCGTGTTTACAGTGCGTCCGGACCGCGCTCGCCGGTGCGGACCCGTACGGCGGTCTCGACCGGCACGCTCCACACCTTGCCGTCTCCGATCTTGCCGGTCCGGGCGGCCTTCACGACGACGTCGATGAGCTGTTCGGCGTCCTCGTCCTCGACGAGGACCTCGATGCGGATCTTGGGGACCAGGTCGACGGTGTACTCGGCGCCCCGGTAGACCTCGGTGTGGCCGCGCTGGCGGCCGTAGCCGCTGGCCTCGGTGACGGTGAGGCCGTGGACGCCGAACGCCTGGAGGGCCTCCTTGATCTCGTCGAGCCGGTGCGGCTTCACGACCGCGGTGATGAGCTTCATGCGTCCACCTTCTTGTTCTCGCTCAGTACGGGCGTCGCCGGGGCGGTGCCGCGGCCGGTGATGCCGCCGCCGGCTCCGCTGAAGTCGTACGCGGTCTCGGCGTGCTCGACCTGGTCGATGCCGGAGACCTCGTCGTCCTCGCCGACCCGCATCCCCATCGTCCTGTCGATGATCAGGGCGAGGAGCGCGGAGGCGATCAGAGAGTAGGCAAGGACCGCGAAGACTCCGACGGCCTGCTTGCCGAGCTGTTCGAGGCCGCCGCCGTAGAAGAGGCCCTTGGCGTCGGACTGGACGCCGCCGGTGGCGAAGAAGCCGACGAGGAGGGAGCCGGCGATGCCGCCGACGAGGTGGACGCCGACGACGTCGAGGGAGTCGTCGTAGCCGAACCGGTACTTGAGGCCGACGGCCATGGCGCACAGGAGGCCGGCGATCGCGCCGATGGCGATGGCGCCGAGCGGGGAGCAGGAGCCGCCGGAGGGGGTGATGGCGACGAGGCCGGCGACCGCGCCGGAGGCGGCGCCGAGGGTGGTGAAGGAGCCGTGGCGGACCTTCTCGTACGCGAGCCAGGCGAGCATGGCGGCGGCGGTGGCGACCTGGGTGTTGACGAACATCACGGCGCCGACGCCGTCGTCGTTGCCGAGCCAGGAGCCGGCGTTGAAGCCGAACCAGCCGAACCAGAGGAGACCGGCGCCGAGCATGACCAGCGGGAGGCTGTGCGGGCGCATCGGGTCCTTCTTGAAGCCGACGCGCTTGCCGATGACGAGGATGACGCCGAGGGCGGCGGCGCCGGCGTTGATGTGGACGGCGGTGCCGCCGGCGAAGTCGATGACGCCCATCTCGAAGAGCCAGCCGCCCGCGCCCCAGACCCAGTGGGCGACGGGGAAGTAGACGATCGTGACCCAGAGGGTGACGAAGAGGGCCCAGGCGGTGAACTTGACGCGGTCGGCGAGGGCGCCGCTGATGAGGGCGGGCGTGATGACCGCGAACATCAGCTGGAAGACGGCGAAGACGTAGACCGGGATGGTGTAGCCGTCCCAGAGCTCGGTGATGCCGATGCCGCTGAGGCCGACGTACTCGGAGGACCAGCCGATCAACGAGCCCGAGTCGGTGCCGAAGGCGAGGCTGAAGCCGAAGAGCACCCAGAGGACCGTGACGATCCCGAGGCTGATGAAGCTCATCATCAGCATGTTGAGGGTGGACTTGACGCGGACCATGCCTCCGTAGAAGAAGGCGAGTGCCGGGGTCATCAGCATGACCAGGGCGGAGCAGATGAGCATGAACCCCGTGTTGGCGGCAGACAGCTCGGGGGCGTCTGCGGCCAGGGTCGTGACGGCTGGTGCCATCGGCGTCTCCTCGTCGTCGAATGCGGCCTGTGCGGGGCGGGGCCGGGGAGCGTCCGGCCCTGAGGGGATGGCCGGTTATGCGCCAGAGGTTCGCGCAGCGCGGTTTCCGCCGATGCCGCTCGATGTTTCGCCGCGGTGACGAAGGAGTGGGGCGTGTTACGCGGCCGTGAACGGCCGTGTCGGTACGGGGGGCGTCCCCGGCGCTCCCCCGGGGGATCTCCGGGGAATGGCTGGGGGAGCTCCGGGGTACCGCCGGGGGATCTCCGGGGTATCGCCGGGGGAAAGAAACCGGCCGCGCCGCCGTCCGTGTGACCTTGCGGCGGGGGAGCCGAGTCGGGCAGTACGGGACGGGCGGCGCGGCCGGGGCCTGTGCGGGCTCGCGGGGACGGCGCCGGGGGTCAGACCGCTTCGGCGGCCTCGGGGAGGAGCTGGGTGAGCCGGTCGGTGAGCTGGACGACCTCGGCGACGTCGCTGTAGTTGCGGGCGGCGTGGTCGACGGTCTTGCGGAGCCGGGTGTTGACCCGCTCGGAGCGGATGCTGCGGGCGACCCCGAGGGCCTTCTCGGCGAGGACCACGGACTGCTCGGGCTCGCGCTTGAGGAGGTGGACGGTGGCCATGCCGATCAGGTTGAGCGCGTACGACCGCTGGTGGTCGGGGTCCTTCTCGAAGAGCTCGACGGCCCGCTCCATGACGGGCTCGGCGAGCGAGGCGTAGGTCGGGGAGCGGCCGGCGACGTAGGCGAGGTCGCGGTAGGAGTGGGAGTTCTCGCCGTTGAGCTCGGCCTCGGAGAAGAAGCGGATCCAGTCGGGCTCGGGCTCGCCGTCGAGGCCGACGTCGGCGAAGGTGTCCTCGGCCATCCGGACGGCCCGCTTGCACTTGGAGGGCTGCCCCATGTTGGCGTAGGCGCGGGCCTCCATCGCATACAGCATGGCCTGGGTGCGGGCGGTGGCGCAGTCCCGACTGCCGTACTGGGCGAGGTGGATGAGTTCGAGGGCGTCGTCGGGCCTGCCGAGGTGGATCATCTGGCGGCTCATGGAGGAGAGGACGTACGAGCCGAGGGGCTTGTCGCCGGCCTCCTTGGCGGCGTGCAGGGCGAGCACGAAGTACTTCTGGGCGGTCGGCTGGAGGCCGACGTCGTAGCTCATCCAGCCGGCGAGCTCGGCGAGCTCGGCGGCGCAGGTGAAGAGGCGCTTGGCGGTGGCGGCGGGCTGGGACTCCTGGAGGAGGTCGGTGACCTCGTGGAGCTGGCCGACGACGGCCTTGCGGCGCAGTCCGCCGCCGCACTGGGCGTCCCACTTGCGGAACATGGCGGTGGTGGACTCCAGGAGGTCGAGCTCGATCTCCGAGAGCCGGTGGGGGCGGCGGGGGTCCACGAGGGGCTCGGGGCGCTCGACGTCGCCGACGGGGGTGGGGACGAGCCAGCGCTGCATCGGCTCGATGAGGGCGGGTCCCGCGGCGAGCTGGAGGGAGGAGCCGAGGAAGCCCCGGCGGGCGAGCATGAGGTCGCTGCGGGAGAACTCGCTGAGCAGGGCGACGGTCTGCGGGCCGGCCCAGGGCAGGTCGACGCCGGAGACGGAGGGCGACTGGTGGGCGGTGCGCAGTCCGAGGTCCTCGATGGCGACGACGGAGCCGAAGCGCTCGGAGAAGAGCTCGGAGAGGATCCGCGGGATCGGCTCGCGGGGCTGCTCGCCGTCGAGCCAGCGGCGCACGCGCGAGGTGTCCGTGGAGATGTGGTGGGCGCCCATCTGGCGTGCCCTGCGGTTCACTTGGCGTGCCAGTTCGCCCTTCGACCAGCCGCTGCGCACGAACCACGAGCCCAACTGCTCGTTCGGGCGCTTGCCGGCAGTCGTACCGTCTGCGCCGTTGCCGCTCACTGGAACGCCCCCATCCACCTGATTGCCTGTCGTCCGAACCCCTATCAGGATGCCGCCTCCCGCGGCATCCGTCCGACGTTCGTCCTCCTTCGAACTGGAAACCGGGTTGCCTCCGGCATACTCACGCACGCGAGCGGCCCCGGGTTTCGAGTACCGAAAGTAATCCTACGATCACCCCTCCACGAGGGCGATTCAAGAAACGCCACCATTCGCCACCCCTTCGAATGAACTCGCCACGCGCGGAACGCGATTCACTTGACATGCGACGAACCGGAGTCGACGGACGGAAGCGCGGAGAGGCGTGCGCCAGGGTCCGCACCACCCCGCTCACGACCGTGCGCCACACCGGCGACGGACCGTGACGAAGGGTGACGACGGTGCTCCGGGTCGTAACCACCGGCGCGCTCGACCCGTTGGAGGGGGCATGGGTTTCACGATCGGCGGCATTCGTGAGATGCGGTCCGGCGCACGCCGCCGCGTACGCACCACGGAGTGCACAGCGGTGGCCGAGTACACGGGGCTTTGGGGCTGGGACGTCGTCCCCGGCGCGCGAGCCGTCTCCGGCCAGTGCTCCTGCGGGGATCCCTCCTGCGCGGCCCCCGGCGCGCACCCCCTCTCCTTCGCGGAGCCGGTCCCGGCGGGCGCCGGTCTCGACGTCGCCACCAAGGCGTGGTCCGAGTACCCGGGCGCGACGCTGCTCCTCCCGGTCGGCCGGGCCTTCGACGTGATCGAGGTCGCCGAGGCCGCGGGCCGACGGGCGCTGGTGCGCCTGGAGCGCATGGGGCTGCCGCTGGGCCCGGTGTGCGCGACCCCGACCGGCCGGGCGCGGTTCTTCGTGGCCCCGGGCGCGGCGGCCGAGCTGCCGCAGCTGCTGTACCGGATGGGCTGGGACGACGCCGATCTGGACCTGCACTGTCTGGGCCCCGGCTCCCACGTCACCGCTCCCCCGTCGGACCTGGGCGGGCTCGGGCCGGTGCGCTGGCTGCGGCCCCCGACGCTGGACACGGCGGGCGCGCCTCCGCAGGCCCGGCTGCTGCTCGGCACGCTGGCGTACATCTGCCATCGGACGCATTTCTGATCTCCGGTACGCGTCCGGTCCCCGGTACGCGGAAGGGCCCTCGCCACCTGGTGGCGAGGGCCCTTCCGCGTGCCGTACGGGGTGTCAGTCGCCGATCAGGGCGTCGACGAAGGCGCCCGGCTCGAAGGGCGCCAGGTCGTCCGGGCCCTCGCCCAGGCCGACCAGCTTGACCGGGACGCCCAGCTCGCGCTGGACGGCGACGACGATGCCGCCCTTGGCGGTGCCGTCGAGCTTGGTGAGCACGATGCCGGTGATGTCCACGACCTCGGCGAAGACGCGGGCCTGGATCAGTCCGTTCTGGCCGGTGGTGGCGTCGAGGACGAGGAGGATCTCGTCGAGCGGGCCGTGCTTCTCGACGACGCGCTTGACCTTGCCGAGCTCGTCCATGAGGCCGGTCTTGGTGTGGAGCCGGCCGGCGGTGTCGATGAGGACGACGTCGGCCTTCTCGGCGATGCCCTCCTTGACCGCGTCGAAGGCGATCGACGCCGGGTCGCCGCCCTCCGGTCCGCGCACGGTCCGGGCGCCGACGCGCTCGCCCCAGGTCTGGAGCTGGTCGGCGGCGGCGGCGCGGAAGGTGTCGGCGGCGCCGAGGACGACGGACTTGCCGTCGGCGACGAGGACCCGGGCCAGCTTGCCGGTGGTGGTGGTCTTGCCGGTGCCGTTGACGCCGACGACCATGACCACGCCCGGGACGTCCTCGGGGCTCTCGGTCCTCACCGTGCGGTCGAAGTCGCCGAGGAGGGCGACGAGCTCCTCGCGGAGCAGGCCGCGCAGCTCGTCGGGGGTGCGGGTGCCGAGCACCCTGACGCGCTCGCGCAGCCGGTCGACGAGCTCCTGGGTGGGCGCGACGCCGACGTCGGCCGTGAGGAGGGTCTCCTCGATCTCCTCCCAGGTGTCCTCGTCGAGGTGCTCGCGGGACAGGAGCGTGAGCAGCCCCTTGCCGAGCGAGTTCTGGGAGCGGGCGAGCCGGGTCCGGAGCCGGACGAGCCGGCCGGCGGTCGGCTCGGGCACCTCGATCGCGGGAGCCTCCGGCTCCACGACGAGCGGCTCCTCGACGACCGTGGCCCCGGAGGCCGTCTCGGTGGGGAGTTCGACCTCCTCGACCGTGCGGCGTGGTTCCTCCCGCGGTGTCTCCGCCTCCTCGCCGACGTGCGGCTCGGCGGGCGGAGCGGTGATGGTCGGCGTGGTGGACGGCGGCTCGGCCGGCGGCAGCTGCTTCTTCTTGCGACCGCTGATCACGAGCCCGCTCGTCACGGCGACCGCGACGACCAGAGCGATGACTACAGCAAGGATGAGTTCCATAACGGGTCCAGTATCGGCCACGAAGGGCCCGGAGGCGGAGCACGTACAGTGGGTGGTTCCCCCACATCTGTCCAACGGAGTACCCCCATGCCCCACGCCTCCGAAGCCGCAGGCGCGACCCACGACGGCGCGATGGAGACCCGCGGTCTCGAACCCGTCCCCGACGCCGAGCGGACCGGTCGGGTCCGCGAGCTCTTCCCGACCTGGGTCGCGGCCAACATCAGCGTGCTGCTGCTCACGATGGGCGCCGGTCTGATCGTCTTCAACGGCCTGAACTTCTGGCAGGTCCTGACGGTGGCGGTCGTCGCGCCGGTCCTCTCGTACGGGCTCGTCGGTCTGGTCTCGATCGCGGGGAAGCGCGGCGGGGCGCCCGGCATGGCGCTGTCGCGGGCCGTGTTCGGTCAGCGCGGAAACCTTTTTCCGGGTGCGTTGATCTGGGTGGCCCGCTGGGGCTGGGAGACCATCAACGCGGTCACCGGGGCGTACGCGGTGCTGACCGTCCTCGACCTGCTCTTCGGCGTGAGGTCGAACACGCTCCTCGTCGTGGTGACGCTGCTGCTCTTCGTGACCAGCACGTTCCTGGTCTCGGGCCTCGGGATCAACGCGCTGCGGGTGTGCAGCAAGTGGTCGACGTACCTCTTCGGCGCCTTCTCCGTGCTCGTCCTGGTCCACCTCGTGGCCAACACCGACTGGGCGGCGGTCTTCGACAAGCCGGCCGGTTCGACGGCGATGACGGTCGCGGGCATCGGCACGATCGCGGCCGGCGGCATCAGCTGGGTGCCCTCGGGCCCGGACTTCACGCGCTACCTGCCCCGGGCGGCCTCCTCCCGGGCCGTGGTCGGCTCGACGATCGGCGGCGCGGGGATCGTGGTGCTCCCGATGGTGCTGATGGGCGCGGTGATGGCGGTGTCCACGCCGGACCTGGCCTCGGCGCAGGACCCGGTCTCCTTCATCGGCGAGCTGCTGCCGATGTGGATCTCCGTGCCGTACCTGGTGATCGCGCTGATCGGGATGGTGCTGATCAACTCGATGTCGATGTACTCGGCCGGGTTCACGGCGCAGACCCTGGGCATCAAGGTGCCGCGCGCGGCGGCGGTGAGCGTGAACGCCGTGATCAGCCTGGTCTTCGGTTTCCTCCTGATGGTCGTGGCGACCAGCTTCATCGGCTCGTTCATCTCCTTCCTGACGCTGCTCGCGGTGGCGTTCTCGGCGTGGATCGGGGTCTTCGGCGTGGACATGCTGCGCCGGAGGTCGTACGACGCGGCGGCGCTGATGGACACCACGAGGACCAGCGCCTACTGGTACCGGGGCGGTTTCGCCTGGCAGGCGATGACGGCGTGGGCCGTGGCGCTGCTCGTGGGTCTGCTGTTCACGAAGGTCGACTGGTTCTCCGGTCCGCTCGCCCCGTCCTGGATCGGGAGGAACGGTCTGGGCTGGGCGGCGACGATCGTGGTCGCCGGCGTGCTGTACGCGGTGCTGCCGCGCACCCCGGAGAAGGCGCCGGCGGCGCCCGCCGAAGTGCGCGAGACCGTTTCCATCTGACGCCACGTCAGCTACCGTCCCCCTTCCGCGCACCAGCGAAGGGGGACTTCCCATGCCGTTCAGCGTCGTACGGTTCAACCTCGTCGATCCCCGCGCGACCCCGGACTCCCTCTCGGAGCGCTACCGGGCGGCGCTCGCCATGGCCGCGTACGCCGACGAGCACGGCGTCGACACCGTGCAGACCGAGGAGCACCACGGGGTCGAGAACAACTGGCTGCCCTCCCCCTTCGTCTTCGCAGGCGCGGTCTTCGGCGCGACGCGCCGGATCGCGGTCACCGTCTCGGCGGTCATCGGCCCGCTGCACGATCCGCTGCGGCTGGCCGAGGACATCGCGGTCCTGGACCTGCTGAGCGGGGGCCGGCTCGTGACGGTGGCCGGGATCGGCTACCGGCCGGAGGAGTACGAGGAGCGCGGGGTCGACTGGGGACGGCGCGGCAAGCTCCAGGACCTGCTCCTGGAGACCCTGCTCACGGCCTGGACCGGGGAGCCGTTCACCCATCGGGGCCGTACGGTACGGGTCACCCCGCGGCCCTTCACCCGGCCGCACCCGGTGCTGCTGGTCGGGGGGTCGTCGCGGGCGGCGGCGCGTCGGGCGGCCCGGCTCGGGCTGCCCTTCTTCCCGAGCGCGCACCTGCCGGAGCTGGAGGCGTACTACCGGGAGCGGTGCGCGGAGTACGGCACGGAGGGCTGGACGATGATGCCGGCCGAACGGACCCCGCTGCTGCACCTGTCGGAGGATCCGGACCGGACCTGGGCCGAGTACGGCGGGCACTTCCTGCACGAGGCGCGGACGTACGCCTCGTGGCAGTCCAAGGACATCCGCTCGGCGGTGCGTTCGACGGCGACGACGGTGGCGGAGCTGCGGGCGGAGGGGGTGTACCGGGTGGTCACCCCGGAGGAGTGCCTGGCGCTCGGCCTGGAGAGTCCCGTGCTGCATCCGCTGTGCGGCGGGATGCCGGTCGAGGAGGGGTGGCGGAGCCTGCGGCTGTTCTGCGAGGACGTGCTGCCGCGGCTCACGGCGTGAGACGGCGTACCGCCCCGGCCGGAGGCATGGGGCCTGCGGCCGGGGCGGTCGTCGCGAGGAGAGGGGCAGCGGGGATTAGCCCATCTCCTCCAACGCCTTGCCCTTCGTCTCCTTGACGTACCGCAGCACGAAGGGGATCGAGAGCACGGCGAAGACCGTGTAGATGACGTAGGTGCCGGAGAGGTTCCAGTCCGCGAGGGACGGGAAGCTGGCGGTGATGGCCCAGTTGGCGATCCACTGGGCGGAGGCGGCGACGCCGAGGGCCGCGGCGCGGATCCGGTTGGGGAACATCTCGCCGAGGAAGACCCAGACCACCACGCCCCACGAGAGGGCGAAGAAGAGCACGAAGACGTGGGCGGCGACGAGGGCCACGACGCCCTGGGTCTCGGGCAGCTTGCCGTCGACGAGGTCGGCGGAGAAGGCCCAGGCCTCGAAGGCGAGGGCGATCGCCATGCCGACGGAGCCGACGAGGGCGAGCGGCTTGCGGCCGACCCGGTCGACCAGGACCATCGCGATCACCGTGCCGATGATGTTGATGATCGAGGTGGTGAACGAGTAGAGGAACGAGCTGGACGGGTCGATGCCGACGGACTGCCAGAGCGTCGCGGAGTAGTAGAAGGCGACGTTGATGCCGACGAGCTGCTGGAAGACCGAGAGTCCGATGCCCACCCAGACGATGGGCAGCAGCTTGAAGCGGCTGCCGGAGACGAACAGGTCCCAGAAGGTGGACTTGTGCTCGCGGCGCATGGCCTGCTTGATCTCGCCCACCCGGTGGTCCAGGTCGACCCCCTTGCCCTCGACCTCGGCGAGGACCTCCTTGGCCCGGTCGATCCTCCCGACGGAGATGAGGAAGCGGGGGGACTCGGGGATCGCGAAGGACAGCAGGCCGTAGAGGAGGGCGGGGACGACCATCACGCCGAGCATCCACTGCCAGGCCTCCAGGCCGCCGATCTCGCCGCGCTGCTCGCCGTCGGCGAGCTGGAGGATGCCGTAGTTGACCAGCTGGGAGATGGCGATGCCGATGACGATCGCGGCCTGCTGGAAGGAGCCGAGGCGGCCGCGGTAGGCGGCGGGGGCGACCTCGGCGATGTACGCGGGGCCGATGACGGAGGCCATGCCGATGGCGAAGCCGCCGATGATCCGCCAGAGGGCGAGGTCCCAGAGGGCGAAGGGCAGCGCGGAGCCGACGGCGCTGACGGCGAAGAGCACCGCGGAGATCTGCATGCAGCGGATGCGTCCGATGCGGTCGGCGATCCGGCCTGCGGTGGCGGCGCCGACGGCACAACCGATCAGGGCGATGGCGATGACCTGGGCGAGGGTGCCGGAGCCGATGTCGTAGCGGTCCCGGATCGCCTCGACGGCGCCGTTGATGACGGAGCTGTCGTACCCGAAGAGGAAGCCGCCCATCGCGGCGGAGGCCGTGATGAAGATGACGTGGCCGAGGTGGTCCGGGTGGGCGGCTCGGCCTTCGGAAGGCGGCGGCGTGGGCGCCTGCGCGGTGTCGGTCACATGGACTCCTCGGTGGGGGGCGAGCCCTTCCAGTGGCGCACAACTTCACGCCGCCCACCACGTGAAGGTAAAAGCAACGTTGCAGAGACTATGCCTTCAAGTTTCGAAGTCAAGAGGGAGCCTCCTGTGAATTTCACGGGGCAACAAACCCGCTTGCGTTCAACTCTTGGAATTGATCATGAGCGAACCCTCTAGCGGAGTCGTTGGCTGATGACCTTCGATACCCCGTCGCCCTGCATGGAAACGCCGTACAGCGCGTCCGCGACCTCCATCGTCCGCTTCTGGTGCGTGATCACGATCAGCTGCGAGGACTCCTGGAGCTCCCGCATGATCCGGATCAGCCGCTGGAGGTTGGTGTCGTCGAGCGCCGCCTCGACCTCGTCCATCACGTAGAACGGGCTGGGCCTGGCCTTGAAGATCGAGACGAGCAGCGCCACGGCGGTGAGCGAGCGCTCGCCGCCGGAGAGCAGCGAGAGCCGCTTGACCTTCTTGCCCGGCGGGCGGGCCTCCACCTCGACGCCGGTGGTGAGCATGTTGTCCGGATCGGTGAGGACCAGCCGGCCCTCGCCGCCCGGGAAGAGCCGTGAGAAGACGCCCTCGAACTCGCGGGCGGTGTCCCGGTAGGCCTCGGTGAAGACCTGCTCGACCCGCAGGTCGACCTCCTTCACGACCTGAAGCAGGTCGGTACGGGTCTTCCTCAGGTCCTCCAGCTGTTCCGAAAGGAACTGGTGGCGCTCCTCCAGGGCCGCGAACTCCTCCAGGGCCAGCGGATTGACCTTGCCGAGCTGGTGGTACGCCCGTTCGGCGGCCTTCAGCCGCTTCTCCTGCTCCGAACGGACGAACGGGCGCGGCTCCTCGGACTCCGGGTCCTCCGCCTCCTCGCCCTCCGCCGTCGGCGACGGGGGCACGGGCTGGTCCGGGCCGTACTCGGCGACCAGCGCGGTCGCCTCCACGCCGAACTCCTCCAGCGCCTTCGCCTCCAGCTGCTCGATCCGCAACCGCTTCTCGGCGCCGAGCACCTCTCCCCGGTGCACGGAGTCGGTCAGCTTGTCGAGCTCCGCCTTGAGGTCCCGCCCCTTGGCCCGGGCGGCCGTCAGGCCCCGCTCCCGCTCGGCCCGCGCCGCCTCGGCCGCCTCCCGCTCCCGCTCGGCGCGCACCAGGGAGACCTCGACGTGGGCCAGGAGGGCACGGGCGCCCGCGGCGACCGCGCCCGCGACCCGCTCCTCGTGGCGCAGCCTGGTCCGCCGCTGCTCGGCACGCGCGCGTGCCTCCCGTTCGGCGCGGGCGGCCCGGTCGAGCGAGTCGGCCCGTCCGGCGAGCCCCCTGACCCGCTCCTCGTGGGTACGGACCTGGAGCCGCGCCTCCATCTCGGCCTGGCGCGCCTGGGCTCCGTCGATCGCGAGCCGGTCGCGCGTGGAGGTGTCGGGCTCGTCCTCGGCCGGCATCTCCTCGGCGACGAGGAGCCGTTCGGCCAGCTCCTCGGCCTCGGCGGTGGCCTTCTCCAGGGCTTCCTGGGCGCGGGCGGCGGCCGCCGCGGTCCGCTCGGCCTCCCCCGCCGCTCCCCTGGCCTGCCCGGCGAGCCGCCCGAGCCGCTGGGCGACGGCGGACCTCTCGCGCTCGCCGGCGCGGCGGCGGGCGTCGAGCTCCTCGACGAGGACGCCGGCGGCCCGGTGCCGCTCGGCCGCCTCCTGCTGCGCACGGGCGAACTCCTGGCACCGCGCGCCCAGTTCGTCGAGCTCGGCGGCGGCCTCGGCGACCGAGGCCTGGACTTCGAGGAGGCTGGGCGCCCCGGCGGAGCCGCCGTGCGCGACGTGCGACCCGAGCAGGTCCCCTTCGGCGGTGACGGCGATGAGCGCGGGCCTGGTCCTGACCAGTTCGACGGCCTCGTCGAGGTCCTCGACGACCACGATTCCGGCGAGCAACCGGCGGACCGCGCCCAGGAGTTCGACGGGTCCGCTGACCAGGTCGGCGGCGTACGGGTGCCTTCCGGCCGTCGTCGGGGGCTCGGGATCGGGGGCTCCGGCCAGGATCAGCGAGGCCCGGCCGGCGTCCTGCTTGCGCAGCAGGCGCAGGGCCTCGGCGGCGGCGGAGGGCCCGTCGGCGGCGAGCGCGTCGGCGGCGGCGCCGAGGGCGGCGGCGACGGGGATCTCGTACCCGGGGGTGACGGTGAGGAGTTCGGCCGCCGGGCCGAGGACCCCGCTGAGGCCGGCGGAGAGCAGCGCGCCCGTGCCGTCCTTGCGGCGCAGCCCGAGGGCGAGGGTGTCGTGCCGGGCCCGGGTCGCGGCGCGGCGGCGCTCGACGGTGGCGGCGGCCTCGCGGGCGACGCCGAGCGCGGCCTCCGCGTCGGCGAGTTCGCGGCGGGCGGCCTCGTACCGCTCGCCGTGCTCGGTGTCCTCCGCGTCGAGGCCGTCGACCTCGGCCCTGAGCCGCTCGTACTCCTCCTGGGCGGCGGCGGCCCGCTCCGCGGCCTCGTCGCGGGCGGCGGCGAGCCGGTCGATCTCGGCCCGGGCGGAGGCGGCGCGCGAGCGGGCCGCGTTGACCTGGCCGTGGAGCCGGGCGAGGCCCTCGCGCCGGTCGGCGATGGCGCGGGCGACGTCCTTGAGGCGGCGCTCCTCGGCCGCGAGCGCGCCCTCCAGGTCCGCGCGGTGGGCGACGCCGTCCTCAAGGACGCGCTCGGCGACCTCCAGGGCCGCTTCGAGCTCCGCCTCCTGTTCGCGCACGCGGGCGGCCTCGCGCTCCAGGTCCTCCGGGTCGCGGCCGCGCCGTTCCTCGGCGGGCGCGGTGGTGGCGCTCTTCACGCGCGCGTCGGCCAGGGAGACGGTGCCCCGCACGCGTTCGGCGAGCTGGGAGAGGTCGTACCAGTTCTGCTGGGCGCGCTCCAGGCGGGGCACGAGGGTGCGGGCCTCCGCCTCGAGGCCCGCCTCCTCGGCGAGGGCGGCGCGCAGCTCGGCCTCGGTGGTCTCCTTGCGGGCGAGCAGGGCCGCCTCGTCGGCGACCTCGGCGGTCAGCGCCGTCCGGAGCCGGACGAGGTCGTCGGCGAGGAGCCGGAGCCGGGCGTCGCGCAGGTCGGCCTGGATGACGACGGCGCGGCGGGCGACGGCGGCCTGTCGACCGAGCGGCTTGAGCCGGCGGCGGAGTTCGTCGGTGAGGTCCTGCACGCGCGCGAGGTTGGCCTGCATCGCGTCCAGCTTCCGCAGGGCCTTCTCTTTCCGCTTGCGGTGCTTCAGGACGCCGGCGGCCTCCTCGATGAAGGCGCGGCGGCCCATCGGGTCGGCGTGCAGCACGGAGTCGAGCTGTCCCTGTCCGACGATGACGTGCATCTCGCGTCCGATGCCGGAGTCGGAGAGCAGGTCCTGGAAGTCGAGCAGCCGGCAGGTGTCGCCGTTGATCTGGTACTCGCTGCTGCCGCCGCGGAACATGATCCGGGTGAGGGTGACCTCGGCGTAGTCGATGGGCAGCGCGCCGTCGGAGTTGTCGATGGTCAGGGAGACCTCGGCGCGGCCGAGCGGCGGGCGCCCGGTCGTGCCGGCGAAGATGACGTCCTCCATCTTGCCGCCGCGCAGCGACTTGGCACCCTGCTCGCCCATGACCCAGGAGAGGGCGTCCACCACGTTGGACTTGCCCGAGCCGTTGGGCCCCACGACACAGGTGATTCCCGGCTCGAACCGGAGCGTGGTGGCCGAGGCGAACGACTTGAATCCGCGGAGGGTCAGGGCCTTGAGGTGCACTCCTTGGACTCTACCGGGGCCCGTGCGTTTCACCCGCGATGACGTGGGGCAGATCCTCGGATGAGGAGGGGTGGGACGCGGGGGAAACGCCGGGTGAAAGGAAGAAGGGACGCCGAAGCGTCCCTTGCAGATCCAGCTGTCGTGCGCGTGCGTCGATCCGTACGATCACATCCGCACGCTCAGAGGTGTGCGATCCGCACGATCAGCGGTGTGGTGTCCGGCTGCGCCGACGAGAATGCTTTCCACCTGGCCCCTGAGGGCTGGGTTGTCAGGTGAGCGCGGGCTCTGCCTGGGGTACGTCGAGGTCGATGCTGTTCAGCAGCGACTCTCCCTGGTGCTGAGCGGCGGCAGCGGCGAGCGTGTCGTTCTCGGACTGGATCCGTACCAGCTCGGATTCGAGGTCCTGGACGCGCTGCTGAAGCCGTCGCATCTCGGCGAGGAGTCGCGGGTCGGAGCCGCCGACGTATCCGAGAAGCGCCTTTGCCATGATGGATGGTCCTCCACAATGAGTGACCGACCGAAGCGGTGTGGGTCGTGAGGGATTCGCACCCGCGGTGCTCGGCAGTACTGCTTGTCGTGCCGGTTCCACTGCCAAACAGCTAAGGTGCGCGGGGCTTCCAGAGTCTCACCAAAAAGTTTGACGGTCAACACGATCACGCCCCGTTTGCAGGGCTGCCGAGGAGTCCACGGCCGCTCAGCGGGCGGCGGGGCCTTCGAACTCGGTGCCTCGGGGGCGTCGCGATCATCCTTACGGGGCAGCCTCGCACGACCGGCGCCAGATGGCAACCATCAGGTGCTTCGCTGGTCACACCCCTGTTACCGCACGTCCGCCCGGCGCCGCTCTGGGTCACCGGGCGGGGTGTCGGAGCGTGATCGTCAGCGGATGGCGAAGCCGTCGTAGCCGCCGCGCGGGGTGTCCCAGATCTCAGTGACGCCGTCCACACGTCCGGGTGTGTCGTCGGAGTGAAGCCAGTCGAGCAGACGGTGGCAATTCTCACGCGGCCCCTCGGCCACCACCTGCACCCGCCCGTCGTCGAGGTTCAGGGCGAAGCCCACCAGACCACCGATCTCCAAGGCGTTTGCCCTGGTGAACCAGCGGAAGCCCACTCCCTGTACCCGGCCGCGCACCCAGGCGGTCATCCGTGCGTCGTCGCTCATGGCTGCACGCTAACGGGCCGATTGCCGGATGAGCACATCGCCCCTGCTTTCCATCGCGTACAGTCCCGACCGAACACACCTCACCCGTTCGGGCGCGCTCCGTTCGACCGCCCTCCGGATGCCCCTCCGGAACGGTGTCGACAGCAAAGATCAGCAAAGCCCGGCAAAGCTCGGCAAAGAACCAGCGAAGACCAGCAAGAGGAAGGCAGAGCAGATGGGACGCCATCGTCGCTCCGGCGCCGCACCCGCCGCAGAAGATTACGCGGCCGGTTCGGACCGCCCGCACCGGGGTGCCGCCCGCCGTCGGCGGCCCGTGCGCACCGGCCTGCTCGGTGCCTCCGCGGCCGTCGCGGTCGGCGCCGTCGCCGTCGCCTCGGGTCTGCTTCCCGGCGGGGACGTGTTCACCGCCGGCAAGGCCGGGACGAGCGAGCACCAGGTCCAGTCCCGGCAGGCCCCGGAGCTGACGACGCAGGGCGGCTCCACGCAGACCCCGGCCGGTGAGTCGGGGGGTGCGGTGACGGGCGAGAGCACGGGCACCGGCACCGGGAAGAGCGGCGCCTCCGCCTCCCCGTCGACGAAGCCGAGCCCGAAGGCCACCCCGAAGCCGACGCCGACCCCTTCGAGGACGAAGGCGAGGACGAAGGCCCCCGTCACGAAGCCGGTGGCGCCGAAGGCCTCGGCCGCGCCCACGACGAAGGCGCCCGGGCCGGAGGCGCCCACGACGAAGGCGCCTCCGACGAAGGCACCCGCGCCGAAGCGGGTCCCGACTACGGCGGCGCCGACGGAGAAGGCCCCGGTCACCTCCACCGCCGACCGGGGCGAGGCCGCCGAGGCCGAGGTCTTCCGCCTGGTCAACACCGAGCGCGCCAAGGTGGGCTGCACGCCGGTGCGCGCGGACGCGCGGCTCGCGGCGCTGGCCGGCGCGTTCAGCGCGGACATGGCGACGCGCGGCTTCTTCGACCACACGGACCCGGACGGCGACACCCCGTGGGTCCGGGCGGAGCAGGCGGGCATCTCGGGCATGGGCGGCGAGAACATCGCCCGTGGCCAGGTGGACGCGGCGGCGGTGATGGCGTCCTGGATGAACAGCGACGGCCACCGCGCCAACATCCTGAACTGCGACTTCACGACCATGGGCGTGGGCGTGGTCTTCGGCGACGGCGGCCCCTGGTGGACCCAGGACTTCGGGTACTGAGATTCCCGCAGGTCAGAGCCCTACGCATGGATGCGGGCCGTCCCGGGGCCGTGACCCGGCACGGGCGGCGGTCTGGCGGCGCAGGTAGATGGTGAAGCGCCGCCGCAGATGCCCGGCGTGGTTGTTCCACAGCACCGCGCCCGCGTAGTCGTACCGGGCCGGGTCCAGGGCCGTACCGAGGGCGGGATCGTGCTCGGCGTGGGCGGTGCGGCACCGGCCGGAGGCGGGGCGGCTGTGGACCGGGCCGAAGGACGGGGCGGTCGGGGTGGCGAAGACCCGGGGGTGATCCCGCACCGTGGCGGGGACGTTCTTGCGCTCGTCCCCGGTGATCCCGGCCCGGACCAGGTGGCAGGTGTCCCCCGCGTAGGTCCAGGCGCAGGACGGGCGGCGGGAGGCCCGGCGGTTGCCGCAGGCGACCCGTAACCGGCCCCCCGGCTCCTCGGCCGTCGAGTACGCGTACAGGACGTCCCCGGTCCGCCGGTCACGGGTCACCGTGGTGCCGGACAGGTGGATCGGATCCGAGCAGCCACCCATACGACGGATCCGCTCCCGCCAGCGGTCGAAGCCGGGGGTGTTGGCCACTCGCAGGAGGTCGGCCAGGGGGAGGGAGTCGGTGCCCAGGGAGGCCGCGACACGAGCCACGGCCTCCGGGGCGACGGGGAAGACCGTCGCCGGATCAGCGTCCTCGCCCGCCCAGCCGGACCCCTCACGGACGGAGCAGTCGGCCCACGGACGCGAGGTCAGGAAGTACAGGCACTCAGCAGGGTCAGGGCACCGCCCCTCCAAGCAAGCCGGGCAGGCCCGACCTCACATCGAGCGGCGGTGGACCTCAACAGAACCAGGCGTCATGGAACTTCCCTTCGTGGGAGCCAGGGGCGGCGGTTCTTCTTGGCGGTTGAGCGCCGTCCCTGGGCACAGCACGGGTGGTCCCTCGACACGTATCCAACTGGCTTAAGCCAGTCGCTATGATGACTGCATGACGGCGTCCGGAGCTGCCTCGCAGCAGCCCGCGAGCAGGCGCATCGCGGAAGACCTACGCGCGTCCATCGAGTCCGGGCAGCTGTCCCCCGGCGACAGACTCCCCTCTGAACGCTCCTTGGCAGAGCAGTACGGTGCGGCGCGCAACACAGCACGCGAAGCCGTCCGGCTCCTTGCCGAGCAGGGGCTCGTGACAGCACGCCATGGGCGCGGGGTGTTCGTACGCGAGCCTCAACGGCTCTTCCGGTTCGGGAGCGATCGCTACGCCCGCAGGAACCGCCGGACGGGACTGACCCCGTTCCGCCTGGAAGCGAAGAAGCAGGGCAAGGAAGCTCGGATCGATGTCGTCAGCATCGAGCGGGAGGTCCCTCCCCGCGATGTCGCGGAGCGACTCAACGTGCCGGCCGACGAGGCAAGCGTGGTTCACCGCGAGAACCACTACTTCGCCGGCGACGAGCCCGTGCAGATCGTTTCGACGTTTCTGCGCTGGGACGAAGCCCGGGGGACCCTGCTCGTGCAGCCCAAGTCCGGCAAGGACGGGATCTACGGACGCCTCGAAGAGTTGGGGCACGTCATGACCCGCGTACGCGACGAGATCAGCACTCGGATGCCGTCGCCCGAGGAAGCCGTGGTGCTGGACCTCCTGCCAGGGGTCCCCGTCCTCGAAGTGCTGCACACGAGTCTGGACCAGGACGGCGTGCCCTTCGAGGTGTCGAGGTACGTGCACCGAGGAGATCAGACCGGCTTGTTGTACGAACTGCCCGTCGAATAGAGGAGCTCCCGTGGAGAGCACTGTCGTCCGTCCCTTCGCAACCTCTGACCTGGAGGGCGCCGCGGCGGCCTTGGTCTCGGTGCACGCTTCGGACGGTTACCCGGTCGAGGGAGTGACCGACCCCGAAGGGTGGATCCAGTCGGCGAACGTACTGGCCGCTTGGGTGGGAGAACTCCAGGGCCGGATCGTTGGCCACGTCTCGGTGATGCGACCGCAAGGCGAGGAATCAGCGGCCATGTGGACGGAGCAGAGCGGGGACGACGAGGAGCACGTAGCGGTCCTGGCCCGTTTGTTCGTCGTCGCGGAAGCCCGTGAGCACGCAGTGGGCCAACAACTGATGCAGGCGGCATCGGCATGGGCCCGAGAGCACGACATCCGGTTGGTACTGGACGTCCTGACCAAGGACGCTGCGGCCATCCGCCTCTACCAGCGACTGGGATGGACCAAGATCGGCGAAGCCTCTCACCCCTTCGGCGACAACCAGCGCGCCGACGCCATCTGCTTCGTGGCTCCTGAGGCGTAGGCCGACAAGGAGCCTGTTACAGGTTTCCCTACCTCATCAAGGCATCCGCCGCGCACGGCGCGGCGCGCGCGGCCCGTCGCCCGGGCCTGCGCTCCTGTCTGTGCCCCGCTCCAGCCAGGCCGCCGTCCGCACGCCTGACAGCTTGGGTTGACAGGCCAGTTGGCTGATCGCGGACGCCGGTCCGTACACGGCCCGCGGGCGAGGCCGGCCGTCAGCCGTGTCGAGTCGCGAAGGCCGCGGTGGAGGTGTCGTCCAGGTCCACGCAGCATCCGTAGCGCCAGTAGACGTAGTAGTGCGGGCTCGCGAGTCGACGCCGACAAGTGGCACACACGACTTGCTGGTGGGGATTGGCGCGGATGACGGCCGTGTCCGCCAGGTTGAAGACCGCTCGGGTGGCGTCCAGTCCGTGCTCTTCGATTCCCTGCTGCACGAATTCGAACGCGCCGTACGAGTGTCCGTTGGGGCACTTGATCCGGTTGGAGTAGGCCGAGCCGCTCGCCTCAGTTCCGAGTGCGGTTCCGATCCGGGCCATTTCCTCGTCCGACACCGGCTCGAGTCCCATGTGCTTCATCCGCTGAGGGGTCCAGTACCACGCGTTGACGGCCGAGAACTGGGAGGGGGTCAGGTAGAAGGTGGCGGTTCTGCCGCTCTTCACGGTGGCCTTCACGACGTCGACGACGACGCTGTCCTCGGCCGTCATGACGGCCCTGCCGCCGCTTACGACCGAATCGACACCGGCCAGCGAGGACTCGTCCATGGGGGCATCACTCCGAAGCAAGCAGTGGCGGGTGGGAACACCTGGCAGAGGTGCCCGTCGCTGTGATGGTCCGTCAGCCCATCACCCCCTGCAAGCGGGGGCAACCATTCGCGTTTCGCACGTCTGTGCGTACCAGCCCCTCGGGCAGGCGTTTCCAAGAGTCGACGAGGGGGGTTCCGTGCCGGTCGGTGATCACATGGTGCCTGCTCCCGCGCCGGGCCCGGCGACCGGCGAAGGTCCGGAGGCGAGCTTTCAGCTTATGACGATGTACGGCCACGCCAGGCGCCCACGCTGGATCGGACGCCATTTGGCTCGTGCCGTCAGTGCAGAGAAGGTGACGAACCGCGGTTCGGGCCGAGGCGGTACGTGCATGCGGCTCAAAGGCGATGCCTCCGGCGGGGGCGCTCCGGCTCCGGGACGGAGGGGGCCTGTACGCGGGTGCCGGCCGGTGGGGTGTGGCGGTGGGGGCGCCCCTCCCGTCTGCCGTCGGCCCGGGCAGGGCCGAGCAGACACGGCATCGGGCCTGCTCCACGGTGTGCGGGTCGACGGCAGACGGGAGGGGAGTCGGGGGCGAGCTGATCGGTCCGCCTCCTGCGGCAGCGACGACACCCGCTCATGGATCGCCTTTCGGGGTGGTGCACAGCCGACCTGCGCCGCTTGGAGCGGACCCGCTTCTGGCCCGGGGCCACAGAGGAAGCGTTCTGGCACTGGCGGGCCCTTGCTCATGCCCCGTCAGACAACTTGTAGATCCCCTCTTAGGTCCTGATTGCGGCATTCCCGAGTGCGGGTGCCACGGCGCCGGCTTCCGCGAGCACCTCGAAGCCGTGCTTCACGCGCTGCCCAGGAAGAGCGCACGTGAGTTGCGCGCCCTTGTGCGTGCCCTCGATGGGAAGATCCTGGCAAGGGCCAAGGTCATCCCGGCTGACAGCCTGGACGCGCCCTGGTGGCGAGGTCAGCTCCAGGATCATGGGCGGCCGTCTCGGTTTCCGTCTCATGCAGCCCCGTTCACGGCCGTTCAGGCGGGACGTGCAGCGCTCCCGGCACCGGCGGCCATCCGCCCATGAACGCAGGTGAACGCCCCTGTGCGTAGCCCTGGGTGCCGCTCACCGGCCAGACGTGGCTACGAGTGGCGGGCGTCCGGGCTGAGGATGGCGGGATCTTCGGATCGCAGCCGGAACTTTGCATGGACGCCGAGGCTGTTGCGTGCGGCAAGGTAGAACTCGTCACGCTTCTCCTGGAACTCCCGGAACGCCCTCATCCA
This sequence comes from Streptomyces sp. NPDC107498, assembly GCF_055582805.1. NCBI lineage: Bacteria > Bacillati > Actinomycetota > Actinomycetes > Kitasatosporales > Streptomycetaceae > Streptomyces > Streptomyces sp. NPDC107498. The sequence goes on along the minus strand of NZ_JBVJPE010000017.1, from coordinate 32,392 downwards.
GTCGTCTGACGCACCTGGGCGCATGTCTCGAACGAACTGTTCCAGTACCCAGGCGTGCCGCTGTAGCGATCTGGCTGCCGAGATGGATTCCGCGTCTCCCATAAGGAGCACGGCTTCGAACGCATAGCCACGCTCAAGCTCGGCTTCGGCCAGCAGCTCCAGGCCGGCCTCCCCGGCGAGTGGATGGGGCAGGTCGAAGAGTCCCTTGCCTGCGGCCAGACGACCTGCCAGCGAGGTGAACCTCTTGACCGCGTCGGCAAACCGGAGATAGCACTCCAGGCGACGCTCGTCCCACCGTGTGGAAAGTTGGCGCCGCCACCGAGATCTCTCCATCAGGGCTCCGCCGACGTACGACGCAACCGCGCCGACGAGCACACCGATCAAGGTGAACAATTGTCCTGACATGCCCCCGCCTATCATGTATCTGTCAGGAGAGAACATACGGCCGGAGGCTCTGACGCGTAAGGGCCTCAAGCTGGCATGAGAGCTGAACGGCCTCTCGGCGGAGCCAGGGTCAACGGCCGGATGCCACTACGTCTCCGGAGCCCTCGGGCAGTTGCTGTACCGCAGCGAAGTACGGCAGCCCCAGCAACCGGCAGCGCCCAGTACGGGCCCCCTCGGGGACTTCCGGGCGGCCTGCATGCCCCCTGTACACCGCCACGGAAGGGGACCAGATGCCGGCGGCTCGCCATGATCGGGGCGTCCCGGTACGACCGCCATCGGGGTGACTGGTCCCCGTACACGCTCCAGAAGCGCAAGGAAGCCGAGCAGAAGGCGAAGGCCAAGCGGCGGAAGTGATCCCGCCGGCCCGCCTCCGGGCCGTGATCGGCACCGGGGCGGCCCACACCGCGTCCGCGGCCTGCCCGAGGCCGTGGAAGCGCCCCGCGCCGAGGGCTCCCCGCGGGGCCGTACGGGCGAGGTCCGCGGGTGCGGGCGGGTGCGGGAGCTTCAGGCCGCGGTCTTGCCCAGGGCGAACGTGCGGGCGGTCCGCGCCACGCGGCGGCCGAGGTGCTCGGCGGTGGCGACGTCCGCCTTGTGGACGCCCTCGGGGCCGAGGTCGTTGTGGGTCTGGGCGCCGGCGCCGGCGAAGAAGCCGAGGCGGTTGAGGTCGTTCTCGGAGGCCTCGGTGGTGTTCCAGCCGGGCTTCAGGCCGAGGTTGACCCAGGTCATGCCGTGCTGGCCGGCGAGGGTCTGGAAGAACTGCAGGGTGTGCAGCTTGTCGCCGCTCTTGGAGCCGGAGTTGGTGAAGCCGGCGGCGAGCTTGTCCTGCCAGGCGTCGGTGAACCAGCGCTTGGAGGTGGCCTCGGCGAACTGGTGGAAGGCGCCGGAGGCGGTGCCCATGTAGGTCGGGGAGCCGAAGACGATCGCGTCGGAGGCGTCGAGCAGCGCCCACTCGGCCTCGGTGATCCCGTCGACCTTGATCAGGTGGACGGTGGCGCCCGCGTCGGCGGCGCCGTCGCGGACGGCTTCGGCCAGGACCGCGGTGTGGCCGTAGCCGGAGTGGTAGGCGATGGAGACGACGGGGGTGGTCACAGAGGACTCCTCGGAGAGGTGTGAGGGGTGATGACCAGAAGTAGAGCACTAACTTTTAGATAGCGCAAGCGGATGGTTAGCGCCCTTATGGCGGTAAGCGCTGTGCCGGAGTACCGTGGAGCCATGACTGACGACCTCGCCTACGACGTGTTCGCGCGCGCCTGCCCCTCGCGCGGCACGCTGGAGCACGTGACGGGCCGCTGGGGCAGCCTGACCCTGGGCGCCCTGCACGAAGGGACGTTCCGCTTCAACGAGCTGCGGCGCCGGGTCGACGGCGTGAGCGAGAAGATGCTGTCGCAGACCCTGCACGCCCTGGAGCGCGACGGCCTCGTCCACCGCGAGGCGCAGCCCACGAACCCGCCGCGGGTCGACTACCGGCTGACCCCGCTCGGCCGCGAGGTCGCGGAGCGGCTGATCGGCCTGATCGAGCTGGTGGAGGGTCGGATGGGCCAGGTCGTGACCGCCCGCGAGAGGTACGACGCGGAGCGCGCCGGAACCGTCACCGCCTGACGGCTCAGACGCTGGTGCGCGGCGGGCGCTGGCAGCGCGGGCAGAAGTAGCTGGACCGGTTCATCCAGGCGCGGCGCCGCATCGGCGTGCCGCAGCGGCGGCAGGGCTCGTCCTCGCGCCCGTAGGCGTCCAGCGAGCGGTCGAAGTAGCCGGACTCGCCGTTGACGTTCACGTACAGGCTGTCGAAGCTGGTGCCGCCGACCGCGAGCGCCGCGTTCATCACGTCGCGGACGTGCCCGAGGAGCTCGGCCGAGCGCGGCCGGGTCAGGGCGGCGGTCGGCCGGTCGTAGTGCAGCTTCGACCGCCAGAGCGCCTCGTCGGCGTAGATGTTCCCGACGCCGCTGATCAGCGACTGGTCGAGCAGGGCCCGCTTGATCGTCGTACGCCGCAGCCGCAGCGCGCCCTGGAAGGCGGCGTCGTCGAACGCCGGGTCCAGCGGGTCGCGGGCGATGTGCGCGATGACGTCCGGGAGTCCGTCGGGGGTCTGGTCGTGGAGCGAGAGGCCGCCGAAGGTGCGCTGGTCGACGAAGCGCAGCTCGGTGCCGAGGGAGTCATCGAAGCGGACCCGGATGCGCAGGTGCTTCTCGTCCGGGGCGTCCTCCGGCTGCACGAGGAGCTGACCGCTCATGCCGAGGTGGCCCAGGACGGAGGTCCCGGTCTCCGCCAGCGGCAGCCAGAGGTACTTCCCGCGCCGCCGCGCCCCCTCGAAGCGCTGCCCCTTCAGCCGGGCCGCGAAGTCCTCGCCGCCCGCCGGATGGCGCCGTACGGCCCTGGGGTGCAGCACCTCGACCTCGGTCACGGTCCGCCCGGCGATCCAGCGCTCCAGACCGCGCCGTACGACCTCGACCTCGGGCAGCTCGGGCACGGGACTCCTCCGGAGGGATGCGGGTGGCGGTCCCGGGGCGTGACGCCCCTGGTCCACCGGACGGCCCAGCCAGCCTACCGCCCGGGGCGGGCCCGTTCCGCTCCCCCGGAAACGGCTCCGCCCGCCCCTGGCCGGGGCGGGCGGGAGGACTCCGTCGAAGGAGTGCGCGGGATCGCGGTCAGGCGGTGGCCGGGGTGGCCCCGTCCTTCCGGTCCTGCTCGCCGACCGTGCCGGCGTCGGCCGCGGCCTTCGCCGCCGCCACGCGCTCGTCCGCGGCCGCGCGGATCGCGCGCCACGCGGACTCCGCCGCCTGCTGTTCCGCTTCCTTCTTGCTGCGGCCGGTGCCGGTGCCGTACGAGACACCACCGACGCGGGCGGCAGCGGTGAAGGTCTTCTCGTGGTCCGGGCCCTCCTCGGAGACGAGGTACTCCGGGACGCCCAGACCCTCGGCCGCGGTGAGCTCCTGGAGACTGGTCTTCCAGTCCAGGCCGGCACCGAGGTTCGAGGACTTCTCGATCAGCGGGTCGAAGAGCCGGTGCACCAGCTCGGACGCCGCGTCGAGGCCCTGGTCGAGATAGACCGCGCCGATCACCGCTTCGAGGGTGTCGGCGAGGATGGACGCCTTGTCCCGGCCGCCCGTGCCCTCTTCGCCCCGGCCGAGCCGGATGAAGGAGCCGAGTTCGAGGCCGCGGCCGACCTCCGCCAGCGCACGCGAGTTGACCACCGCGGCCCGCAGTTTGGCCAGCTGGCCTTCCGGCAGGTCGGGGTGGGTGCGGTACAGCGTGTCCGTGACCACCAGGCCGAGCACGGAGTCCCCGAGGAACTCGAGGCGCTCGTTGGTGGGCAGACCGCCGTTCTCGTACGCGTACGAGCGATGGGTCAGCGCACGCACCAGAAGGGCGGACTCGAGCTGATACCCGAGCCGCCCTTCCAGAAGCGTGTGGGACGAGGCTGCGCTGATGCTCTCAGACATCGTGCCTCTCACCAGCCACTCAGACCGAGAGGACCTGGCGCTTGTTGTAGGTGCCGCAGCTCGGGCACGCGATGTGCTGCAGCTTCGGCTCCTGGCAACGCTCACACGAAACCAGGGTGGGGACCGCAGCCTTCCACTGCGACCGGCGGTGGCGCGTGTTGCTGCGCGACATCTTCCGCTTCGGAACAGCCACGGCTACTTCTCCTGCTTCTCGGCGGCGCTTCGGACGTCCCCGTCAGAGGCTTTGCCGCTCATGTTGTCCTTCTCATCGGTTCCCAGCGAACCGGCGAGTCCCTGCAGTGCCGCCCAACGGATGTCGACGGCTTCATGGTGGTGGTCCGGGTTCTCGTTCAGGTTGGTTCCGCACTCGGAACACAGACCCGCACAGTCCTCCCGGCACACCGGCTGCATCGGCAGTGCGAGCACCACCGCATCACGCAGCACGGGTTCGAGGTCGAACATGCCGTCCTCGAGGGGGATCATGTCCTCGTCGTCCTCGGCTTCGTCGTCCGCGGCCGCCTTGGAGCGGCCCCGGTCGTCGGAGTCGGGGTACGAGAACATCTCCTGGAAGTCCACGTCGAGCTCCAGCTCGACGGGCTCCAGACACCTTACGCACTCCCCCTCGGCCGACGCACGGGCGGTGCCTGTGACAAGCACCCCTTCCATGACCGACTCAAGACGGAGATCGATTTCCACCGGAGAGCCCTCGGGCACTCCGATCACTCCTTCGACGCCGAGCGCGGCGGAGCCACCGGGCGCCTCGACCGAACGCGAGAGCCGCTGCAGGGCGCCAGGACGCCGCCCCAGCTCGTGCGTGTCGAACACGAGGGGGTTGCGGTGGTCGAGGCGCGTGCTCAGGGCTCTTCCTGCTTTCGGATCGTTCTGCGTCGTGGAGGAGGCTGCCGGACGTGGGCAGCGGGGATCGCGGACATAGCGCGACCGAAGAGCCAGGATACTGGACGCTTCGCTCAGGGCCCAATCCGGGCTCTCCGCCCCTCACCGCCCCTGTTCGTACCGGCGCAGCTGCTCCAGGTCGATCATGCTCGTGTCGAAGAAGCTGGTCTCGTCGAGCGCGGCGGCCTGTTGCGGCTGGTGGGGCTGGGCGTGGACCTGGCCCTGGGGGTCGTACTGCTGCTGCTCGTAGCCGTACTGCCCCTGGTACGCATAGGGGTCCTGCTGCTGGTAACCGTAGGCGTCCTGCTGCTGGTAGCCGTAGGCGGGGTCCTGCTGGGGCTGCTGCTGGTATCCGTACGGGTCGGGCTGCTGCGCGGGGACCTGCGGGGCCTGCGGCTGCGCCGGCTCGGGGTCGGAGAGCTCCGCGAGCCCGGCCAGGTAGTCCGCGTCGCTGGTGTGGACCGCGCCGCCGAGCCCGTCCTGCGCGGCCATGTGCTCGCCGAGGGCGTCCGTGGCGATCCGGCCGTGCAGCTTCTGCCGGCCCCGCCCGACGGCCTCCAGGGTCTTGCTGAGGACGGCCTCGAAGGCGCCCAGCTTCGCGTCCACGTACGCGTCGGCCCGCTGGACGAGGGTCCCCGGGTCGGCGCTGTACTCGGGGGCGTCCGCGTCGGCGTAGCCGTCCGGGTCGAGGCCCGGGCCGCGGCCGAGGAGCTTCTCGCGCCCGCGGTCGACGGAGCCGATGGTCTTGTTGAGGACGACCTCGAAGTTGGCGAGCTTGGAGTCCACGTAGTCGTCGGCCTCGGCCCGCACCTCCTCGGCCTCGCGGCGGGCCTCGGCGAGGATCCGGTCGGCCTCCTCCTGCGACTCGCGGGCGACCTGGGTGTCGGAGACGATCGAGCCCCGCTCGGCGTGGGCGGCCTCGATGATCCGCTCGGCCTCCTGACGGGCCCGCTCGACCATCTGCTCGCGGCCGCCGATCAGCTCCTGGGCCTGGGCCAGGGAGCCGGGCAGGGCCTGGCGCACCTCTTCGAGCAAGGCGAGCAGCTCGGCGCGGTTGACCACGCAGGATGCCGACATGGGCATGGAGCGGGCGCCCTGCACGGTCGCGACGATCTCGTCGAGCTTCTTCTGCACGTCCACCTGGTGCTCGCCACTCTCTACAGCTGGATGGAGACGGACGGGACGACTGTAAGGGCAGTCGGCGCCCGTCCGACACCAGGTGACGGAGCGTCAGCGGCGGTGGCCGCGCGTCACTTCCGCGCGAGCCGCTCGGTCAGCTTCGGGAGGACCGTCGGCGGGACCAGGTGGGCGACGTCGCCGCCCCAGGCGGCCACTTCCTTGACCAGCGAGGAGGACAGGAAGCTGTACGTCGGGTTGGTGGGGACGAACAGGGTCTCCACGCCCGAGAGGCCGATGTTCATCTGGGCCATCTGCAGCTCGTAGTCGAAGTCGCTGACCGCGCGCAGGCCCTTGACGATCGCGGGGATGTCGCGCTGCTTGCAGAAGTCGACGAGGAGGCCGTGGAAGGACTCCACCTCGACGTTGCCGAAGTCGGCGGTGACCTCGCGGATCAGCTCTATCCGCTCGTCGACCGTGAAGAGGCCCTTCTTCGACTGGTTGATCATCACGGCCACGTGTACGACGTCGTACAGCTTGGAGGCGCGGGCGATGATGTCGAGGTGTCCGTTGGTGATGGGGTCGAATGACCCCGGACAGACGGCGCGGCGCAACTTGGGTCCCTCGCTCTCCGGTCCGGTCATCGTGCGTCTTCGCACGTAGAGGCGGCGCGACCGTACCAAAACGTTCCCTCGCCGTAACGACGGGACCGCAGGGGGTCGAAGCCCTCGGGCCAGCCGAACTCCCCGCCTCGGGTGCTGCGCTCCACGGTGACGAGGGCATCCTCGCTCAGCCAGCCCCCCGAGCGCAGTGTGAGGAGAATCTCCCGGAGATCGTCGTCCCCGACGGCGTAGGGCGGGTCGAGGAAGAGCAGGTCGTACGGGTCGGCCGGGGCCGGTCCCGTCACGATCTGCTCGGCCTTGCCGGTGCGGAGTTCGGCGCCGGGCAGGCCGATCGCCCGGATGTTGTCCCGGATCGTCTTCGCGGCGCGGGGGTCGGCCTCGACCAGGAGGGCGTGGGCCGCGCCCCGGGAGAGCGCCTCCAGGCCGACGGCGCCGGAGCCGGCGTACAGGTCGGCGACCCGGGCCCCGGCCAGGCCCTGGAACGACTCCCAGGTGGAGAAGAGGCCTTCCCGCGCCCGGTCGGAGGTGGGGCGGGTGCCGTTGCCGGGGGGCACGGCCAGGCGCCGTCCGCCGGCGCTGCCGGCGATCACGCGGGTCATCGGTGTCCTCGTCCTGCGTCGTCCAATGCGTACGTCCCAGGATATGGCCGCGGAGCGGCGCTCAGCCCTTCTCAGCCCTTGTCCAGCCCTTGTCCAGCCCTTGTCCAGCCCTTGTCTAGCCCTTGTCCAGGTACGTCTCCCGCTCCTCGCTGAGGAGGGCGTCGAGCGCGGTGCGCAGGCCGGGGTGGGCGCCGAGGTCGGGGTCGGCGAGGACGAGGGCGGTGGCCTCCTCGCGGGCGGCGGCGATGACCTCCTCGTCGTCGATGACGGCGAGCACCCGGAGGGAGGAGCGGACGCCGGACTGGGCCTGGCCGAGGACGTCGCCCTCGCGCCGCTGTTCGAGGTCGATGCGGGAGAGCTCGAAGCCGTCGAGGGTGGTGGCGACGGCGTTCAGCCGCTGCCGGGCGGGGCTCGCCTCGGGCATCTCGCTGACGAGGAGGCAGAGGCCGGGGGCGGAGCCCCGGCCGACGCGGCCGCGCAGCTGGTGGAGCTGGGAGACGCCGAAGCGGTCGGCGTCCATGATCACCATGGCGGTGGCGTTGGGCACGTTGACGCCGACCTCGATGACCGTGGTGGCGACGAGGACGTCGAGCTCGCCGGCGGCGAAGCGGCGCATGACGTCGTCCTTGTCGTCCGGGTGCATGCGGCCGTGCAGGACGGCGATCCGCAGGCCCGCGAGGGGGCCGGCGCCGAGCTTCTCGGCGACGTCGAGGACGGCGAGCGGCGGGCGCTTCTCGGCCTCGTCCTCGGGGGACGCCTTGGACGTCTTCTTCTGGTCCTCCTCGTCGCCGATGCGGGGGCAGACGACGTACGCCTGGTGGCCGTTCGCCACCTCCTCGCGGACCCGCTCCCAGGCGCGCGCGAGGAAGTGCGGCTTGTCGGCGGCGGGGACGACGTGGCTGGCGATCGGCGAACGGCCTGCGGGCAGCTGGTCGAGGACGGAGGTCTCCAGGTCGCCGAAGACGGTCATGGCGACCGTGCGCGGGATGGGGGTGGCGGTCATGACGAGGAGGTGCGGGGGCTGCTTCCCCTTGCCGCGCAGGGCGTCGCGCTGCTCGACGCCGAAGCGGTGCTGCTCGTCGACGACGACCAGGCCGAGGTCGTGGAACCGGACCTTGTCCTCGATCAGCGCGTGCGTGCCGATGACGACGCCGGCCTCGCCGGTGACCAGGTCGAGCAGGGCCTGACGGCGGGCGGCGGCGCCCATGGAACCGGTGAGCAGGACGACCTTGGTGGCGCGCTCGGCGCCGCCGAGCATGCCCCCCTCGGCCAGCTCGCCCATCATCTCGGTGACGGAGCGGTGGTGCTGCTGGGCGAGGACCTCGGTGGGGGCGAGCATCGCGGCCTGTCCGCCGGAGTCGACGACGGCGAGCATGGCGCGCAGCGCGACCATGGTCTTTCCGCTTCCGACCTCGCCCTGGAGGAGGCGGTGCATGGGGTGTTCGGTGGCGAGGTCGTCGAAGATCTCCTGGGAGACCTTCGTCTGGCCCTCGGTGAGGGTGAAGGGCAGCCTGGCGTCGAAGGCGTCGAGGATGCCGCCGGGGGCCGGTCGCCGGGCGACGGCGGGCAGTTGGGTGTCGGCGTGCCGGCGGCGGGCGAGGGCGACCTGGAGGACGAAGGCCTCGTCCCACTTGAGCCGCTCGCGGGCGGCGGCGACGTCCGCCTTGGTGCGGGGGCGGTGGATCATCCGCAGGGCGTCGGGCAGCTCGGCGAGGCCGCGGCCCTCGCGCAGGGCGGGCGGCAGCGGGTCGACGGCGTCGCCGGCGCCGGGCAGGACGGCGTCGACGGCCTTGGCGATCTTCCAGGACTCCAGCTTGGCGGTGGCCGGGTAGATCGGGATGAGGGCGCCCGCCCAGGTGTCCACGGCCTCGTCGGCGTCGCCGCGGAGCAACGCGTAGGAGGGGTGTGCCAGCTGGAGGCGCCGGTTGAAGAGCGAGGCCTTGCCGGCGAACATCGCGCGGGTGCCGGGCACCAGGTCCTTGTGCGGCTTGTGCACGCCCTTGCCGAAGAAGACCAGCTGCACCCGGCCGCTGCCGTCGGTGATGGTCACTTCGAGGCGCTGGCCGCGCCCCTTGGAGCCGTTGAAGGTCAGCACCCGGGCGTCGGCGACCTGCGCGACCACCGTGACGTGCTCGTCGAGCGGGAGCTCGGAGAGCGTGGTCAGCTCCCCGCGCTCGGCGTACCGGCGGGGGTAGTGGTGGAGCAGGTCCCCGACCGTGTGCAGGTCGAGCGCCTCGGCCATGACCTTGGCGGTGGCGGGGCCGAGGGCCTTCTTGAGTGGTTCGTCGAGCGCGGGCACGTCCTCCATTGAAGACCACGGGACCGACAGTCGCGCCGAAGCCCGTGGACGACCGCCGGGATCGGGGCCTATTCCACCCCGATGAGCAGGGGCGGTGCCCCCGCGCCCGCGTGGTACGTGGTGGTGTCCACGGCCAGGTAGCCGCGCCGGACGTGGCCCTCCAGGTCGGGGGCGAGCCCGGGCGGGGTGTCGTCGGCGACGACGAGGGTGACGAGTTCGCCGCCGGCCGAGAGCATGCGGTCCAGGACGGTGCGGGCGGTCTCGGTCAGGTCCTTGCCGATGACGGCGACGTCGCCCTCGATGAGGCCGAGGACGTCGCCGGCCTGGCAGACGCCGGCCGAGGTGAAGGACCGGCGTTCGGCGACGGCGAGTTCGGCGTAGCGGGTGGCTCCGGCGGCGGCCGTCATGGCGACGACGTCCTCGTCGAAGCGCCGGTCGGGTTCGTGGACGGCGAGGGCGGCGATGCCCTGGACGGCGGCCCGGGTCGGGATGAGGGCGACGTGGATGCCCTCGGCCCTGGCGCGTTCGGCGGCCGCGGCCGCGGTCAAGCGCAGCTCGGTGTCGTTGGGCAGGAGGACCACCTCGCGCGCGTGCGCCCGCCGGATCGCCTCCAGGAGGTCGTCGTCGGCGGGCGGTTCGCCGGGCCTGCTGCGGACGGTGGTCGCGCCGGCCTCGGCGCAGAGTCCGGCGAGGCCCTCGCCGGGGAGGACGGCGACGACGGCGCGCCGGGCGCGTTCCCCGCGCCCGCCGACGGCCGCTTCGGGCGCTTCGGGCGCTTCGTCCGGTCCGAACGGACCGGACGGACCGGACGGACCGGACGGCTTCGCGGCCGCCGCGTCGGCCGCGAAGTGGGTGATGCGGATGCGGTGGGGCCGGCCGGCCTCGACGCCGGCCTCGACGGCGGCGCCCGCGTCGTCGACGTGGACGTGGACGTTCCACAGCCCGTCGCCGCCGACGACGACGAGGGAGTCGCCGAGGGCGTCGAGCCGGGCCCGCAGCAGGTCCACGGCGGCGTCCTCGGCCTCCAGGAGGTAGATCACCTCGTAGGCGGGTCCGGCCTCGCCGTCGCAGGCCGGGACGGAGCCGGCCGGTACGGCCCGTACGTCCCCGGGGGCCCGCACCCCGCCCGCCGCGCCCGCCGCGCTCTCCGCGGAGGAGGGCGTCCGGCCGCCCACGGTCTCGACGAGCGCTCCGAGGACGGCGACCAGACCGCGTCCGCCGGCGTCCACGACCCCGGCCCGGCCGAGGACGGCCAGCTGGCCGGGGGTCGCCTCCAGCGCGGCCCTGGCCCCGTCGTGGGCCCGGGCGGCGACCTCCAGGAGGGTGCCGCCGCCCGCGCAGCCGGCCGCGGCGGCCGCGGCCACGGTGAGGACGGTGCCCTCCACGGGGTGGGCGACGGCCTGCCGGGCGGCGGCGGCCGCCTCGGCCAGGGCGCGGGCGAGGTGATCCCCGTCACGCCCCTCGGCGAGGACGGCGGCCATGCCGCGCAGGAGCTGGGCGAGGATGGTGCCGGAGTTGCCCCGTGCGCCGAGCAGGGCGCCGTGGGCCATGGCCCGTACGGTCTCGGCGGTGTCGGGGGCGGAGGCCGCGAAGACGGCTTCGACGGCCTGCCGGGCGGCCTCGACCGTCAGGTACAGATTGGTGCCGGTGTCCCCGTCCGCGACCGGGTAGACGTTGATCGCGTCGATCTCCTCGCGCTCCCGTCCGAGGGCGTCGAGGGCCCGTGCGCACCAGGTCCGGACCGCTTCGGCGTCGAGCTCGACGAGCTCCTCGTCAGGCTGAAGGGCTCGCGACAACGGGGGTCCTCCTTCGGCGGTGAGCTCACCGCAGGGTAGACCCGGGGTGGCCCGCTCGTGACCTCGGCCCGGGGCGAGGTCCGCGAAGACCGTGGTAGTTTCGTTCCACCGAGGCAGGCGTTGTATGCTGCTTCGGTTGCCCGGTTCAAACCGGGCCGTTCCCCGGCAAGCCACTTCAGACTCCTGATTCCGGTGCGCCGGATTTCACTGTAAATCTGAAGTCTTTGGAGTGACCCGTGGCTGCCAACTGCGACGTCTGCGGCAAGGGGCCGGGCTTCGGCAACAACATTTCGCACTCGCACCGCCGTACGTCCCGTCGCTGGAACCCGAACATCCAGCGCGTGCGTGCCGTGGTCGGTCGGACGCCGAAGCGGCTCAACGTCTGCACCTCGTGCATCAAGGCCGGCAAGGTCTCGCGCTAATTGCGACGTTCCGTCGTAGCGCAGCCCCTGCGGTTGCCTTGAAAGGCCGGTTCACCTCGGTGAACCGGCCTTTTGCCATGCCCGGGGACCGGCGGGGCACCTTCTAGGCCCGGAACCGCCACCCGTGGTCGACCGGTCCGATGCCCGAGCCCAGGGCGAACCCGGCGGCGATGGCGCCCGTCACGTACTCCTTGGCCTGCCGCACCGCCTCCGGCACCGCCAGGCCCTTGGCGAGCCCGGAGGCCACCGCCGAGGCGAGCGTGCAGCCCGTCCCGTGGGTGTGCCGGTTGTCGTGGCGCGGGGCGCGCAGCCAGTGCTCCTCGGTGCCGTCCGTGAGCAGGTCCACGGCCTCCCGGCCGGTGGGCAGGTGCCCGCCCTTGATCAGGACCCAGCGCGGCCCGTACGACAGGACCGCCTCGGCGGCCGTCCGCATGTCGCCCTCGTGGACGACGTGGACACCGGTGAGCTGCGTCACCTCGTCCAGGTTGGGGGTGGCGACGGTCGCGACCGGCAGCAGCTTCGTCCGGACGGAGTCGAGCGCGGTCTCGGCGAGCAGCGGGTCGCCGTGCTTGGAGACGCCGACCGGGTCGACGACGACGGGGGCGTCGACGGGGGCGAGGAGTTCCGCCACCGTCTCCACGAGCGCGGCCGTGGCCAGCATCCCGGTCTTCACGGCCCGGACGCCGATGTCGTCGACGACGGCCCGGTACTGGGCGCGCACGGCCTCCACGGGAAGCTCCCAGACGCCCTGGACGCCCCGCGAGTTCTGGGCGGTGACGGCGGTGAGCACGCTCATGCCGTGGACGCCGAGCGCGAGCATCGTCTTCAGGTCGGCCTGGACGCCGGCGCCGCCGCCGGAGTCGGATCCGGCGACGGTCAGCACCAGGGGGGGATTCACTCGGTCTCCCCGAAGTGGTCCCAGCCGCCCGCGCTGTGCCAGGGCGCGCCGTCCACGGTGACCTGCGGCAGGGCCGAGGGGTGGAGGACCTCGCCGATGACCTTCCAGCGGGCGGGCAGCTTCACGTCCGGCGGGAAGGTGGCCACGATGGCGTGGTCCTCTCCCCCGGTGAGCACCCACTGCATGGGGTCGACGCCGACGGCCTGGCCGATGTCGTTCATCTGGGTGGGGATGTCGATGAGTCCCGAGCGCAGGTCGATGCGGACCTTGCTGGCCTCGGCGATGTGCCCGAGGTCGGCGATGAGGCCGTCGCTGACGTCGCACATGGCGGTGGCGCCGAGCCCGGCGGCGGCCGGGCCCGCGTGGTACGGCGGTTCGGGCCTGCGGTGGGCCTCGACGAAGGCGCGCGGGGAGCGGAAGCCGCGGGAGAGCACCGCGTATCCGGCGGCGGACCAGCCGAGCCAGCCGGTGTAGGCGACGACGTCGCCGGGCTCGGCGCCACCGCGGGTGACCGGGTCGTGGTTGCGGAGGTCGCCGAGGGCGGTGATGGAGACCATGATCGTGTCGCCGCGCACGACGTCGCCGCCGACCACCGCCGCGCCCGCGACCTGACATTCGTCGCGCAGCCCGTCCATGAGTTCCGTGGGCCAGGTGACGGGGAGTTCGGCGGGGACGACGAGGCCGAGGAGGAGCGCGGTGGGGACCGCGCCCATGGCGGCGATGTCGGCGAGGTTCTGTGCGGCGGCCTTGCGGCCGACGTCGTACGCCGTCGACCAGTCGCGGCGGAAGTGACGTCCTTCGAGGAGGATGTCCGTGCTGGCCACCACGCGCCGGTCGGGGGCCGAGACGACCGCGGCGTCGTCACCGGGCCCGATCCGTACCGCCGGGGTGGAGGTGAGCCGGGACGTGAGCTCCCTGATGAGCCCGAACTCTCCCAGCTCTCCGACTGTGCCCTTCACCGCGTCTCACCTCGTGTCTTCGTGCCGGCCGGCGGGCGGGGGCGCGTCGTCTCGCGCCGCGGGTCGCGGGCCGTCACCGTGCTGGGTACCGTCAAGTAGACCGTCAACTTCTGTCCTGCGTACGCCACACCCCGAGCGCCTCCGGACGCGCGGGTCTCCCCGTGGCCCGCGGCGACGCGGTACCGTGGCGTCCCTTTCTCCCACAAGATCCTCGTGGTCGCCCTGGAGGTTCCGTGGTTCAGGCGTACATCCTCATCCAGACCGAGGTGGGCAAGGCGTCGACCGTCGCCGACACCATCTCCAAGATCCCGGGGGTCATCCAGGCCGAAGACGTGACAGGACCGTACGACGTGATCGTGCGCGCGCAGGCGGACACCGTCGACGAGCTGGGCCGCATGGTGGTCGCCAAGGTCCAGCAAGTGGACGGCATCACGCGCACCCTCACCTGCCCGGTCGTTCATCTGTAGCCCCCGTCTACGCTTGGCCGGTGATGTCTTCCCACCGGCCCTTCGGCCTGCCCGCCGCCGCAGCGGTCGCCGTCCTGCTGTCGGCCGCCGCCGGTTGTTCCCCGCCGGACGCCGAGGCGTCCGTCGTGGTCCCGAGACCGCCGACGGAGGAGGCCGCCCTCTGCCAGGCGCTGGCGAAGGAGCTTCCCGACACCGTGGCGGGTCTTGCGCGGAGTGACCCGGAGCCCGGCTCCGAGTTGACCGCCGGGTGGGGTGACGGTGCGATCGTACTGCGCTGCGGGGTCCCCCGGCCCGAAAAGATGAGCGACCCGAAGGCGCAGGGCGTCTCCGCGAACGGCGTGCGCTGGATGCTGGAGCAGCGGGAGGGCGACGGGCCCCGTTTCACCTCGGTGTACCGGAAGACGTACGTCGAGGTGGCGCTGGACGAGCGGTACGCGCACGACGCCGGCCCGCTCACGGACCTCGCGGGGCCCGTGGAGCGGACCGTGCCGTGCGCGCTGGAGCCGGAGTGCGGGTGACCGCACCCCGGCCCGACTCCCCTAGCGCAGGCCCGTGGAGCGGGACAGCGCGGCCTGGACGAGCCGGTCGACGAGCTCGGGGTAGCTCACGCCGCTCTCCTGCCACATGCGCGGGTACATGGAGATGGGCGTGAAGCCCGGCATGGTGTTGATCTCGTTGATGACGAAGTCGCCGTCCTCGGTGAGGAAGAAGTCGGCGCGGACCAGGCCCTCGCAGGACACGGCCTCGTAGGCGGCGACGGCGAGGCGCTGGACCTCGGCGGTGGCCTCGTCCCCGATGGGGGCGGGCACGATGCCGGAGGCCGAGTCGATGTACTTGGCCTCGAAGTCGTAGAAGTCGTGGTCGGTGACCGGCGGGATCTCGGCCGGGACGCTGGCGCGCGGCCCGTCCTCGAACTCCAGGACGCCGCACTCGATCTCGCGGCCGCGCAGCAGCGACTCGACGAGGATCTTGGGGTCGTGGCGGCGGGCCTCCTCGACGGCCTCGTCCAGGCCGGAGAGGTCGTCGACCTTGGTGATGCCCATGGAGGAGCCGCCGCGGGCCGGCTTCACGAAGAGCGGCCAGCCGTGCTCGGCGGCGAACTCGACGATCTTCTTGCGGGCGGCGGCGGGGCTCTGCTCCCACTCGCGCGGCCGGATGACCTCGTACGGGCCGACGGGGAGGCCGAAGGAGACGAAGACGCGCTTCATGTACTCCTTGTCCTGGCCGACGGCGGAGGCGAGGACACCCGCGCCGACGTAGGGGACGCCGGAGAGCTCCAGGAGGCCCTGGAGGGTGCCGTCCTCGCCGTAGGGGCCGTGGAGCACCGGGAAGACCACGTCGACCTCGCCGAGGGCCTTGGGCACGGCGCCGGGCTCGGTGAGGACGACCTCGCGGTTGGCGGGGTCGACGGAGAGGACGACGCCGCCCTCCTCGGACTCGGCCAGGTCGGCCACGTTCGGCAGGGCGCGGTCGGCGATGGCCATCCGCTCGGGGGCGTCGGCGGTGAGCGCCCAGCGCCCGTCCGTCGTGATGCCGATGGGCAGCACGTCGTACTTGTCCCGGTCGATGGCGCTCAGGACGGCGCCCGCCGTGACGACGGAGATGGCGTGCTCGGAGCTGCGTCCGCCGAAGACGACGGCCACGCGCGGCTTGCGGGGGCTCTGGGTGTTCTCGCTCATATCGCGATGAGCGTACCTTGCGACTCCCGAACTGCTGAGCGCCCCGCTCGCACGCGCGCGTACGGCTCACACGGCCGGGCTCAGCGGCGTTCGGGCTTGGCCGAACGCGACATGAGCTCCTTGAGGGCGACGACGGGCGGCTTGCCGTCGTGGACGATCGAGACGACGGTCTCGGTGATGGGCATGTCGACGCCGTGGCGGCGGGCCAGATCGAGCACGGACTCGCAGGACTTGACGCCCTCGGCGGTCTGCTTGGTGGCCGCGATGGTCTCCTGGAGGGTCATGCCCCGGCCGAGGTTGGTGCCGAAGGTGTTGTTCCGGGAGAGCGGCGAGGAGCAGGTGGCGACGAGGTCGCCGAGGCCCGCGAGGCCGGAGAAGGTGAGCGGGTCGGCGCCCATGGCGAGGCCGAGGCGGGTGGTCTCGGCGAGGCCGCGGGTGATGAGCGTGGCCTTGGAGTTGTCGCCGAGGCCCATGCCGTTGGCGATGCCGACGGCGAGGCCGATGACGTTCTTGACGGCGCCGCCGAGTTCGCAGCCCACCACGTCGGTGTTGGTGTACGGGCGGAAGTACGGGGTCATGCAGGCGGTCTGGAGCCGCTGGGCGACCGTCTCGTCGGAGCAGGCGACGACGGCGGCGGCGGGCTGCCGGGCGGCGATCTCCTTGGCCAGGTTGGGGCCGGTGAGGACGGCCACGCGGTCGGCGGGCACGTCGGCGACCTCGGTGATCACCTCGCTCATCCGCTTGGCGGTGCCGAGTTCGACGCCCTTCATGAGGGAGACGAGGACGGTGTCGGGGGCGAGCACCGGCCGCCAGGCGGCGAGGTTGCCGCGCAGGGTCTGGGAGGGGACGACGAGGACGGTGAAGTCCGCGTCCGCGGCGGCCTCGGCGGGGTCCGCGGTGGCCGTGACGCCCCGCGGGAGTTCGACGCCCGGCAGGTAGTCGGGGTTGACCCGGCCGGCGTTGATCTCCTCGGCGAGTTCGGCGCGGCGGCCCCAGAGGCTCACCTCGCAGCCCGCGTCGGCGAGCACCATCGCGAAGGCGGTGCCCCAGGATCCGTTGCCGAAGACGGCTGCCCTGGTCACTTGGCGCCCCCCTCGGCGGCCTTGCGGCGCTGCTCCAGGCGGGCCTTGCGGTGGTCGTACGGCTCGTCGGGCGCCTTCTCGCCGCGGACCTCCTCCAGGAGGGCGGTGATGGCGGCCATGATGACCTCGGTGGCCTCGCGCAGGACGTCGGGCGTGGGCTCCAGGCCGTGGAAGCGGGAGAGGTCGACGGGCGGTCCCGCCTGCACGATCAGCGTCTTGCGGGGGAACAGGCGGAACTTGTTCTCCTTGGCGTACGGCGGCATCGCGAGGTTGGCGCCCCACTGGGCCACCGGGATGACGGGGACCTGGGTGAGCAGCGCGACCCGGGCGGCGCCGGTCTTGCCGGCCATGGGCCACATCTCGGGGTCGCGGGTGAGGGTGCCCTCCGGGTAGAAGGCGACGCACTCGCCGCGCTCGATGGCGTCGACGGCGGCGCGGAAGGCGTCGAGCGCGTTGGTCGTCTCGCGGTAGACGGGGATCTGGCCGGTGTTGCGGAGCATCGTGGCGACGAAGCCGCCCTTGAAGAGTCCGGCCTTGGCGAGGAAGCGCGGGACCCGGCCGGTGTTGTACTGGTAGTGCGCGTAGGACAGCGGGTCCAGGTAGGAGTTGTGGTTGACCGCGGTGATGAAACCGCCGTCGGCCGGAATGTGCTCCATGCCGCGCCAGTCCCGCTTGAACAGAACCACCAGGGGGGGTTTGGCGATGACCGCCGCGAGGCGGTACCAGAAGCCGATTCTGCGGCGGGGCACTCGGACACCTTTCTCCGGGACTGGCTGGCAGGGGGCCAAGTGTCGCCCCGTGCTCCTGGTCTGTCGAGTGACACCGTACGCCCCGGGAACTCCGGCGGACCGCGTGGGCGGGACAGAATGGTCCCGATGAAGACGCTGCCCCCGATGCGCACCGGCGCCGACGACGGCTGGTCCCTGGTCGTCCCCCTGAAGCCCCTCGCCCTGGCGAAGAGCAGGCTGGCCGCGGCGACGGGCGGGCGGCTGCGCCCCCGGCTCGCGCTGGCGTTCGCCGAGGACACGGTGGAGGCGGTGCTGAACTGCGCGCGGGTGCGCGATGTGGCGGTCGTCACGGACGATCCGGTGGCCGGCCCCGCGCTCGCGGCGCTGGGCGCGCGGATCGTGCCGGACTCCCCGGCGGCGGGGCTCAACGCGGCGCTCGCGCACGGGGCCCGTGCCGTGCGCTCCGGGCGGCCGCACGCGCGCGTGGCGGCGCTCAACGCGGACCTCCCGGCGCTGCGGCCCGCGGAGCTGACCCGGGTCCTGGACGCGGCCGGCAATTTTCCGAGGGCATTTCTCGCGGATGCCGCCGAAATAGGTACGACATTCCTCTCGGCGGCACCGGGGGCGGAATTGGAACCGGCATTCGGGGGCGCGTCGAGGCTGCGGCATTTGTCTTCGGGGGCGGCCGAAATCCGGCTCGCCGGGGTGGATTCCGTGCGCCGGGACGTGGACACCGGCGAGGACCTGGCGGCGGCGCTGGCGCTGGGGCTCGGTCCGCGGACGGCCGCCCGGTGGGCGGCGGTGGCCGGATAGGCTGCGGTCCATGCAGGCGACCGCGTTCACGTACGACCCCGAGACCCGCAGCGGCAGCGTGCTGCTCGACGACGGCACCCCCGTGGAGTTCGGGGCGGAGGCCTTCGAGGCGGGCGGGCTGCGGCTGCTGCGGCCGGGGCAGCGGGTGCGGATCGAGGCCGAGCCCGGCACGTCGGGCCCGGGGCTCCGGATCACCCTGGTGACGCTGCAGACCTTCTGAGACGCGCCGCGGGCCGGGCTCCCGGAGGGGAGCCCGGCCCGGCGGGTCGGTACCGCGTCCTACTTCTTGGCGGCGGTCTTCTTGGCGGTCGTCTTGCGCGCCGTCGTCTTCTTGGCGGGCGCCTTCGTCGCCGTGGCCTTCTTCGCGGCCGGCGCGGTCTTCTTGGCGGTGGCCTTGGTCGCCTTCTTCGCGGCGGCCGTGGTGGTCTTCTTGGCGGCGGCGCCGGTCTTCTTCGCCGCGCCCGTCGTGGCCTTCTTCGCCGGGGTCGCCTTCTTCGCGGCGGCGGTGGTGGTCTTCTTGGCGGCGGCGGTGGTCTTCTTCGCCGCGGCCGTCGTGGCCCTCTTCGCCGGGGTCGCCTTCTTCGCGGCGGCCTTCTTGGCGGTGGTGGCCTTCTTGGCGGCGGCCTTCTTCACGGTCGCGGAGGCGCCACCGGTGAGGCTGCCCTTGGGGGCCTTCTTGACGGAGACCTCGCCGCCCTTGGGGAGCTTCTTCGAGCCGCTGACCAGGTCCTTGAAGCCCTGACCTGCACGGAAGCGCGGGACGGAGGTCTTCTTGACCCGGACGCGCTCACCCGTCTGCGGGTTGCGGGCGTAGCGGGCCGGACGGTCGACCTTCTCGAACGAGCCGAAGCCCGTGACCGAGACCCGGTCACCGGCCACCACGGCGCGCACGATGGCGTCGAGCACGTGGTCGACGGCTTCGGCGGCCTGCTGACGACCGCCCATCTTGTCGGCAATCGCTTCTACGAGCTGCGCCTTGTTCACGTCTTCCCCTTCGGAGACATTGCCAGAACGAAAGTGTTCAAGCTTTTTCGCACGTTAGGCATGTATATACCGCAAATCAAACACGAAACGGTCTAATCACCCTAGTGCCGCAACGCGGAAGTTCCGTTGCGGAGTTCCTGGTGTCAGTCGTCCTCTGGGAATCGGCCCTCATCGAGGTCCTTCATCAACCGGTCGAGGCGCGTCGCCGCGTCCTTGAGATCGTGCTTCGCCGCTGCCGTGACGACCAGCAGCTTCCGGGACAGCGCCATCCTTACGCCCTCCGGGACTTGCAGTGAGCGCACCCTTGTGTGTGCTTCTTTCAATCGGGCGGCGACTGCCTCGTAGAGCTCGAGTTGGCTGTCGCGTTCCATGCACCGATTGTGCCATCTAGGGCGAGTTGTCGCCCGACAGGGTCTCAACAAGCGACTGCGCCCCCCACCGGTCGGTGGGGGGCGCAGTCTTGGAAAAGCGCTGCTCAGGCCGTAATTGTACGGGGCTTGAAGGCCGGCCGAGAGGTCTCGTACGCGGCGATGTCCGCTTCGTTCTGAAGGGTGAGGCTGATGTCGTCGAGGCCGTTGAGCAGGCGCCAGCGGGCGTTCTCGTCGAGCTCGAAGTCGGCGTCGATCCCGGGGGCGAGGACCTTGCGGGCCTCCAGGTCGACGGTGACCTCGGCGGTCGGGTCGGCCTCGGTGAGCTCCCAGAGGGCGTCCACCGTCTCCTGCGGGAGGACGACGGTGAGCAGGCCGTTCTTCAGCGAGTTGCCGCGGAAGATGTCGGCGAAGCGGCTGGAGATCACGGTCTTGAAGCCGTAGTTCTGCAGCGCCCAGACGGCGTGCTCGCGGGAGGAGCCGGTGCCGAAGTCGGGGCCGGCGACCAGGACCGTGGCGCCCTGCCGCTCGGGGCGGTTGAGGACGAACGCGGAGTCCTTGCGCCAGGCCTCGAAGAGACCGTCCTCGAAGCCGTCGCGGGTGACCTTCTTCAGCCAGTGCGCCGGGATGATCTGGTCGGTGTCGACGTTGCTGCGGCGCAGCGGGACGGCCCGGCCGGTGTGCGTGGTGAAAGCTTCCATGGTTCCTCAGACCCCCGCGGTGGTGGCGACGTCGGACAGATCGGCCGGGGAGGCCAGGTGGCCCAGCACGGCGGTGGCGGCGGCGACCTGGGGGGAGACCAGGTGGGTGCGGCCGCCCTTGCCCTGCCGGCCCTCGAAGTTGCGGTTGGAGGTGGACGCGGAGCGCTCGCCGGGGGCCAGTTGGTCGGGGTTCATGCCCAGGCACATCGAGCAGCCCGCGTGCCGCCATTCGGCGCCGGCCTCCTTGAAGACCTTGTCCAGGCCCTCTTCGACGGCCTGCAGGGCGACCCGGACCGAGCCGGGGACGACCAGCATGCGGACGCCGTCGGCGACCTTGCGGCCCTCCAGGAGGGAGGCCGCGTTGCGCAGGTCCTCGATGCGGCCGTTGGTGCAGGAGCCTACGAAGACGGTGTCGACCTTGATGTCGCGCAGCGGCTGTCCGGCGGTCAACCCCATGTACTCCAGGGCCTTTTCGGCGGCGAGGCGCTCCGAAGCGTCTTCGTACGAAGCCGGGTCGGGGACGTTCGCCGAAAGCGGCGCGCCCTGGCCCGGGTTGGTGCCCCAGGTGACGAACGGCGCCAGCGCGGCCGCGTCGATCACGACCTCGGCGTCGAAGACCGCGTCCTCGTCGGACTTGAGGGTCTTCCAGTACGCGACGGCGGCGTCCCAGTCCTCGCCCTCGGGGGCGTGGGCGCGGCCCTTCAGATAGGCGAAGGTGGTCTCGTCGGGGGCGATCATGCCCGCACGGGCGCCGGCCTCGATCGACATGTTGCAGATGGTCATCCGGGCCTCCATCGAGAGCTTCTCGATGGCGGAGCCGCGGTACTCCAGGATGTAGCCCTGGCCGCCGCCGGTGCCGATCTTCGCGATGATCGCCAGGATCAGGTCCTTGGCGGTGACGTCCGCGGGCAGCTCGCCGTCGACCGTGATCGCCATGGTCTTGGGGCGGGCCAGCGGCAGCGTCTGGGTGGCGAGCACGTGCTCGACCTGGCTGGTGCCGATGCCGAAGGCCAGCGCGCCGAAGGCGCCGTGCGTGGAGGTGTGCGAGTCGCCGCAGACCACGGTGGTGCCGGGCTGGGTCAGGCCCAGCTGCGGGCCCACGACGTGGACGACGCCCTGCTCGACGTCGCCGAGCGGGTGCAGCCGGACGCCGAATTCGGCACAGTTCTTGCGGAGGGTCTCCAGCTGGGCGCGGGAGACCGGGTCGGCGATCGGCTTGTCGATGTCGAGGGTCGGAGTGTTGTGGTCCTCGGTGGCGATGGTGAGGTCGAGGCGCCGCACCTGCCGGCCGTTCTGCCGGAGACCGTCGAAGGCCTGGGGGCTGGTCACCTCGTGCAGCAGGTGCAGATCGATGAAGAGGAGGTCGGGCTCGCCCTCGGCGCGCCGGACGACGTGGTCGTCCCAGACCTTCTCCGCGAGTGTCCTACCCATCGCTTTCCCTCCGGCCGACGTCTACGCCGGCACAACTAGAGACCCGTTTCGCGGGCCGTTGTGCGGCCGCCTCACCAGAGTGACGGGTTCCTCGGAAAATTGAACTTGCGTTTCACAGAGTGAGACGCGAATATCGTTGCATGGACAACTCTAGCGGCGTAGGCGTTCTCGACAAGGCAGCCCTTGTCCTGAGCGCCCTGGAGTCCGGTCCGGCCACCCTCGCAGGACTGGTCGCGGCGACGGGACTCGCACGACCCACGGCACATCGCCTCGCCGTGGCACTGGAACACCACCGGATGGTGGCGCGCGACATGCAGGGCCGGTTCATCCTCGGACCGCGCCTGGCGGAGCTCGCCGCCGCGGCCGGCGAGGACCGCCTGCTCGCGACCGCGGGCCCCGTTCTGACGCACCTGCGCGACGTCACCGGCGAGAGCGCCCAGCTCTACCGGCGCCAGGGCGACATGCGCATCTGCGTGGCGGCGGCCGAGCGGCTCTCGGGCCTGCGGGACACGGTCCCGGTCGGCTCGACGCTGACCATGAAGGCCGGCTCGTCCGCGCAGATCCTGATGGCCTGGGAGGAGCCCGAGCGGCTGCACCGCGGCCTCCAGGGCGCCCGCTTCACCGCGACGGCCCTGTCGGGCGTGCGGCGCCGCGGCTGGGCCCAGTCGATCGGCGAGCGGGAGCCGGGCGTGGCGTCCGTCTCCGCGCCCGTGCGCGGCCCCTCGAACCGCGTGGTGGCCGCCGTCTCGGTCTCGGGCCCCATCGAGCGCCTGACGCGCCACCCGGGCCGCATGCACGCCCAGGCGGTCATCGACGCCGCCGCCCGCCTCTCCGAGGCGCTCCGCCGCAACGGCTGAGCTCCTCCGTCCCTCCTGTTCGCACCGGCCCACCGCTCCAACGCCGCAGCGGTGGGCCGGAGTTGTGCGCACGGCGCCGAACAGCGAAGAAGCCCTCCCCCGAAGGGAAGGGCTTCCTCGTCTCGTACCCCCGACCGGATTCGAACCGGCGCTACCGCCTTGAGAGGGCGGCGTGCTAGGCCGCTACACAACGGGGGCAAGATCTTGCTTCCACGCGACGGATCGCCTGGATTCACTGCGCTGGCCTACCTGGACTCGAACCAAGACTAACTGAACCAGAATCAGTCGTGCTGCCAATTACACCATAGGCCACTGGTGGCTTAGACCAGTTGGTACCCCCGACCGGATTCGAACCGGCGCTACCGCCTTGAGAGGGCGGCGTGCTAGGCCGCTACACAACGGGGGCCCTAGCGATCCTGCATCGGGTTCACCGGGAGCGACCCTGGTGATCCCGCGGGAAGGATCTGTACCCCCGACCGGATTCGAACCGGCGCTACCGCCTTGAGAGGGCGGCGTGCTAGGCCGCTACACAACGGGGGCTTCGTGGATGCCATCCACAGGTGCAGATGAGCTCTGCGAGCTGGCCTACCTGGACTCGAACCAAGACTAACTGAACCAGAATCAGTCGTGCTGCCAATTACACCATAGGCCACCGGAACGTGATCACTTCGGGAAGGGATCCTGCTCGGCTTGCGCTTCCGGGGCTTTCCGGCCTTTCGGCCCGTTCCCCTCGGCGCAGAAAGAACATTACCCGAAGGTGGACGGTGCTCCAAAACGCGTATCCGCACGCAGCAGCGCGGGCAGCTGACGGAGGTCGGTGATCCGGGTCAGCTCGGGCCTGCCGCCCGTCCCCGCCCGGTCCAGCCAGATCCCCCGTAGGCCCGCCTCCACCGCGCCCCGGGCGTCGATGTCCGGCTGGTCCCCGACGTACGCCACCTGGTGGGGACGCAGGTCCAGGGCGGCGCAGGCGGCGTGGAAGGCCTCCGGGGCCGGCTTGGCCACCCCCAGCTCGGCGGCGCACACCACGGCCTCGAAGCGGTCCCGCACGCCCAGCGCGCGGAGCTTGTGCTCCTGGTTGTGGATGCTGGAGTTGGACAGCACCCCGTGGCGGTAGTCACGGGCCAGCAGGTCGAGGACGGGCACGGTGTCGGGGAAGAGCTCCCAGGCGGCCTCGTAGTGGATCACGTACCGGTCGAACCAGCCGTCGGCCTCGGCGGCGGTGAGCGCCGGCCGGGCGAGGAAGTCGCGGACCCGGTCGCGCCGCTGGTCCCGGAAGTCCCCGCCCTCCGTCTCGTACCGGCGCCAGTGCAGCTCCGTGAGCTCCCTCCAGCGCCGCAGGGCCTCCTCCGCGGAGTCCCAGGCGTCGAGCAGCCCCTCGGCCGCGAGGTGCGCCCGCATCCCGGTCCGGTCCGCGCTCGCGTAGTCGAAGATCGTGTCGTCGACGTCCCAGAGCACCGCGCGGATGGTCATGGAGACGACGGTACCCCCGTCCACGGGCGTGGGACGGGGGTACCGGTGCGCGGCCGCGGCGCGGATCAGCCGGCGAGCTTCGCCAGGGCGGCGTCGACGCGGGCCAGGGTCTTCTCCTTGCCCAGGATCTCCAGGGACTCGAAGAGCGGCAGGCCGACCGTGCGGCCGGTGACGGCGACGCGGACCGGGGCCTGCGCCTTGCCGAGCTTGAGGCCGTGGGCCTCGCCGGCGGCCAGGACGGCGTTCTTGAGGGACTCGGGGTCGCTCCAGTCGGCCGCGTCGAGCTTCTCGCGGGCGGTGGTGAGCAGGGCCGCGGGCTCGCCCTTCATGGCCTTGTCCCACGAGGGCTGGTCGAAGACCGGCTCGGGCAGGAAGAGGAAGTCCACGTTGGCCGTGATGTCCGAGAGGACGGTCAGGCGGGTCTGGGCGTGCGGCGCGACGGCCTCCCAGGCGGCCCGGTCGAAGTCCTCCGGCGCCCAGGGGGCGTGCGGGGCCCGGAGCCAGGGCTCGCAGGCCGCGGCGAAGGCCTTCACGTTCAGCATCCGGATGTGGTCGGCGTTGATCGACTCGGCCTTCTTGAGGTCGAAGCGCGCCGGGTTGGCGTTGACGTCGGCGATGTCGAACTTCGCCACCATCTCGGGGATGGTGAAGATGTCCTGGTCGGCCGAGAAGGACCAGCCGAGGAGCGACAGGTAGTTCAGCAGGCCTTCGGGGAGGAAGCCGCGCTCCCGGTAGAGGTTGAGGGAGGCCTGCGGGTCGCGCTTGGAGAGCTTCTTGTTGCCCTCGCCCATCACGTACGGCAGGTGCCCGAAGGAGGGGATCTCCTTGGCGACGCCCAGCTCGATCAGCGCCTTGTAGAGCGCGACCTGGCGCGGGGTGGAGGAGAGCAGGTCCTCGCCGCGCAGGACGTGGGTGATCTCCATCAGGGCGTCGTCGACCGGGTTGACCAGGGTGTAGAGCGGGGCGCCGTTGGCCCGGAGGATGCCGTAGTCCGGCACGTTCTCCGGGGTGAAGGTGAGCTCGCCGCGGACCAGGTCGGTGAAGGTGATCGGCTCGTCGGGCATCCGGAAGCGGACGATCGACGCGCGGCCCTCGGCCTCGTACGCGGCCTTCTGCTCGGCGGTGAGGTCGCGGCAGTGGCCGTCGTAGCCGGAGGGGCGGCCGGCGGCGCGGGCGGCCTCGCGGCGCTCGTCGAGCTCCTCGGTGGTGCAGTAGCAGGGGTACGCGTGACCGCCGGCGAGCAGCTTGTCGGCGACGTCCTTGTAGATGTCCATCCGCTGCGACTGGCGGTACGGCGCGTGGGGGCCGCCCACCTCCGGGCCCTCGTCCCAGTCGAGGCCGAGCCACTTCAGCGAGTCGAGGAGCTGTTCGTACGACTCCTCGGAGTCGCGCGCAGCGTCGGTGTCCTCGATGCGGAAGACCATGGTGCCCTGGTTGTGCCGGGCGAAGGCCCAGTTGAAGAGGGCGGTGCGGACCAGGCCCACGTGGGGGTTGCCGGTCGGCGAGGGACAGAAACGGACGCGGATGTTCGCGTTAGCCACGCTTGATCACCTTATTGGTGAGAGTGCCGATGCCTTCGATGGTGACGGCGACCTCGTCGCCGACGTTGAGGGGGCCGACCCCGGCGGGGGTGCCGGTGAGGATGACGTCGCCGGGGAGCAGCGTCATGGCCTCGGTGATGTGGACGACCAGGTCCTCGATGGAGCGGATCATGTCGCTCGTCCGACCCAGCTGGCGCTGTTCGCCGTTGACCGTGGCCTGGATGGTCAGGTCGTTCGGGTCGAGGTCGGTCTCCACCCAGGGGCCCAGCGGACAGCTCGTGTCGAAGCCCTTGGCGCGGGCCCACTGGGCCTCGCGCCGCTGGACGTCGCGGGCGGTCACGTCGTTGGCGCAGGTGTAGCCGAAGATCACGTCCTTGACGCGCTCACGGGGGACCTCGCGGCACATGCGGCCGATCACCACGGCCAGTTCGGCCTCGTGGTGCAGCTCGCTGGAGAAGGAGGGGTGCTCGATGGCGTCGCCGGGGCCGATCACCGAGGTGGTGGGCTTGAAGAAGGCGACGGGGACGTCGGGGACCTCGTTGCCGAGTTCGGCGGCGTGCTCGGCGTAGTTGCGGCCGATGGCCACGACCTTGTTGGGGAGCACGGGCGGCAGGAGCCGTACCTTGCTCAGCGGGACCTTGGTGCCGCTGAGCTCGAAGTCGGTGTACGGGATGCCCTTGATGATGTCGAGGACGAGGCCGCCGGACTCGACGGTTCCCTCGCCCTCGACGGCGCCGAAGGCCACATTGCCGT
This sequence comes from Streptomyces sp. NPDC107498, assembly GCF_055582805.1. NCBI lineage: Bacteria > Bacillati > Actinomycetota > Actinomycetes > Kitasatosporales > Streptomycetaceae > Streptomyces > Streptomyces sp. NPDC107498. The sequence continues at coordinate 6,031 of NZ_JBVJPE010000017.1, read as the reverse complement.
CGATGGAGAATCTGGCGATGCGCACGAGTGCTGTCGCCCCTCACTTGGTGCTGGCTGGAGTCTGACGCTCCAGGCTAACGCGGCGAGGGGGCGGCCGACCGGCGATGTCACCGGCGCCGACGCGGGGCCCCGGGGTGTTCGGGGCCCGGGGCGCCCGGGGGTCCGGAGTGCTCGGGGCCCGGGGGTGCTAGCGCGTCGCGGAGGCGTACGGCTGGGGCTCGTAGGGGGCGGGGGCCTGCATCAGGACGGTGCGGCGCGGGTTGGCCGTGTTGCCGGGCAGCTCCACCGGGTACTCCGGCCGGGCGCCCCGGCCGAGCTCTGCGGCGTCCGAGAGGTGGACGAGGGTGGAACGGCGGGGGTTGGCCGTGGTGCGGAGCGTCGTCGTCTTCATCGCGGTGATCAGACCTTGTTCCGGGACGGGCACCCGTACGGGCGCGAAGGGGTGTAAAGCGTCAGGCTAAACATGCGTTTCCCTTCGAATGCATGGCTAAGACATCGATTCGGGTGTGAGTTTGCTCACCAATCGCCTTACATTTCGGGCATTACGGACCGTCCCCGGTCGTCACGGAAAGGGACATTCCGCCACTGAACAATCCATTCCGCTCCTGATCATGTCGACTGGGACACACGGGGATGCCCGACCATTGGGAGGGAAAAGTCCGAATCCTCCGTGATCATCTTCTACATGGGGTGACGCTCCGCGCACGCGTTGTCATACCCCTCCCCCCGCGACACGCGGCCCTTGTTGGAGATCCGGCACTGTGCTGGAATTCCACGCACCGCCGCGGGTTTCAAGCCGGCGCGCAGGGGGCGCAACGCAGCGCCGGCCGAGTGGCGGGAAAGGGGGAACTGCGCCGGTCACCGACGACCACCTTGGGTGCGCCACGCACCCCGATCGACGCCGACACCGTCCTCTCCGTTCATCCGGAAGGACGCCTGGTCCAGAGGTTGCGACGCTAGTGCAGGGACGTTTCAAGAGGGATGGCTCGGGGTCTCCCCAGGCCCGCCAGGGCCGAGCGGATGCTCCGGCGGAGCAGGAACCGCGTGCCGGGACCGACCGCGGTCCCTCGGCCCCGCACACCCCGAACCAGGGTCAGGGACCGTCCGGCGACGGCGGTGAGGGCGGCAGGCGCGCGAGCGCCGCGGCCACGTCCGCCGAGCCGTCCGCCACACCCCCCAAGGCCCGGGCCGAGAACGAGGTCGGCCCCCGAATAGCCCTGCGCAACTGGCGCATCTCCACGCGCCTCGTCGCGCTCCTCACCCTCCCCGTGGTCGCGGCGACCACCCTGGGCGGCATCCGCATCAGCGACTCGCTCCAGGACATGGAGCAGCTCGACCACATGCAGCTGCTCACCAGGCTGACCCGGGAGGCCACGGGCCTCGCCCAGGCCCTGCAGGCCGAGCGCGACCTGTCCGCCGGCCCGCTGGCCAACGGCCGCCCGGTCAGCGACTACCAGGTCGCCAACCCCCGCCGGAAGACGGACCGCGAGTACAAGGCCTTCCTGGAGGCCACCGAGGACATCCCGGCCACCGAGGGCGACGAGGCGCTGCGCAGCATCCGCCAGAACGTCAGCCAGATCGCCTCGCAGGTCACCGAGCTCCACTCCATCCGGAGCAGCGCCTACGAGAAGGGCGTCTCGCACTCGGTGACGGTCGAGGCGTACAGCCGCCTCATCCGCTCGCTCCTCAGCCTGTCCCAGGACATGGCGCAGGCGACCAGCAACCCCGAGATGATCAAGCGGACCCGCGCGCTCGCCGCGTTCTCGTCCGCCAAGGAGTACGCCTCCATCCAGCAGGCGATCATCGCGGCCGCGCTCCCCCCGAGCGACCGGACCTCCGGCAGGCTCCAGCAGGGCGACCGCCTCTACGGCGAGGCCGCCCTCAACAGTGAGGGCGTCGAGCTCAAGTCCTTCCAGGCGATCTACGAGTCGACCGGCGGTGACGCCGCGGAGCGGACCGAGTCGCTGAACTCCGGCGACCCGTCGATCAACGCCGCCAACAAGTACGCCGAGCGCGTGCTGAACTCGGACGACGCGATGCCGAACGGCACGCCCCGCGGTCACCTGAACTTCACCGACGAGTACAGCACCAAGATCTCCGCCATGAACCGCATCGAGGCGGGTCTGCTCGGCGACATGGAGACGATGGCCCGTGAGCTGAAGCAGGAGTCGCAGCGCGACGCCATCATCAACGGTGCGCTGATCCTCCTCGTCCTCGGCGTCTCGCTCATCGGCGCCTTCGTCGTGGCCCGGTCCATGATCCGCTCGCTGCGCCGGCTCCAGGACACCGCGACCAAGGTCGCCCAGGACCGCCTGCCCGAGCTCGTCAAGCAGCTCTCCGAGTCCGACCCGCAGGACGTCGACACCTCCGTCGAGTCCGTCGGCGTGCACTCCCGCGACGAGATCGGCCAGGTGGCCGCGGCCTTCGACGACGTGCACCGCGAGGCGGTCCGCCTCGCCGCCGAGCAGGCCCTCCTCCGGGGCAACGTCAACGCGATGTTCACCAACCTCTCGCGCCGGTCCCAGGGCCTCATCCAGCGTCAGCTCTCGCTCATCTCCGAGCTGGAGTCCCGCGAGGCCGACCCGGACCAGCTCTCCTCGCTGTTCAAGCTCGACCACCTCGCGACCCGCATGCGCCGGAACGGCGAGAACCTCCTCGTCCTCGCCGGTGAGGAGCCGGGCCGCCGCTGGACCCGCCCGGTCCCGCTGGTCGACGTCCTCCGTGCCGCCGCCTCCGAGGTGGAGCAGTACGAGCGCATCGAACTGGCCGCGGTCCCGGCGACCGAGGTCGCCGGCCGCGTCGTCAACGACCTCGTGCACCTCCTCGCCGAGCTGCTCGAGAACGCCACCTCGTTCTCCTCCCCGCAGACCAAGGTCCGGGTCACCGGTCACGCCCTGCCCGACGGCCGCGTGCTCGTCGAGATCCACGACACCGGCATCGGCCTCTCCCCCGAGGACCTCGCCGCGATCAACGAGCGGCTCGCCTCGCCGCCCACCGTGGACGTCTCCGTCTCCCGCCGCATGGGTCTGTTCGTGGTCGGCCGCCTGTCCCTGCGGCACGGCATCCGGATCCAGCTGCGCCCGTCCGACTCGGGCGGCACCACCGCGCTCGTCATGCTCCCCGTCGACGTCGCCCAGGGCGGCAAGAAGCCCATGCCCAAGCCGGGCGCGGGCGGTCAGGGCGGGATGCCGCAGGGCCAGGCCCCCGGCGGTCGTCTCCCCGGCGGCCCCGGCGCGGCCGGTGGCCCCGGCGCGGCCGGTGGCCCCGGCGGCGGACGTCCGGGCCAGGGCGGTGCCCCGTCCTCGGCGGCCGGTCGCCTCGGCACCGGTGCCGGTGCCGCGCGCGGCCAGGTCGGTGCGAGCGGCCCCCGGGCCGCGCTGCCCGCCCGTGACGGTGCCCCGCCCGCCGGCGGCCCGCAGGGCGCGCCGCAGTCCCGCACCCCGCAGCCGCAGAACGCGCAGCTGGACCAGACCGGCCGGCTGCCGCAGGTCCCGCAGGCCCCCCGGTCGCCCGAGGCACTGCGTCCGGGTCCCGGCGGGAGCGGCCTCATCGGCGGCGCCGCGAGCGCCATCCCGTCCCGTACGGACGTGTGGGGCAACCAGTCCGGTCCGCAGACGCCGCAGCAGCAGCCGCAGCAGCCGCAGTCCCAGGGCAACCAGCAGGGCGGGTACGACCTCCCGCGCGCCGAACTGCCCGGCGGCAACCCGCAGGCGCAGCAGCAGCGCCCGCAGGCCGCGAGCTGGGGCAACGACCCGCAGCAGCAGCCGGTCCGGCGCCCGCAGCAGGAGATGTCCCCGCTGGATGCCCCGCGCGGTCACGAGGAGCCGGACCCGGCGGGCCTGTTCGGGTCCCCGGCGGCTCCGCAGGGCCCCGGTTCCACGGGCCAGTTCCCGCGTCCGGACTTCGGCGCCCCGCAGCCGCAGGCTCCCCAGCAGCCGCAGGCCCCGCAGGCCTACCAGGGCGGTGCGCAGGACCCGGCGTCGACGGCGCAGTTCCCGCGCCCCGACTTCGGCGCCCCGCAGGGTCCCGGCTCCACCGGCCAGTTCCCGCGTCCGGACTTCGGCGCCCCGCAGCCGGCACCGCAGCAGCCGCAGGCCCCGCAGCCCCAGGCGTACCAGGGCGGCCAGCAGCAGCAGTTCGGCCGGCAGCCCTTCGTGCCGCAGGCGCAGCAGCAGGCCCAGCCCCCGGCGCCGCGCCAGCGGGGCGGCGACGACTTCGGCGCCCCGCAGCAGCCGCAGCCCCAGCAGCAGCAGCTCCAGCAGCCGCGCCGTCCGGAGGCCCTGCCGCCGGCCGGTGGCGCGGGCGACGGTCGTACCCCGCTGTACGACACGCTGGAGACCAGCTGGTCGCACCAGGAGCAGGCGCGGCAGGCGGATCCGGCTCAGACGACGCAGACCCCGGTCGTGTCGCAGCCGTCCGCTCCGGCACCCCGTCCGGCCGGCGACCCGGCCGGTGACGGCGGCCGCCAGAACGGCGGGGCCGCCTGGCGGACCTCGCCCAACGACGAGCTGGTGCGCCAGGCGGAGCGGGTGCGCAAGCCCGCGGCCGGCGGCGTCACCACCTCCGGCCTTCCGCGCCGTGTGCCGAAGGCCAACCTCGTACCCGGGACCGCACAGGAGCAGGCCCACACGGCCGGCCCCCAGGTCTCGCGTGCACCCGACGACGTCCGCGGCCGGCTCACCAATCTGCGCCGCGGCATCCAGCAGGGCCGCCAGGCCGGCAACTCGACCACGGGTAGCCACCACCTCGGTCCGAACCATCAGCAGGAGCGTTAGTTGAACGCGATGAGCCAGGCGGCGCAGAATCTGAACTGGTTGATCACCAACTTCGTGGACAACACCCCCGGGGTGTCGCACACGGTGGTGGTCTCCGCCGACGGACTCCTGCTGGCCATGTCCGAAGGGTTCCCCCGCGACCGCGCCGACCAGCTGGCGGCGGTCGCATCCGGACTGACCTCGCTGACCGCGGGCGCGTCCCGGATCTTCGAGGGCGGACCCGTGGCACAGACCGTGGTGGAGATGGAGCGCGGCTTCCTCTTCCTCATGCAGGTCTCCGACGGCTCCTCGCTGGCCGTGCTCGCCCACCCCGAGTGCGACATCGGCCTCGTGGGCTACGAGATGGCGCTGCTGGTCGACCGGGCCGGCAGCGTGCTCACCCCGGATCTCCGCGCGGAGCTCCAGGGCAGCCTGCTCCACTAGGTCACGCACCGCGGACGGACCCCACATCCGTCCGCGTCCACCGACCGACAGGGCGGTACGCCCCTCCGTACCGTTCTGGGCACTGTTCATCGTCCGGCCGCCCCACCCGGCCCCCCACCGGCCCCATCAGACGGCAGAGGTCTTGCTGTCACGCCCGGAGGATTCATGACCCCGCCCCCCGCCTCTCACGATCCGTACGGCGCCTCAGCCGACGAGTACGGGTACGAGGGCGACCAGCCGCTGGTGCGTCCGTACGCCATGACCGGTGGCCGGACCCGGCCGCGCTACCAGCTCGCCATCGAGGCGCTGGTCAGCACCACGGCCGACCCGGCACACCTCGCCACGCTCCTCCCGGAGCACCAGCGGATCTGCCACCTCTGCCGCGAGGTCAAGTCGGTGGCCGAGGTGTCGGCCCTCCTGTCGATGCCGCTCGGCGTCGCCCGGATCCTCGTGGCCGACCTGGCGGAGGCCGGCATGGTGGCGATCCACCAGCCGGGCAACGGAGAGACCGGCGGCACGCCGGACGTGACACTGCTCGAAAGGGTGCTCAGTGGACTTCGCAAGCTCTAGCGGCGGCGCGGCCAGATCGACCACCAGCGCGAAGATCGTGGTGGCGGGCGGCTTCGGCGTGGGCAAGACCACGTTCGTCGGCGCCGTCTCGGAGATCGACCCGCTGCGTACCGAGGCCGTCATGACCTCCGCGTCGGCCGGCATCGACGATCTGACGCACACCGGCGGCAAGACGACGACGACCGTCGCCATGGACTTCGGCCGCATCACCCTGGACCAGGACCTGATCCTCTACCTGTTCGGCACCCCCGGACAGGACCGCT
>NZ_JBVJPE010000016.1:164753-187445 GCF_055582805.1 Streptomyces sp. NPDC107498 | reverse complement strand
GGCGCAGCGCCATGTGCCGTCGCCACGCGGGCAGTCCGTGGATGTCGTCGAACCACTCGGCGTCGGATACGGCGGAGTCGATGGCCGTGCGGAGGCGTTCCGCGTCCGGCGGCAGCGGGAACCAGAACCGGAACGGGCGGGTAGTGGCGGCGCTGATCGTCACCGCCAGCGAACCGTCCACCGGGTCGAGCGCCCCGATCACCAGCGCGCCGGAGCGGCCGAGCCCGTACAGCGAGGCCTGCCGGAACGCCGTACGGCACTCCAGCGCCCGGGCGGGCAGGGTCACCGAGCGCAGCAGCTCGCCCGGTCCCAGATCCTTGACGCCCGCGCCCCGGACGAAGTCGACGACCTTCGCCTCGCGCGTCGAGCCGTCCTGCGCCAGGAGCAGGCAGGTGCCGTCGAGGGCCGCGGTCAGCGAGATCATCGGACCGGCGGGCAGGCCGTTGCACAGGTTCCCGCCGACGGTCGCCATGTTCCAGATCTTGAACGAGGCGAGGAAGGCCCGGCAGCACTGCTCGAACAGCGGCGCCGCGGGCGCGTCCAGGGACCGCCGCCCGAAGCGGGACAGCCGGGCGACGGTGCACGTCGCCGCGATCTCCAGCGAACCGTCCGCGTGGCGGGTGAGCGGTTCCCAGCCCATCCGGCTCAGATCGACCAGCCGGCGCAGGTGCGGCTGCGGCTCCGAGAAGAGGTACGTCCCGCCGCCGAGCCATGCGTCGCCCGGACGCCAGGGTTCGCGCCGACGCGCGTCCCTCACGTCCGCGATCGTGTTCAGATCCATCCCCGCCCATGCCTTCCGACCGATGTCTTCAGGCCAGTGAAGCCGGGGGAGACCGGTGGAACGACTGGACGGGAAGCCGGAAATCGTCCACCCCGCAGGACCGCGTCCTGGAGAATCAACCAAGAGCTGTTTTGCGCTTCTGCTATGGCATCTACGATGTCTGGTCTCGCATTCGCCTCGTGAATGTGGGTGCGGGTCCGTCCCGCGACTGCGCTAGGAGCCCCTGATGCACGTCGACCACCTCCTCCGACTCGATCGTCTGGACCTCTCCCTTGTCTGGGGTGACGAGGCGTTGCTCGGCCAGGAGATCGGCGGCGTGACGGCGACCGACCTGGAGGATCCGGCACGGTTCCTCCAGCCGGGCGAGATCGTCCTCAGCGGGCTCGTGTGGTGGAGTCGGGACGGCGGTCCCGGCAAGACCGAGCGCTTCGTCTCCGCCCTGCGCGAGGCGGGCGCGGTGGCGCTGCTCGCGGGGGAGGAGACCCACGGCGAGGTGCCGCGGGAGCTGGCCGAGGCGTGCCGCGCGCACCGCGTCGCCCTGATCGCCGTGCCGGCGCACACGACCTTCCGGACGATCACCGAAGCGGTCTACCTCCGGCAGTGGAGCGAGCTCAGCCGACGGCCCACGGACCACTTCGCGTTGCCCGAGAACGTCCGCCTGGACCTCGACCGCGCGCTGGAGAACGGCGCGACGGCGGGTGAGCTGCTCGCCCGGGCGTTCGCCCACCTCGGCACGCCGGCCTGCCACCTGCTGACCGGCAGCGGGCGCACGGTCGCCCGGACCAGCGCCGCCCGGGCGGAGCTCCCCGCGCCGCGGGCCGCGGAAGTCGTGCGCGGCGGGCACGGTACGACGGTACGCGTCGAGGCCGACGGCACGGTCTACGACACCTGGCACCTGCACCTGCCCGAGGCGGGCCAGGTGCCCCCGCGCGTCCTCCAGGAGATCGCCGAACTCCTCGGCCGTCACCGGCGCCGCCGGGACCGGAACCGGGCGGCGGGCGCCGCGGCGTCCGCGGAGCTCGTGGAGGCCGTGGGCGCCCTCCGCTTCGACGCCCACCGCGTGCGGGACGCGTTGGCCTCGTGCGGCCTCGCCGACAGGGAGGCGTACACCGTGGTCGTCGCGGCGGTGGAGCCGCACGGGGAGGGCGGCGCCGTCGGCGCCGCCGCGCTCACGGAGGCGCTGTGCCACGTGCCGTCCGTCGCCTTCGCGGTCGCCGACGGCCCCGGCGGCGAGGCCGTCGCGGTCGTCGCGCACGGGAGGGAAGCGGCGCCGGGCGTACGGGAACGGCTGGGCGACGCATGGCCGTTGATCCACGCCTGCGGCCCCGGCGTCACCCTGCACGCCGGTGCGAGCGCGCCCGCCACCGGCCCCGAGGGGCTGAACGCCGCGCTGACCCAGGCCCGTTACGCCCTGGCGGCGGCCCGCACCGGGACGCCGTCGTCGTCCCGCGTCGCCGGACTCGGCGACCTCGACGGGCTGGGCAAGCTGATGGCCGGCGTCCCCGCCGACGTGCGGGACGTGTACCGCCGGACCGTCCTGGGACCGCTCCTCGGCGTCGGCCGGGGGTCGGGCGCCATGCTCCTGGAGACCCTGGAGGTCTTCCTCGCGCACGACTGCTCGTGGGCGAGGACCGCCGAAGCCCTCCACGTCCACGTCAACACGGTCCACTACCGCATCGAACGCGTCGAGCACCTCACCGGCCGGGACCTGTCCCGGCTCGACCACAAGGCGGACCTGCGCGCGGCGCTGCTCTGCCACTGACGGTCCGCGCACCGGACGAGGTCAGGGCAGGTCGACGTGCACGCTCGTCGACTTCACCCGGGCGGTCACCGTGACCCCGACGCCGAGCCCCAGTTCCTCCACGGCCTCCCGCGTCACCAGCGAGACCAGCCGGTGCGGGCCCGACTGCACCTCCACCTGCGCGGCCACGTCGTCCACCCGTACCCCGGTGACGATCCCCACGAAGGAATTCCGGACGGAGGTGGGCACGTCGTCCTCCGGAACGGCGTGCAGCCCGGCGCCCCGCTCCCGCGCGAAGCGGGCCAGGGCCGTCCCCTCGATCACCCGCTTGCCGGAGCCGTCCCGCTCCACGGCCAGCTTGCCGCCGTCCGCCCACCGGCGAACGGTCTCCGAACTCACTCCGAGCAGCTGCGCTGCCCGCCCGATGCTGTATGACGGCACCGTCGCACTCTAGGCCACGCCCCGGACCGCCACGGCACGCGGCGAGCCCGGTCCCCGGCCCGACCGGCAAGGCGCACCCTGGCCCCGGCCCCCCCCGCCCGGCGTTCCGGCCGCGCCGCTCAGCCGAGCAGGTTCACGGCGCTCTGGAACAGACCGGGGAACCGGGCGGCCGTCGGCATGATCAGGGGGGCCAGCGAGGGCTGGTTCCGGACCCAGAGCAGGGACCTCGTCAGGAGGCGGTAGCTGCGGGACAAACGGCACCAGGCGTGCTCGTACGCCTGCGGGCGGCCCTCGCGGAGGCAGCGCACGAGCGCGTCGGCCCCCGTCAGGGCGAGCGTGAGGCCCTCGCCGGTCAGCGCGTCGACGTACCCGGCGGCGTCGCCCACGAACAGCACCCGTCCGGCCGTCCGGGAACGGGCCTGCTGACGGAGTGGCCCGGCGCCCCTGACCGGTGTCCCGTCGGCCGCGCGCAGACGGGCGGCCAGTGCGGGGAAACGGGTCAACTGGTCGTCGAAGGGCAGGTGGCGCGAGGTGAGGATGGCGACGCCGACCTGCCGCGGCCCCAGCGGAGTGACGTAGGCCTCGCAGTCGGCGGACCAGTGCACCTCGACCAGGTCGGTCCACGGCTCGACGGCGTAGTGGCGCCGCAGCCCGTACCGGGGCGCGTGCCGCCGGACGACGGCCGGCCGCACGGCCAGGCCGAGCGCGCGGCGGACGGGCGAGTGCAGTCCGTCGGCCGCCACCAGATAGCGGGCGGTGATCCCGTCGGCGGTCACGTGCGCGTCGGACTGGGTCACCTGGCGGACGCGGTGCGGGACGACCGGGACGCCGAGCCGGGCGGCCCGGGCGGCGAGGGCCTCGTGCAGCACGGTCCGGCGGACGCCGAGACCGGACCCGGTGCGGAACCGGGCTTCGGCGCTCGGGCCGCCGACGGCGTCGACGTAGCGGATGCCCCGAAGGCTTCGGCCCGGCACCCGCAGGCCGAGGGCGTCCAGGGCGCGCACCGCCGAGGGCATCAGCCCCTCTCCGCAGGCCTTGTCGATCGGCGCGGGCCGCGGCTCGGCGACCATGACGTCGAAGCCCCGGCGTGCTCCGTGGATCGCGGTGGCCAGGCCCGCCGGACCGCCCCCCACGACGAGGAGGTCGATCACGACGCGGCTCCGGTGGGGGAGAAGGCGCGGGAAGGCGCCAACGCGGTGTTCTCGCAGCGGATGCGGACGGCGAGCAGGGCCGCGTTCAGGAGCGAGAAGCCCAGGGCGGTCAGCCAGGCGGTGTGCACCAGGGGCAGGGCCGCGCCCTCGACCACGACCGCGACGTAGTTGGGGTGCCGGAGGCGGCGGTAGGGGCCGGAGGCGACGAGCGGGAGGCCGGGGACGATCAGCACCCGGGTGTGCCAGCGGGGCCCGAGCGTGCCGATGCACCACCACCGCAGGACTTGGGAGGCCAGCGCGAGGGCGAGGGCGGGCAGGCCGAGCCACGGCAGGAAGGGCCGGTCGGCCGCCCAGGGCTCGACGAGGCAGCCGAGGAGGAGGGCGGCGTGCAGGACGACCATGACCGGATAGTGCCCGGCACCGTGCTCGCGGGCGCCCAGGGCCCGGCTCCGGGCGCCGTTGCGGCGCGCCACGACGAGTTCGGCGAAGCGTTCGGCGACGACCAGCAGGACCAACACGGTGTACGGCGGCACGGTCACGACGGCCTCACCAGGTCAGGAGGACGAGTTCGGACGAGAAGCCGGGCCCGAAGGCGAGCACCAGGCCGATCGTTCCGGGCGGCGGCCCGTCGGCCTGGGCGTCCTTCAGGATCTGCAGCACCGACGCGGAGGACAGGTTGCCGTGGGCGGCCAGGGAGCGGCGGCTCGCCGCGAGAGCCGCGTCCGGCAGGCCGAGCTCGTCGGCGAGCGCGTCCAGGATCCTCGGGCCGCCGGGATGGCAGATCCACGCCCCCACGTCCCCGGGCTTGAGGTCGTGCGCGGCGAGGAAGGACTCGACCTCCTCGGTCACATGCAGCCTGACGAGTTCGGGGAGCTCCGGCCCGAGGACCATGCGGAAGCCCCAGTCGCCGACGTCCCAGCCCAGCAGGTTCCCGGTTCCGGGGTACAGACGGCTGCGTGCCGCCACGACCCTCGGCACGGAGGACCCGGACGGGCACGATGCCGTACGGGGGGACGCGGGGGAACGGTCGCCGCCGACGGCCACGAGCGCGGCGGCCCCGTCCCCGAACAGACCGCCCGCCACCAGGTTCGCCATCGACGTGTCGGCGCGCTGCAAGGTGAGCGAGCACAGTTCGGTGGAGAGGAGCAGAGCGGTACCGTCCGGCCGTCCGTCGAGGAAGTCGTGGACGCGGGCCAGACCGGCGGCGCCCGCGGAGCACCCGAGCCCGAACAGGGGAGTGCGCCTGACGTCGGGCCGCAGACCGATCCGTGCGGCGAGGCGGGCCTCCAGGGAGGGGGTCGCGATGCCGGTCACGGTCGTCGAGACGACCAGGTCGACGTCTTCCGGACGTACGCCGGCGTCCTGGAGGGCCCGCTCGACGGCCTCGGCGCCCAGCGCGGTGGCCAGCTCCACGAAGAGGCGGTTGGTCTCGCCGAACGTACCGAGATCGCGGTAGCGGTCGAGGGGGAGGGCGAGGTGACGGCTCTCCACGCCGGCCGCCGCGTGCAGCCGGCGCACGAGATCCCTGACGGATCCGAGCGGCAGGCGGGAGACGAGGTCTTCGGTGATCTCGTGTTGCATGTAGCGGTGCGGCGGAAACGCCGTGCCCACCGCGAGGACGCGGGTCATTGCTCCAACATAGGGACCGCGGGACGTCGACGCCCTCAACCCGGCGGTCGTGGGCGCGCCGTCGCCTAACGTGGTCCGGTGCGCCCCACCACGGACGAAGGAATCCACCGCCCCGCCGCCCCGGCCGCTCCCGGCCCGACGGAACGCCCGGCGGTCGTCGGCCTGCTGAAGGCGAGTCACCCGTTGCCGGCGGCGGCGGTGACGGTCCTCGCGGCGCTGCTGGCCGTCGCGTTCGGGCTGGACCCCGCCTCCGCCGCCGGGGCGGTGGCCGCGGTCGCCGCCGGCCAGTTGTCGATCGGCTGGTGCAACGACCGGCTGGACCTGCGCCGCGACCGGGCTGCCGGACGTCGGGACAAGCCCCTGGCCATGGGGGCCGCACGGCCGGGCACGGTGGGGGCGGCGGCCTGCGCGGCCCTGCTGGTCTGCGTCCCGCTGTCGCTCGGCTGCGGGCTCCTGGCCGGCGCGGTGCACCTCGGCTGCGTCGCCTCCGGATGGGCGTACAACCTGTGGCTCAAGCGGACGGTCCTCTCCTGGCTGACGTACGCCGTGGCCTTCGGACTGCTGCCCGCGTTCCTGACGCTGGCCCTTCCGGGCCGCCCGTGGCCGCCCCTGTGGTTGACCGCCGCGGCGGCGCTCCTGGGGACCGGCGCCCACTTCGCCAACGTCCTGCCGGACCTCGAGGACGACCTCGCGGGCGGGGTGCGCGGGCTCCCGCAGAGAGTGGGCCGGCGCGGCTCCGCGGCGTCCGCCGCGCTCCTGGCGCTGGCTTCCTGCGTGCTGCTGACGGCCGGCCCGACGGGACGGGTGTCCCCGACCGGGGTGGGCCTGATCGGCGTGGCCCTCGCGCTCTGCGTCGTGGCGGTGGCCGGACCGCCCGCCCTGATGCGCGGGCGCGTGCCCTTCGTCGCCGTCCTGGCGGTGGCCGGCCTCGACGCCGTACTCCTGGTGCTGGCCGGAAGCGCGCCGCCAGCCGGCCAGGCCTGGCCGTGACCGGCGCCGGCCGGCGCACGGGGTGGACGCGGCCGGCCGGCGCACGGGGTGGACGCGGCCGGCCGGCGCGCGGTCGGCACGGACGGCCGGCTTCCCGCGAGCTTCAGAGGCTGGTGAGGATCTGCGGCGAGAGCACCTTGATCATGGTGTTGGTCCAGCGCATCTGCCGCAGCGTCTGCGGATGGCACGCGGAGGAGAGGGCCAGGAGCCGGTCCTGCTTCGCCGCCTGGGCGTACTGGGCGAGCATTTCCCAGTACAGGGAGTTCTCGGCCGCCGCCAGGTGGAGGGAGCGCAGGTCGCGCAGGAGGAGGAGACCGGGCTCCGGTCGACGCCCCGTCCATTCGGCGGTCTTCTCCCGCACGGCGGCGAGCAGGCCTTCGCCCGGCCTCTCCTCCGCGCCGCCCTCCAGGTCGAGCCCGTGGGCCCGGGCCGCGTCCGCGATGCGGTCGGCGTGCTCGTCGGACCAGCGGGCGAGGTCGGTGGCGACGTGGTGGACCTCGTGTTCCGTGCGGTGGCGGTCCGCGACGGCGACGAGCTCCTTCTCCAGGTGGCGCTCGCCGTGGTGGAGGGCCCGCAGGACGAGGTCGATGCCGCTCACGGCCGTTCCTCCGTCGCGTGGGCCCGTGGTCCTCCGTAGGTGGCCGGGACGGTGCCCGGCGGGGACAGCGCGGACGGCGCGGAGGCGGTGGTGGTCGGGGCGGGAGCCGGTGTGCCGTCACCGCGCGCGACGCGTTCGACGCGGGCCGCGGCCGTCTTGAACAGGGGCTGTTTGGAGACGGGGTCCCAGTCCGTGACCGTCGTCTCGTTGGCGGCCCGGCCGTCCTCCGGCGAGGCGGGGCCGTGGCCTCCGGGGGTGTCCCAGTAGCCGTAGTGGAAGGGCACGAAGACGAGCCCGTCGCGGATGTCGGTGATCCGGACGCGGGCCCGCAGCGACCCCCGCGCCGTGGTGACCCGGGCGAGGTCCCCCTCGCGGAGGTCCTGCGCGGCGGCCTCGGCGGGGCTCAGCTCCGCCCACACCTCCGGGGCCGCGGCGTCGAGCTGCGGCACCCTCCCCGTCTTGGTGCGGGTGTGGAAGTGGTAGAGGGTGCGGCCGGTGGTCAGCTGGAGGGGGTACTCCTCGCTGGTGTCCTCGTGCGGCGGCAGGTACTCGGCGGCCTTGACGACCGCCTTGCCGTCGGGATTGAGGGAGCGGTACTCGACCACCTCGACGGACGCGCCGGTGACCAGGTCCTTGCCGTAGCTCTCGCAGACGTCGGGATGCGCCCAGCTGATGCCCTCGGTGTAGAGGCGCTCGGTGCCGTCGGGAGCGTCCTCGTTGCAGGGCCACTGGACGCCGCTGCCGCCCCGCAGCCTCTCGTACGTCAGGCCCGTGTAGTCGCAGGGCCGACCGGCGCTGCAGCGCTTCCACGCCTCGAACGCCTCCTCGGGCCCGGTCCACTTGACCAACGGGCCGCCGTCGCGGTCGCGGAAGTCCATGCGCCGTGCGTAGTCCAGGAAGATGTCCAGGTCGGGGCGGCTCGCCCCGGGCGGCTCCACCGCCTTCTCCGAGAGGTGGACGGTGCGGTCGGCGTTGGTGAACGTGCCGGTCTTCTCGCCCCACGTCGCGGCCGGCAGGACCACGTCGGCCAGCTGCGCGGTCTCGGTGAGGAAGAGGTCCTGGACGACGGTGAAGAGGCGCTCCTGCCCGAGGATGCCGCGGATGCGGCCGAGCTCCGGCAGGGACACGGCCGGATTGGTGCCGCTGATCCACAGCATGCGCACCGACCCTTGTTCGGCGTAGCGGAAGATCTGCATCGCCGGGGTCGGCGGTCCGTAGTGGGGGATGTCCGACGGCTCGACGTTCCAGACGCGGGCCAGATCGGCGACGTGCTGGTCGTTCTGCCAGTTCCGGAAGCCCGGGAGGTCGCCGTTGGCGCCGGTCTCGCGGGTGTTCTGGGCGGTCGGCTGGCCGTTCATCTGCAGGACGCCGCAGCCCGGCCGTCCCAGCATCCCGCGGAGCAGGTGCAGGTTGTTCACCTGGACGGCGGCCGCCGTGGCCTGGTGCGACTGGTAGACGCCCTGCAGCACCGTGGACAGGAGCCGCTCGGCGCCGCCCAGCAGCTCCGCGGCCCGTTCGATGTCCGCGGCGGGCACGTCGCAGATGCGCGCGGCCCAGGCGGGAGTGCACTCCGCGACCTGCTTGCGGAGTTCCTCGAAGCCCACCGTGTGCGACTCCAGGAAGGCGTGGTCGATCCGGTCGCTCCGGACGATCTCGTGCAGGAGCGCGTTGAGCAGGGCGACGTTGGTGCCGATGCGGGGCGCCAGGTGGACGTCGGCGCGCCGGGCCACCACGGTGGGGCGGGGGTCCACGCACAGCAGCCGCGGCGGGGCCGCGCCCTCCAGCCGGTCCAGCACCCGCATCCACAGCACCGGTTGCGTCTCCGCCATGTTGTGGCCGAACAGCGCGAGGGTGTCCGCGTGGTCGACGTCCGCGTACGAGCCGGGCTGGCCGTCGCAGCCGAACGACTCCTTCAGCGCCTCGGCCGCGGTGGAGGTGCACAGGCGGGTGTTGCCGTCGAGGTGGTTGGTGCCGATCCCGGCCCGGGCCAGAACGGCCAGGGTGTAGTACTCCTCCAGGAACAGCTGCCCGGTGGTGTAGAACCCGATCGATCCCGGCCCGTGGGCGGAGAGGAGCTCGCGGGAGCGGTCCACCACGCGGCCCATGGCCGTGTCCCAGTCGCACTCGACCAGGCGGCCGCCCTCCCGGACCAGTGGGCTGCGCAGCCGGTCGGCGGCGTGGTTGGCCTGCCAGCCGAAGAGGTCCTTCGGCCCCAGTCGGCCGCGGTTCACCCGGTCCGCCGCACGACCCCGGACGCCGACGATGCGGCCTGCCCGCACCGCGATGTCCATGGCGTCCCCGTCCGAATGCAGCAGCGACGCGGACTGCACCCACTTCTCGACGTCGGCCGCCGTGACGCCGTCGGCGAGATGCGTGTCCACCCGGGTCGGCCACGTCCCACCGGCCCCGTAACCGGTCCGTCCGCCCCAGGGCTGTGCGATCCGGTCGATCGGAGAATCCATTCGGCACCTCCGCCTTTCCCTCGCCGCCTCTCGGCGGCACGCGTCTACCCCGCGATCATCCGGCCAAGCGGTGTTCGCGCATCCCCCCACGGCGTCCGGGCGGGAGGGCTCGACCCGTGCCCGGACGCGTCCCGCGCACCCGGGCGGACACCGGCCCGTCGCCGACCGTGTGGACCACGCGCTTCCACGACCGGCCGACGCGCGCAGGCCGTCGCCGCCGTCAAGGCGACGACAGCCCGTCGGCACGGTGCGGGCGCGGCCGCCTCAGTCCTTGCCGCGCCCGGTCATGGCGTCCCGCAGCCGGTCGACCAGGCCCATGCCGGGGGCGAGGAGCTTGTTGGCCGGGGGCGTGTCGGGAGCGGAGGGGTGGGGACGGGTCGGCGCCGTCTTCTTGGCCTGTCGCACCTTGTCGCCCAGTTCGTTCAGCACGTCGGCGGAGCACGCCTCGCGCAGCCGCGGGAAGAGGTTGTTCTCCTCGTCGGCGACATGGGAACGGATTTCGTTCATGAGCCGCGTCATCAGCTCGTCGAACTGCGGATCATCGGCGGCGCACCCCTCCAGATCCTTCATCGTGCGCTCGGCCGCGGCGTGCTCCCGGAGTTCGCTGTCGGCCAGGGCGTCGCCCTGGGGAACGTACTCCCGGACCGCCGGGTAGAGGTAGGACTCCTCCGCGACCGAATGCCGCACCAACTCCATGGTGACCTGGTCCGCGTAGTTCTTCTTCCGCGGATCTCCGGAAGGAAGCCCCTGGATCTTGGCGAACAGCTGCTCCACTTCCTGGTGGTCGGTGGTGAGCTCGGCGATGACATCGCCACCGTGTCCCATGTCCCTCTCCTCTTCTGTTTCCGTTCTCCGGTGTGGGATCCCAATGAAGCGTGAAAGGAGGGAGAAAGGCCGTAATTCCGGAGCTGTCAGCGTGTCGTCGTTCCGCACGGCGTGACCTGCGTCATTTCGGATGCGCGGGGTGCCGGTTACCGTGCTGGGGTTTTCTCCCGCCCCTTCTCCGTACGGACGGTCAGCCGTGCCCGCAGACGCATTCCTCTCTCCCGTCGTGGCGGCGACGACGCGGTGGCTCCTCCAGGCCTACCCGCCGGCCCGGGGCGCGTTGCAGCGCGGTCTCGCGGAGGCCCAGGCCCGGCAGGCCGTGACGGTGGCGGCCCTGCTGCGCTACCCCACGGAGCTGGACGCCGAGCTCGTGGCGCTCTCGGGACCGGGAGGCGCGTCCCGTCTCGACTGGATCACCGGCGCGGACGCCACCGCGCCGGAGCGCGCCGAAGCGTGGCGCTCCTGGGTCGACGAGGTCGTGACCAGCTGGGCCGCCTGCCTGCTGGCCTCCCCGGACCTGGCCTCACGCGCGGCCGAGGCGGTCGCCGCGGCGCGCGACGACGCCGCACCCGTGGCCTTCCGCCGCCTGACCGACCCGACGGAGGAGGACCACCGGTCGGCGGCCCTCCTCCGCCATCCCGACGTCCTGGCACCGATAGCCGATCTCCACGGGACGGAACTGCGGAACCGCCTCCGGGCCGTCCTGCCGGCGTGACCACGGGGAAGTCCCGGGGCCGCGTCCCGGCGCCGGGACGCCGGCCGCCGGCCGCGCGGACGCTACGGGGCCTCCGCATCCGGCGCCCGGGGGTCCGGTCCCCGGAAACGGGCGAGTGACTTCGTGAGGGCCTTCCACGGCGAGGAGGCCTCCTCGGCCGTCGCCGGCGGTGCCGTCCGGGGGGTGCCGTCGCCGCCGGTCGCCTCGGCGAGGGCGTCGAGCGCCGACTCGGCGGCCTCCCGGTACAGGTCGCAGGATGCCGTCATGGCTTCGAGCGCCTGGGCGTACCTGGTGACCATGGCCCGTGCGTGGGCCAGTTCCTCGTCGGGGGTGAGCAGGTGCCAGCCTTGGCGCAGCCGCGTCAGGGCCCGTTCGGCGTCGGCCGGCAGCGGCTGGGGCAGTGCGGCGAACTCCCTGATCCTGTCGAGGAGTTCGGTGGGTTCCGTGCCGTCCAGGAAGACGTTGCGCACCGTGAAGCGCTCCGCGTCGTAACCGGGGACCTGCGGTGTCGGGGGCAGGATGACGGCGCCGCCGCGCGGCATCCCCACGCCCAGCTCGCGCTTCATCACGAAGTCGGCGATCAGCGCCTGCTCCGGGGTGGCCCGGTGTTCGACCACCCGGTGCCGCAGGCTCGGCGGCAGGAACGCCGTGATCGGCCGGCGTCCCAGGGCGTCCGGCGTCATCGCCTCGTGCACCACGACGTGGAGGGCCCAGCTCTGCCGGGCGCAGGCCCGCAGCAGGCGGCGCAGGTCGTCGTCGTCCTTCGGCAGGTGGTTCGGGGTCCGCAGGCGCACGTCCGGCACCGTCTCGTGGTCCCACGCGACCTGGTCGCTGTCGGGCCAGAACACGGTGGCCGGCGAGGGCCAGCCCGCCTCCCAGGCCCGCTCGGCCTCGGCGGCGAGGACCCAGGCGACGCCCCCGCCCTTCGCGCGGCGGGACTCGGGCTCGTACGTGGTCAGTTGTGCGCGCACCGTGACGTCGTCGGCCACGCGCCAGCGGGCCTCGAAGAGGCGGCGGGCGGACGGGCCGGGGTCGGCGGACTCGTCCCGGGGGTACAGGTCGGTGGAACGCGCCGCCTCGACGGGGTCGAGGTCCAGGAAGTCGTCGATCACCCGGGCCGCCTTGAGGGCGAGCAGGTTGCGCCGGACGTCCCGCTCGGGCTCGGGCCCGAGGTGACGCCCACGACCGAGCCAGGCGGTGTCGGGGACGGTGGTCGATGGAGTGCTGTTCTTGGCCATGGAACCGTTCGGTGGGCGATCAGGGCTCGACCAGTATGGTCCGTGGCCCGCGCGGGGGAAGCGGTGCCCCGCCCACGCCGTCGTGGATCGAGTCGCCGGGACGACGGGCGGGCCGATCGCTCCACGGGCGGCGCGGGAGGCGGGCGGGTCGGTGGCGATGCTCCGGCCCGGCTGCGCACCCCCGGCCCGGCGTCGTCCCGAAGAGGGGCGAGGGAAACACCCGGCGCGTGGGTACGGATGGGGAGTCGTTCCGCTTCCGACGAGCCGAGCAGAGGAAGAACCCATGGACCCGTCCCCCCACCGCGACGAACCGGCGGACGCCATCGTCATCGGCGCAGGCCCCGCCGGCTGCAGCGTCGCCTACCACCTGGCACGGGCGGGGCACGACGTTCTGCTCCTGGAGAAGGCCACCTTTCCCCGCGACAAGGTCTGCGGGGACGGCCTCACCCCGCGCGCCGTCAGGGAGCTCCTCGGCATGGGCGTCGACGTGGAGGGGGACGGCTGGGTGAGGACGCGCGGTCTGCGGGTCCACGGCTCCGGCACGACGGTGGAGATGCCGTGGCCCGCCGTCGCGTCCTGCCCCGACTACGGTCTCGTACGGACCCGGCAGGACCTCGACCAGCTGCTCGCCCGGCAGGCCGTGGCCGCCGGGGCGCGCCTCCTGGAGGGGACCAAGGTCACCGCGCCGGTCTTCGACCCGGCCACCGGCCGGGTCGACGGCGTCGTCGCGGACCGGGACGGCGTCCGCCGCACCTTCCGCGCGCCGGTGCTGGTCGCCGCCGACGGCGCGTCGAGCCGCCTCGCCGTCGCCCTCGGTCTCCACCAGCGCACCGACCGGCCCATGGGCGTGGCCGTGCGCCGCTACTACAACTCGCCGCACCGCGACCGGGACCACCTGGAGGCCTGGATCGACCTGGAGACCCGGGACGATCGCGGGCGGGCCTCCATGCCGTTCGGCTACGGATGGGTCTTTCCCGTCGGCGACGGCGCCTTCAACATCGGTCTCGGCACCTTCCACGTCGGACGCCGGCCCGACGTCGACCACCGGCGGCTCTTCCGGGAGTGGACCGCCCGCCTCCCCGCCGCCTGGCACTTCGACGAGGAGCACGCCACCGGACCGCTGCGCGGCGCACCGCTTCCCGCCGGGCTCAACCGGCATCCGCAGTACACCCGCGGTCTGCTCCTGACCGGCGACGCCGGCGGAATGATCAATCCGCTCAGCGGCGAGGGAATCGACTACGCGATGGAATCCGGCCGTCTGGCCGCGGAAACCGTGGACCGCGCCCTCACCCGCCCCACCGCCCGCGCCCGCGAGGAAGCCCTGCTGCGCTACCCCGAAGCCGTCCGCGAGGCCTACGGACGCTACTTCACGGTGGGACGGCTCGTCGTGCGCGCCCTGAACCACCCCCGGGTCATGCGGCTCGTCGCCACCCACAGCCTGAGGCGGCCCGTCACGCAGCGCTTCATGTTCAAGCTCTGGGCCAACCTCACGGACCCGTACAGCCCCGACGCCCTCGACCGCGTCATCGCCGCCCTCCAACGCGCGGTCCCCGCCGCCTGACCCGGGCGGACGCCGACCGGGACGGGCGGCGGGTCAGGCGCCGGCGGGCGGCGGCCCGGAGAGCGGCGGCACGCGCTCGGACGGGGGCGGCGGCGCGGGCGGGGTGCCGTCGCCGAACGGCCGGCCGCCGAGTTCCTCCCGTCCGTGCGGGGAGAGCCAGCCGCGCGTGTCCGGACCCCGGGGGACGATCCCGGTCGGATTGATGTCGTGATGGACGACGTAGTAGTGCGCCTTGATCTGCGCGAAGTCGATCGTGTCGCCGAAGCCGGGCGTCTGGAACAGGTCCCGTGCGTAGGCCCACAGGGCCGGGAGTTCGGTCAGTTTCTGCCGGTTGCACTTGAAGTGGCCGTGGTAGACGGCGTCGAAGCGCGCGAGGGTCGGGAAGAGGCGCACGTCGGCCTCGGTCACGGTGTCGCCGACCAGGTAGCGCCGGTTGCCGAGCCGCTGCTCCAGCCAGTCCAGCCGCTCCCACAGGCGTCGGTACGCCTTGTCGTACGCCTCCTGGCTGTCGGCGAAACCGCACTGGTAGACGCCGTTGTTGACGTCCCGGTACACCTTGTCGGCCACGTCGTCGATCTCGTCGCGCCACTTCTCCGGATAGAGGTCCGGAGCGCCGTCCCGCTGGTGGGCCGTCCACTGGCTGCCCAGGTCGAGCGTGATCCGCTCGAAGTCGTTGGTCACCACTTCGCCGGTGGGGACGTCGACGATCGCGGGCACGGTGATGCCGTTCGCATAGCCCGGTTCGCGCCGGAGGAACGCCTCCTGCAGCCTCTCGATGCCGAGGACGGGATCCCGGCCGCCGGGGTCCAGGTGGAAGGACCAACTGCGCTCGTCGTGCAGCGGCCCGGCGATGCCCATCGAGAGCACGCCCTCCAGGCCCATCAGCCGCCGGACGATCGCGCTGCGGTTCGCCCAGGGGCAGGCCCGGGCGATGACCAGCCGGTAGCGCCCGGGCTCCACCGGATAGCCGTCGCGCCCGTCGGCCGTGATCCGGGTCGTGAGGTACGTGCGGTCGCGCTCGTAGGCGCCGTCACCGGTCATCGTTCCCGGCCTTTCCCGTGTGCCTCGACCCGGCCCCGGGGTCGACGTCCTCCGGCCCCGGGGCCGTCCGGGGCGGGCGGGCGGCCGCGACGGCCGCCGTGCGGTCTCCGTGAGGGGTTCTCCGATCGGCCATGCACGGGCGAGTACCCGCGTCGGCCCGTGCTACGCCCGCCTCGATGCGCGGGACGACCGGTCGCGGACCGCGCCGGCCGCCCCATCGGGGAGGCCGTCACCGGAGCGGTCGTCACCGGAGGGGCCGTCGACGTCACGGGCGGGAGGCCCCTGTCCCGACGGCACCGACGTCGTCGCCCTCACCGCCGAAGGTGCGGCGGTAGGCGGTGGGGGAGATGCCGAACGCGGTCCTCATGTGGACGCGCAGGGAGTTCCCGGAGCCGAGCCCCGCACGGTGCGCCACCAGGTCGATCGGAAGATCGGTCGTTTCCAGGAGCTGCTTGGCGAGTTCGAGCCGCTGCGCCGTGAGCCATTGCCCGGGCGTCATGCCGACCTCGTCGCGGAACCGGCGGGTGAAGGAGCGCAGGCTCATCCGGGCGTGTTCGGCGAGCCGGGCCAGTGTGAGCGGTTCCGCGAGGTGTTCGAGGGCCCAGGCGCGGGTGGCGGTGGTGCTGGCCAGGGTGGGCTCGGGGACCGGGCGGTCGATGAACTGGGCCTGGCCGCCGTCCCGCCAGGGCGGTACGACGCACATGCGGGCGGCGCGGTTGGCGGCCGCGGCGCCGTGGTCGCGGCGGATCATGTGCAGGCACAGGTCGACACCGGCGGCCACGCCCGCGGAGGTGAGCACGTCTCCGTCGTCGACGAACAGCACCTCCTCGTCGAGCTTGACCTCGGGGAAGGCCCGGCGGAACTCCAGGGCCAGGTTCCAGTGGGTGGTGGCCGGCCGGCCGTCGAGGAGACCGGCGGCGGCGAGCACGTACGACCCGGAGCAGATCGACACCAGCCGGGTGCCCGGCCTGATCCCGGCTATGGCGGCGCCGACCTCGGGCGGCAGCGGCCCTCCGCGGCTCAGCTCGGGCATGGCGTGCGTGGGCGGGACGATCACGGTGTCGGCTTCGGCGAGCGCCTCCGGGCCGGCCGCGGGCTGCACGGTGAACCCGGCGTCGCTGCGGACGGGGGCGCCGTCGGCCGTGCAGACGGTGACCTCGTAGAGGGGCCTGCCCTCGGGGTCCTCCACGCTCCCGAAGACCCGCGAGGGGATGCCCAGCTCGAAGGGCGGCACGCCGGGGAGGGCGAGCACGGCGATGCGGTGCGGCTCCGGCCGCCCTTCCACCCGCTCCTCCACCACGGCCGTTCCGGGGATCTCGTTCATGGCCAGATCCTGTCACATAGTGGCTAGGAGGCCAACACATCGCCGGAGCGGAATGTCCGATCGTGGAGTGGTCGCCGCCGGAAGGGATCCGGCGGCATCCCGATGAGAGACGGAAGCGAGACGGACATGCGCGCGGTGGTCGTGGAGCAGTGGGGCGGACCCGAGAACCTGGTCGAGCGAGAGGTGGACCGCCCCGAGCCGGGCCTGAACGAGGTCCTGGTGCGGGTGCACGCGGCCGGGGTGAACCCGGTGGACTGGAAGACCCGCGCGAGCGGCGCCCTCATCGGATGGGGCGACGTGCCCGTCCTCGGCTGGGACGTGTCCGGCACGGTCGAGGCCGTCGGCCCCGGCGTGGGGATCTTCCGCCCGGGCGACGAGGTCTTCGGGATGCCGCTGTTCCCGCGCCAGGCGGGCGGCTACGCCGAGTACGTGGTGGCACCGGCGCGCCACCTCGCGCCCAAGCCGTCGTCCCTGACGCACGTGGAGGCGGCCGCGCTGCCGCTCGCCGCCCTGACCGCCTGGCAGGCCCTCGTCGACGCGGCGGACGTCCGCCCCGGCGAGCGCGTACTGGTGCACGCCGCGGCCGGAGGGGTCGGACACCTCGCCGTGCAGATCGCCAAGGCCCGGGGCGCGTACGTCGTCGGCACCGCGAGCGCGGCCAAGCACGACCTGGTGCGGGAGCTGGGCGCCGACGAGGTGGTCGACTACCGCGCGGACCGCTTCGAGGACGTCGTCTCCGACATCGACGTCGTGCTGGACGGCCTCGGGGGAGAGACGGCCGAGCGCTCCCTGAAGGTGCTCCGGGACGGCGGCAGGCTCATCACGCTGCCGGGCCCGGACGACGTGCCCGCCGCCCAGGACGGCGTGCGGGCCGCGTGGGTCCTGGTCGAACCCGACCACCTCGGCCTGCGCGAGATCGCGGCCCTGGTGGAGCGCGGCGCGCTGAGGCCGGTGGTCGACACCGTGCTGCCGCTCGCCGAGGCCGCGGAGGCCCACGCGATCGGTGAGCGGGGCCGTACGACGGGCAAGATCGTCCTGACGGTCGCCTGACCTCCGCCCACGCACCGCCGCCGGGGCCGGGCGCCCACCCGCGCCCGGCCCCGGCGGCGTGCGGAACGGCCGGGCCGGCCGGAGGGACGACGGTCCTGAGCCGCGATCGGGGCGTGCCGGAGCGCCGGCGCCCGTGCGGCGTCCTTCGTTCCGGTGGGGCGCCGGCCTTCCGGTCGGTGCGTCAGCCCCGGGGCACCGCGACGTACGCCTCCTTGGGCGTGGTGGTCGGCGCGTAACGGGACGCGGTGGGCGCGGTCGGGATCAGATCCCGATGGATCACCTTGGCCACGGCCTGGATCGTGTTCACGCCGTAGTTCATCGTGCTGTTGCCGTCGGTGAGCACGGTGATCGTGTAGTCGTGGCCGCCGCCCTGGAACGTGCCGACGCTGTGCACGCGCCAGCCGCGCGTGGCGCGCTGCAGCCAGCCGTTCTTGACGTGCTTGGACACGGAGGAGGGCGCGCCGGCGGGGGTTCCCCACCTCTGCGAGGTGACGACGTTCCCCATGAGCTTGAGGACGTAGGCGCGGGCGTTGTCGCTCAGGACGCTGTTCCTGGCGGTGATCAGCGAGAGCAGCCGCTGCTCGTCGGTGGCGTTGATCCGGGTGAGCCCCCAGTAGCCGCCGGATCCCGGCACCGTCCGGGTCATGCCGGCAGCCGCCAGGAAGCCCTTCACCTTGGTGACGCCGAGCTGGTTCCACAGGGAGGTGGTGGCCGCGTTGTCGGACTTGGTGATCATGGCGGTGGCGAGGCCGGTCTCGCGCGAGGTCAGGTACCGATCGGTCTTCTTGGCGTCCCAGAGGAGCGCGGCGAGGACGGTCACCTTCACGACGCTGGCCGAGTCGTACGAGACCGTGGCGCGCAGGGTGCAGGTGGTGTTCGTGGTGCGGTCGCGCAGGCCGACGGCGACGGTACCGGTGCGCGTGGCGAGGGCGGCGGTGATGTCCCTCTGGAGCTTGGCGGCGAGCCCGGCCTTGCCGGACGTACAGCTGACCTGCGGCGCGGTGGCGGCGGAAGCCGGCGCCGCGCCCGCGACGACGGGCACGAGCATCCCGGCGGCGGCCACGGCCGGAAGCACGCGGGCGCGCAGGGATATGCGGTGAGTCATGGTGGGTCCCCCTTGGAAACGAAACGAACACGCTTACGGCGCGTTCGCCCTACATGACTCTCGAGTGCGCGGATGGTTGTACGAATTCAGCGGAATCGGCGCACGGGCGCCCCGGGGGAGCGCGCCGGCCGGCGCGGCGCCCCTCTTGCGATCATCCTATTGAAAATGAAAACCGTTTCTGTATCATGGCTCCATGGCACACAACGAGATCCGCCCCATCGTCAAGCTCCGCTCCACGGCCGATACCGGCTTCACCTACGTCACCCGCAAGAACCGTCGCAACGACCCCGACCGCCTGGTGCTGCGCAAGTACGACCCCGTGGCCGGCCGCCACGTCGCCTTCCGCGAGGAGCGCTGACGCCGGCGCCGCCCCGTCGCCCGCCCCCGCCCGGGCATCGAGAAGTCCTGCCGCGGTGGGCGCCCGGAACCCCGCGGGCGCCCACCCCTCAGTTTCGGCCCCTCGGGGGAAGCGCCCGGCGCCGGCTCCCGGGGCGGGGGCGCCTCCGGTGGTGCCGCCCCCGCGGTGGGAAGGCCTCCGGTAACGCCCCCCGCCCCGAAGCGGAAGCGGAACCTTCGCAGGGGCTCTGACCTGCTGGAGCGCACGTCGTCACGCCGCGTTCGCGGAGATCATCCGATTCTCCACAACTCCCATTGTGGCGACACCTGTTCGCCTGTAGAGTCCCCGTTCGTCGGGCACGGACAGGCGCTTTCAAGCTTATTTGGGGCGATCAAGTCGATGCAGTGCGAGACCCTTGGAACCACCCCGGACCTCATCGAGGCCTTCACGGAAGCCGCTCTTCGAAACCCGGAGCGCGCGGCACTCGTCCACGAGGGACGGGTCGTGACGTACCGTCGGCTGCAAGAGCTCGTGAACGACCTCGCGGAGCGGCTCGGGCCACGGCACGGAGCCGTCGCCGTACCGGCGACGCACACCCCGGACACCGTCGTCGCGCTGCTCGCCGTGCTGGCGGCCGGAGGCGTCTACTGCCCCGTCGACCCGGCCTTTCCGCCGGCGCGCCAACAGGACATGGTCTCCGCGGCCGACTGCCGCGCGGCCGTCGACACCGACGCGGCTCTCGATTCCCGACTCGGCCTGCCGGTCATCCGATTAGGCCAGGAGGGGACGGGGCGGGACACGGCGGCGCCCACCGGCGGCCCCGGGCGGGACGCGGGCCCCGAAGCACCGGCGTACATCCTCTTCACCTCGGGCTCCACCGGCCGGCCCAAGCCGGTGGTGACACCGCGCCGGGCCATCTCGGCCTCCGTGCGCTCGCTCCGTGACCTCTTCTCCCTCACGGAGGAGGACCGGGTGCTCCAGTTCGCCTCGCTCAACTGGGACACCTCACTGGAGGAGATCCTCCCGACGCTGACCGCCGGAGCCGCCCTGGTGTTCGACCGCGAGGCGCACTCGGGATCCTTCCCGCGCTTCCTGCGGATGATCGAGCGCGAACGCGTCAGCGTCCTCGACCTGCCCACGGCCTTCTGGCACGAGCTCGTGCTCCACCTCGCCGAGGAGGGGACCGCGCTTCCCGACCGCGTCCGGCTGGTGGTGATCGGCGGGGAGGCCGTCAGCCCCGCCCGCCTGGCCGACTGGAGCCGCCTCGACACGGGCCGCGTCCGCCTGCTCAACACCTACGGATGCACCGAGACCACCCTGATCACCCACGCCGTCGACCTGCACGGCCCCGGCGCCCCGGCGGCGGGCTGGGACTGGGCGAGCGGTGCCAGGGCGCCGATCGGCCGACCCCTCGCCCACGTCGTGGAGGACATCGGCGACCAGGGCGAACTGTTGATCGGCGGCCCGGCGGTGGCCCTCGGCTACCTGGGCATGCCCCGGGCCACCGAGGAGGGGTACGCGGTCGTGGACGGCGCACGCCGGTTCCGCACCGGGGACCGGGTCAGCAGGACGCCGGACGGCCTCCTCGTCCACGAGGGCAGGCTGAACGACGAGATCAAGATCCGGGGCATCCGCGTCGATCCGGCCGAGGTGGAGGCACACCTCGCCGGCCACCCCGCGGTGAACGCGGCGGCCGTCACCGGGACCGTCAGCGTCGGCCGCACCGCACTCGTCGCCTATGTGGTGCCCAGGCCGGACACCGGGACGCGGTGCCTCGACGGCGACCTGCGGGCCTACCTGCGCGAGCGGGTGCCCGCCCATCTCGTACCGAGCCGGATCACCGTCGTCCCGCACCTCGTG
The DNA here is from genome assembly GCF_055582805.1 of Streptomyces sp. NPDC107498. NCBI lineage: Bacteria > Bacillati > Actinomycetota > Actinomycetes > Kitasatosporales > Streptomycetaceae > Streptomyces > Streptomyces sp. NPDC107498. The sequence goes on along the minus strand of NZ_JBVJPE010000016.1, from coordinate 166,596 downwards.
CTGACCACGAGCGGCAAGGTCGACAGAAGAGCCTCGCACCAGCGTTACGCAACCGTGAACAGGTCAAAGGAGACCGTCGATGAGCGTTGACACCACCGCCTCGGCCGCCGGGGACCCGTCCGCCGGCCCGGGCGCCCCCGCCGGCTCCCGTGCCGGTGCGGACACCGAGGGCGTGGTGGCGGTGTTCCGGCGCGTTCTGGAGACCGAGGACGTCTCGGCGGACTCCGACTTCTTCCTCCTCGGCGGGGACTCGCTGGTCGCGACCCGGGTGCTCAGCGCCCTCGCCCGCTCCTCCGGGGTGGAGCTGACCTTCGAGGACTTCCTCGGCGCTCCGACCCCCGAGCAGCTCGCCAAGAAGATCGCGGACGCCCGGTGACCGCGCGCGACGGGGCCCCGGCCGACGGTGCTCCCGGACGTTCCGGAGGCGTCACCAGCGCCGTGGTGGTCGGAGCCGGGTTCGCCGGACTGACGGCCGCGACCGGACTCGCCGCCGCCGGGGTCGACGTGACCGTGCTGGAGGCACGCGACCGGGTGGGCGGCCGGGCCCGCGGGCTCCGGGTCGCCGACGGGGGCTGGGTGGACGCGGGCGCCGCCTACCTGGGGGACCGGCACACGGAGCTCCGCTCCCTGATGGCCGAGCTCGACCTCAAGGCGACGCCCACCGTCATGCGGGGAGCCAGTCGCTTCGCCCTCGGGGCCGAGGAGACCACCCGGGACGGCCGGTTTCCGCCGCTCAACGCCGTGGCCCTCGGCGACCTCTTCGAGCGGCTCGACGAACTCACCGCGACCGTCCGCCCCGATGCCCCGTGGCTCACGCCGGGCGCCGAGGAACTGGACGCCCTGACCGCCGAGGCGTGGGCCGAACGGCACCTCGCGCACCCGGACGCCCGGCTCTTCTTCCCGCTCTTCCTGGGCGAGATGATGGCGGCCGACCCGGCCCGGGTGTCCATCCTACACGTGGCCTTCTACCTGCGGTCGGGCGGTGGACTGCGCTACCTGAACGCCTTCGAGGGCGGCGCCCAGCAGGACCGGATCGACGGGGGAGCCCACCAGGTGTGCGAGCGGCTCGCCGCCCGGCTGGGGTCCGGGGTGCGGCTCGGGGAGCCGGTCCACGCCGTGCACCAGGACGACGACGGGGTCACCGTCCGCAGCGCGAAGGGGGAGTACCGGGCCGACGTCGCGGTCATGGCCCTGCCGCCCCTGCCGGCCGACGCCGTCGACCACCGGCCCGAGCCGCCGGCACGCCGGTCGGGCGACCGCACCGCGCGGGGCTGCGCGGTCAAGGTGCACCTGGTGTACCCGGCACCGGTCTGGCGCGACCACGGTCTGTCGGGGTGGTCGGTGAACGCCGAGGGACCGCTGTTGTCCACCGTGGACGACTCCCCGGCGGGAGCCGGGGTCGGGGTCCTCACCGGCTTCGTCACGGGCGCCGAGGCCCATCGCTTCGCGGCGCTCGATCCGCGGGAGCAGCGCTCGACGGCGTCCGAGCAGGCGGCCCGACTGTTCCCGATGCTTCCCGAGCCCGTGGGCTTCCACGTGACCGACTGGGTCAACGAGACGTACAGCAAGGGCTGTTACGCCGCCCTCTTCGGACCCGGTGACTGGGTGCGGCACGGCCCGGGGCTGACGGCACCCCACCTGCGGGTGCACTGGGCCGGGACGGAGACCAGCACGGAGTTCTTCGGACTGATGGAGGGGGCGATCCGTTCCGGCCGCCGGGTGGCGGCGGAGGTCCTCGCCCGCCGGTAGGCCCGCGGTGGGGGGTGTTGGGAGAAAGAAGGGCGACCCCCGCCGCCAGAGAAAAACTCCCCCCCCCCCCCCCTTCCTCCCACCCCCCCCCAGA
>NZ_JBVJPE010000016.1:0-164743 GCF_055582805.1 Streptomyces sp. NPDC107498 | reverse complement strand
AGGTACTGGGGCCCCTCCCAAAACACACCCACCCCCCCCCCCCCGCCGCCGGAGAACCGCTCCCCCCGTCCCGTCCTTCCGGCGACCGCCGCCGGGAACCCGTTCCGCCGGTGTCCCCCGTCCCCGCCGGGCCCCGGCCCCGCATGCGCGCGTCCTCCGAACCGCCGCCGGTCGCCCCCGCCGGTGGTCGCGGCGCCGCCCGAATCCGCCGACCCCCTCACCGCGTTCCCGGGTTCCCGCGAACCGACCGCGACGCGTCACGACGCCCCCGCGCTCAGCCCGTGCGCCGTACCTCACGACCGCACGGAAAAGGCAGCCGAACCACGAGTTCCGCAGAGAAAAGCAAGCCTTCGAACAGTCGCCGGGCCCCGGCCCCACCAGGATCCGTCCCGGCGACGCCCAACGGGAGACCCTCATGAGCGACCACACGCCCATCGCCCCTCTCGCGGCCAGACAAGGGCTGATGACCGAGCCCACGCTCGGAGCCGGCAACTTCCTCGACCACGCCATCGCCGTCAACCCGAACCGCGCGGTCCCGTACGCCTACACCCACCGCCTCGACCACCGGGGCGCGGTCGAACTGCGCGGTCACAGCCTGCTCGACATCGCCGCCCTGCGCGACCACTACGCCACGTGGTACCGGGCCAACGGCGTCCGGCCCGGCGACCCGGTCGGCGTGGTGGTCGGCGAAGGCCTGGAGCCCCTGCTCCACTTCCTCGCGCTCGCCGCGCTGGGAGCCGTCCCCGCCCTCGTCAACGACGCCATGCCGCACGAGGTGATGGTGCGCTACCTGGACCACGTGGGCGTCGTGGGAGTGGTCGCGGACGACCCCACGCGTCTGGCCGCCGCCTACCGCGAGACCCCTCGCCGCCGCCCCCGCTTCCTCGCCATGGCCGCCGAACTCCAGGCCTTCGACGCCACGTCCGCGGAGCTCCCCGCCGTCTACCCGTACCGGCACGCCGCCGACGACGTGGTCGCGCTCATCCACTCCTCCGGGACCACCGGGACGCCGAAGTCCACCAAACTGGCGCACCGCCAGTTCTGGGAGGGCAAGCAGCCGCGCATGGTGCGCTTCCCCGCCGAGGACGACGACCGGCTGATGTCGCTCATGCCGCACACCCATGCGGGCGGACTCAGCTACTTCCTCACCGCCACCCTGCTCGGCCTGCCGACGGTGGTCATGTCCGACTGGCGGCGCACGGTCGTCGAGCCGGTGATGAAGGCCTTCCGGCCGACCATGGTCGCCTCCTTCCCCCGCACCTTCGTGGAGCTGGCCACCGGCGAACTCCCGGTCGAGGGCGCGGCGAAGGTGCACTCCTGGTTCAACACCGGAGACAGCGCCCACTACGGACACATCCGCCGGCTGGTGCGGCTCGGCGAGCGGCCCGCCGGCCTCGTCCGGCCCTGGCTGCTCCCCAGCGAGAAGGAGGAACAGCCGCCGCTGCCCGGCTCGCAGTTCATCGACGGCCTGGGCTCGTCCGAGATGGGCATGGCCCTGTTCGGGCAGATGACCACGCCGGAGAGCGGCCGGGACGACCGCTGCGTCGGCAGACCCCTGGAGGTCGTGGAGAAGGCCGCGGTGCTCGACGAGGACGGCCGGGAGGTCCCCGACGGCACGGTGGGGCTGCTCGGCGTGATCACGCCTTCCCGCACCCCCGGATACTGGAACGACGACAGGCTCACCAGCACGTTCGAACGGAACGGCTACTGGCTCACCGGCGACGTGGCCAGGCGTGACGCCGAGGGGCGGTTCTACCACCTCGACCGTACGGTGGACGTCATCGACACCGCGGACGGTCCGGCGTACAGCCTGCCGATCGAGGAGGTGCTGCTCGCCGACTGCGCCGCGCTGGTCCGGGACTGCTCGGTGGTCGGCGTTCCCGCCGGCCCGGGAAGGGGCCAACTCCCGCTCGCGGTGGTCCGGTTGCAGGAGGAGGCCGCGGAGAGCACCGCGGAGGAGGTCCAGGAGGCGGCCAACAAGGCCCTGACCGCAGCCGGGCTGACCCCCCTGGCCGCGGTGAGCATCGCCCGCACGCCGGAGGACTTCCCGCTCGGCCCCACCGGAAAGGTGCTCAAACGAGAGCTCCGGACGCGCTTCGCCACCCTCCTGACCGGCCGTTAGGCGGGCCCGGATGATCCCGCAGCCGTACCCGTACGCGCGGACCCCGCTGACCGAGCCGGACTGGCGACGGCTGCCGGGATGGCGAGGCGTCACGGAACGCGACTGGCGCGACGCCCAGTGGCAGAGGGCCCACTGCGTGAAGAACCCGCGTCAGCTCGAGTCCGTCGTCGGCGACCTGCTCACCGACGACTTCTACGGCGACCTCGCCGCCGACCGGGCGGAGTTCGCCACGATGGCGATGCTGATCACGCCGCAGATGCTCAACACCATGGCGCCCCGGGCCGCCCTGGAACCGGGGGCGTTCACCGAGGCGTTCCTCGCCGACCCGATCCGCCGGTACATGCTGCCGGTGCGCTCGGACCGGCACCCGCGGTGGCCGAGCCACCCGAAGGCGGGACGGGACTCGCTGCACGAGGCCGACATGTGGGTGGTGGAGGGCCTCACCCACCGCTATCCGAACAAGGTCCTGGCCGAGCTGGTCGCCACCTGCCCGCAGTACTGCGGGCACTGCACCCGGATGGACCTCGTCGGCACCTCCACCCCCCAGGTCACCAAGGCCAGGCTCGTGCTCCGCCCGCGGGACCGGCAGGAGCAGATGCTGGACTACCTCAAGCGGACCCCCACCGTGCGCGACGTGGTGGTGTCCGGCGGAGACGTCGCCAACGTGCCCTGGCCCCAGCTGGAGGCGTTCCTCATGCGACTCCTCGACCTGGGATCGGTCCGTGACATCCGCCTGGCCAGCAAGGCCGTGATCGGCCTGCCCCAGCACTGGCTCCAGCCCGAGGTCGTCGAAGGCGTGGGGCGGGTCGCCTCGGTCGCCGCCCGACGGGCGGTCAACCTCGCGGTGCACACCCACGCCAACCACGCGCAGTCCGTCACCCCCCTGGTCGCCGAGGCCGCCCGTGCCCTCCTCGACGCGGGCGTCCGGGACGTCCGCAACCAGGGGGTGCTGATGCGCGGGGTCAACGCCACCCCCGAGGACCTGCTCGACCTCTGCTTCGCCCTCCAGGGCGAAGCGGGCGTCCTCCCCTACTACTTCTACCTCTGCGACGTGATACCCCACGCCGAGCACTGGCGGACCCCCCTCCACCAGGCCCAGCGGCTCCAGGAGGCGATCATGGGCTACCTCCCCGGCTACGCCACCCCGCGGATCGTGTGCGACGTACCGCACGTCGGCAAGCGCTGGGTGCACCAGGCCGTCGCCTACGAACGCGAACGCGGCATCTCGTACTGGACGAAGAACTACCGGACCGGGCTCGAAGTCCGGCAGTCGCCCGACGCGAGCCTCGATGACGCGCTGGCCAGGCGCCACCCGTACTACGACCCGCTGGACACCCTTCCCGAATCCGGCCGCCGCTGGTGGGCGGAGCGAACCCCCGCCCAGGGCGGTCGGACCGGCGCCCCGCACCCCCGCCCCACCGCACCGGAGGTCACCCCGTGAACCCCTCACCGGCCCGCCCCGCCACCGGCCCGCTGCGCCGGATGTGCTGGATCTTCCCCGACCGGGAATCGACCCGGACGGCCGAGATGTGGCACGCCGTGTTCTGGGGCCTCTACGCCGAGGCCGCCGAGGACCTGGGCATGAGCTGGACCCGGCACTCCCCCGACGCGGTGACGGTGGACTGCACGGAACCCGGACGCCCCCGGGTCTACGTGGACGACGAGCCCGTCACGCCCCGTGACACGCTCTTCGTCACCGCGCTCTACTCGCTGCCGTACCAGCAGGCGGACGTCTTCAACCAGTACGCCCTGTGCTCGGTGCTGCAACAGGCCGGCTTCTACCTGCCCTTCCCTCCCGAGACCTCGCTGATCGGCAACGACAAACTCGCCACCCTGCTCCACCTCGGCGGTTCCCCGGTCCCCCCGATCCCGACCGTCCGCATCGGCACGGGACGGGACGTGAGCAGGCACCTGTACGAGGTGGCCCTCGGGAACATGACGTACCCGGCCATCGTCAAGCCGGCCGGCTGGTGCGGCGGCGGCGGCATCAACCTGGCGCGGAGCAAGGAGGACATCCGGGGCCTGGCCAGCCTCGCGCAGGGCGGCGACACCACCCTCGTGGTCCAGCCGTACCTCGGCGACGGCACGGTCGACCACCGGGTGTACGTGATCGACGGCGCGCCCCACACGGTCCTGAAGCGGACCCCGCAACCCGGCTCGGCGGTCGCCAACATGAGCCACGGCGGCACCATGGAGTTCACTCCGGTGCCCGAGGAACTGGCGAAGGCCACCGCCCACTTCGCCGAACGGCTGCGCATCCCGTTCTTCTGCCTCGACTTCCTCCACGACGGACAGCGGTTCTGGTTCTCCGAGCTGGAGCCCGACGGCGTCATACCCCGCGTCCCCGGAGATCCGGACCGGACGGTCCAACGGGACATCACCCGGGCCCGCTTCGCCGCCTACCGGGACGCCCACGCCAGGCACCTCGCCGACGCCGACGGCGGAGCGTCCCCGTTCACCTCACCGACGGAAACGAGTTGACCACGATGTTCTCGCTCACCCCGGAGGCGGCCGAGTCGCGGCTGCCGGTCGCCCGCAGGACACTGGAACGCCTGCGGCAGGTGCCGGAACTGGCCCCGCGCTACCGCGACTCCGAGGACGTCCGCACCCTCGACGACATCGCCGCGCTCCCGCCCCTGCTCAAGGACGACCTCAACGTCGCCCTCGCACACCTGCGACCGCGCGCCGAGCACGGCGCCACCTGGCTCTTCCAGAGCGGCGGCAGCACCGGCGCGCCCAAACTGGGCCACGCGCCCACCGGCTTCTACATGGCCGGGGTGCACGCCCACTGGCAGCCCCTGGACCGCGAGGACGTCTTCGTCAACGCCTGGGGCGCCGGCCGCATGTGGGGCGCGCACTTCCTGGTCGCCGCCCTGGCCGACCTCTCCGGCTGCCAGGTGATGGCGCTGGGCTCGGTCACCAAGGACGAGTACGGCGAGTGGCTGGCCTTCTTCGCGGCACGCGGGGTGACGGCGATCGGCGGCACCCCGAGCGTGCTGAGGCTCTGGTTCGCCCACGCCCGGGCCGCCGGCCTGGAACTGCCGGCCCTGCGCAAGGTGCTCTGGCTCGGCGAGGCGTGGCAGCCGCAGCTGGAGGAGGACATGGCCGCGGTCGCGCCGGCGGCCCGGCGCTGGGGCATGTTCGGAAGCACCGAGACCTGGGTGGTCGGGACCAACACGCCCCACTGCCCCGCGGACACCTTCCACGTCCTGCCCGACCAACTGGTCCACGTGGGCGAGGACCAGCTCCTGGACTTCACCACCCTCGACCCGGAGGTGCTCAACCCGGTGCTGCGCTACCGCACCGGGGACGCGGGACGACTGGTGGAGTGCCCGTGCGGCAGGCCCGGGCGGGCCATGCGGGTGCTCGGCCGCCGCGACAGCGTGGTCCAGGTCCGGGGCCTGGGCCTGCACGTCGACGAGGTGATCACGCGCGTGGAGCGGGAGGCCGGCGTCGCGCGCGCCCAGGTGGTGATCTCCGAGACCGGCGGGCGCGCCGGATCCGTGGAGGTGCTGCTGCTCACCGCCCCCGGGGCGACCGTGGACGTCGAGCGGCTGCGCAAGGAACTCCTGACCGAGACCTTCACCCTGAGCACCGCCTTCCAGCACGATCCGGAGAACTTCCGGGTGCGCCCCGTCACGGACCTGATCAGCAACGACCGGACCGGCAAGACCTCCGGCCTCGTGGTGCTGGAGGAGCGGTGAAGCCCTGGCGGCCGGCGTCCCTGGGCTCCGAGTTCAACCGTTTCTGGATCGGCCAGTCGGTGAGCACCGTCGGCGACCGCATCACCGTCTTCGTGGTGCCGACCGTCATGATCTTCGCCCTGGACGCCTCCGCGTTCCAGGTGGGCGTCGTGGCCATGGCGCAGTACCTGGGCATCCCCCTCCTCGGTCCGCTGGCCGGCGTCCTGGTGGACCGGTGGGACAACCGCCGCACCCTGCTCGTCTGCGACCTCGCCCGGCTGGCGGCGGTGGCCGTCATCCCCCTGGCGTACTGGCAGGGCCTGCTCTCCACCCCCCTGCTGTTCGCCTGCGTCGTGGTGATCAGCGGCGCCACGATCTTCTTCACCGTCGGCTACCTGGTCGCCGTCCCCGCCGTGGTGCCGAAGGACGACCTGGTGCGCGCCTACTCCCGGCTGGAAGGCAGCCGCTCGGTCTCCGAGGTCTCCGGCCCCTCCCTGGCCGCAGGCCTCTACGGCGCCCTGGGCGTGGCAGCCCTGCTCGTCGACGCCGCCAGCTACCTGGTCTCCGCCCTGTCCATCCGCTCCATGCGGCCCTGGGGCGAACGGGCCGTCGCCGAGGGAACGGTGTGGCAGCGGCTGACGGCGGGCTTCCGGCTGAACTGGTCCGACCCGGTGCTGCGCCGGGTGGTGGTGGCGGCCGTGACGCTCAACTGCGGCGGTCCCGTCTTCGTCACCGTGCTTCCGATCCTCGCCTACCAGGGACTCGGCGTCTCCGTCGGGGTCTTCGGCGCCGCCATGTCCGTGGCGGCGGTGGGCGCCCTGGCCGGCGCGGCCCTCGCGCCGAAGGCCGGCGAACGGCTGGGGACGGGACGGACGCTGGCCTGGGCGCTCCTCCTGCACTGTCTGGTGGGCCTCGGCGTGCTCGCGGCGCCCGCCCTCCCGGCCGGTGCCGTGATCGCCGTGACCATGGGCTGCTACGGCTTCTTCATGTCCTTCATCAACGTGTCCAGCGCGCCCATCCGGCAGTCCCGGATGTCCGCACGGAACCAAGGGGTGATGCACGCGGCCTTCCGCACCGCGACCTGGGGCGTGATCCCCCTGGCCGCCCTGGCCGGAGGCCTGGCGGTCAGCCTGCTCACCGGCCCGCTCGGCGTACTGGACGCGGCCCGGGTCACCATGGCCGGGGGGACGCTGCTCGCGGCCTGCTCCTTCCTGCCGGCGCTGCGGGTCCAGCGCCTGCTGGACGAGGCCGAACGGCGACGGACGCCGGATGCGGACGGCGGGAACGCCGAACCGGCCCTGGCCGAGGGCGCCTCATGACCGCGGCGGACCGGGAACCCCGGGTCGTGCTGATCACCGGAACGTCCTCGGGCATCGGCAAGGCCACGGCGATCGCCGCGGCACGGGCCGGCTTCGCCACGGTCGCCACCCTGCGCGAGCCCGGCCGTGCCGGGGCGCTGCGGGAGGAGGCGGACCGGGCGGGCGTCCCCCTGGACATCCGCACGCTGGACGTCACCGACCCCGACTCCGTGGCCCGCTGCGTCGACGGCGTGCACCGGGCGTACGGGCGGCTGGACGCCGTGGTCAACAACGCCGGCGTCTCCAACTCCGACCCGACCCTGGAGATGTCCACCACGGAGGCGCTGCGGGCCAACCTGGAGGTGAACTTCTTCGGGGTGGTCGAGGTGAGCCGGGCCGCGATGCCGCTGCTGCGGGCCGCCCGGGGGCGTCTCGTCACCATCGGCAGCGTCCACGGAGTCGTCGGCCAGCCCTTCAACGAGGCCTACTGCGCCGCCAAGTTCGCCGTCGAGGGGTTCATGGAGAGCCTGGCCCCGGTGGCGGAGGCGCACGGGGTGAAGGTGTCCGTCGTGGTCCCCGGTTTCGTCAGGGGCACCTCGTTCGGGATCTTCCCCGACGTCAACCGCAAGACCATCGAGGCCGCCTCCGGACCCTACGGCCCGACCTTCGCCGACTACGTCGACTGGGTCGTCCACCACGGGTGGGAGGGAGCCGGGCAGGACGCGTCCGAGGTGGCGGAGGTCGTGGTGCGGACGCTGCGGGCCGAGCGACCGGCCTTCCGCGTTCCCACCGACCCCTGGGCGGCCGCCTACCTGGAGAACAAGCTGGCCGACCGCGACGGCTCCGTCGTGCGGGAACTCGCGCGTACGTGGATCGGGCGCCGGCCGGAATCCGACGACACAGAGCAGGAGAGGTAGTGCCCGCCAAATCCCTTCAAGAACTGGTCGACTTCGTCCGCACCCACTCACCCTTCTACGCGGAGGCGTACCGGGACGTGCCGCGGACGGTCTCGCACCTCACCCAGCTCCCCGTCATCGACCACGCGGAGTTCTGGGCGGCCAACACCTGGCCGGACAACCGGGTGCTGACCGGCCCGCTGACCGACGCCGGGGTCTACCGGACCGGCGGCACCACCGGCACGCCCAAGCTGTCCGTCTGGTCGAGGTCGGAGCACGCCGACTCGGTCACCGCGTTCGGCGCCGGCATCGTGCGGGCCGGGCTGAAGCCGGGGCACCGGGTGGCCAACCTCTTCTGGGCCGGCGAACTGTACGGCGGGATGCTCTACATCGAGCACGCCCTGCACGCGGCCCCCGTGGAGAACGTCCGCCTGCCCGTCGGTGCCGGCGCCCCCAACGAGTTCGTCGCCGACCTGATCGACGACTTCGGCGTGAACGTCCTCGCCGGCGTCCCGATGAAGCTGGCCGCCGTGGCGGAATGCCTCGTCCGGCGGGGCCGGACCGCCGACTCGGTGGAACTGCTGCTCTTCGGCGGTGACCTGCTCTTCACCGATCTGCGGCCCATCCTGCTGCGCGCCTTCCCCAAGGCGGCCGTCGCCTCGGTCGGCTACGCCTCCATCGACGCGGGACTCGTCGGGCGGCCCGTACCCGGGGAGGACGTACGGGTGCACGAGGCGTTCCCGCACCGGACGGTGGTGGAACTCGTGGACGACGCCACCGGCGAGCCGATCACCACGCCCGGAGTTCCGGGCCGCGTCATGGTCACCAACCTGTTCCGCACCCTCATGCCGGTCATCAGGTTCCCGACGGGCGACCGCGGCGAGTGGGTCGACCCGCGGTGCCGGCGGTTCCGTCTCCTCGGCCGGTCCATGGAGGGCGGACGGGTCGGCACGGTCTCCATGCCGATCGAGGACGTCCGCGCGGTGCTCGTGGAGGCGGACCCGGACCGGCACATCGCCGGCATGCAGATGGTGCAGCGCCGCTGGGACGGACGGGACGGCCTGATCCTGCGCCTGGGGTACGTCGAAGAGCCCCCGGCGGACCTGGGCGCCCGGCTCGTCGAGGCGGTCTACGCGGCCCGGCCGCTCTTCCCCGCGGAGGTCGCGGACGGCGCCATCCACGAGCTGGGCATCGAGTGGGTGCCGCGCTCCGAGCTGGTCACCAACCCGCGGACGGGCAAGCTCAGGCAGGTGGTGGACGAGCGTCCGGCCGACTGACCGGGCGGGCGCCCCGGCCCCGAGCCCCCGGCGGCGGGCGGTCGCACGTCCCGTGCCCGCCGCCGGTGTCCGCCCGCCGCCGGGGTCCGCCCGGAGCCGCGCGCCCGTCACCCGCGCTGTGGCTGCGCCCTGCCGGCGAGCATCACGCTCTGTCCACGGAACTCCGCCACGACCGTCCCGTCCGTCCGGCGGACCGTCACGTCGTAGATCCCGTTGCGGCCCGAGCGCGTCCGCTCCACGGCCTCGGCGAGCAGTTCGTCGTCCACCGCGGCCGGCAGCAGAAAGGCGACCTGCGCGGACTGCGCCACGGTGACCGGCCCGTAGCCGTTGCAGGCGTAGGCGAACGCCGCGTCGGCGAAGAGGAAGAGGAACCCTCCGTGAGCCGTGCCGTGGCCGTTCACCATGTCCTCGCCCACCCGCATGCGCATCAACGCCCGGCCCGGCGCGACCTCCTCCAGCGCGATCCCCAGGCTCCGACACGTACGGTCCCGCTCGTACAGCTCGGCGATCCCGGCCGGTGCGTCATCCGGCACGCCGGTGTGCACGCCCACGACTGCGCCCCTCCCTCGTGACCGGACCGTACGGGCCCGATGGCTACGGGTCCGCATTAGACCGACCGAGCCCGACGGCTGTCAACGACGGGAAGCGGCGAGTGGCCGGCCAGCGGGTTCTTCGGACGTCGGCCGTACGGTCCCGGACCGGATCGAGCGCACTGCGGTCGCGACCGCTCGGAAGGATGATGGGAGCATGGAAGGGACACCGTTCATTCCTCCCGCCGGGGCGGACGAAGGCGGGCCCCTCGGCCCGCCCCCGGCCGCTTTCGCCCTGGTCGCCGCGGACGGGGTGCTCGTCGGGTGGAGCCGTGAGGCCGAGGCCCTCCTGGGATATCCGGCTTCGCAGGTGCTGGGACGCCGGGCGGCGGACCTGATCGCGACCTCGCCCGCCGATCGCGGCAGGGACGGACGCGGCAGGGACGGACCGGAGGAGTCGCGGTCGGACCAGCGGCTGAGGCTCGACGGGACACGCAGTGCCGTCGTGGACGTGCGCCACGGGAGCGGGGGCACGGTACGCGTGGCGGTGACCCTGCACCCCCTGACCCCCGCCTCCGACGGGGCCTCCTCCGGCCGGGCCCCCTCCGCCGTCCTCATGGCGGCTGAGCTGGAGGGGCTTCGCTGGTGGGAGACCCGACAGGCGATGCTGCAGGGGCTCGTGACCCAGTCGCCGGTGACACTGACCATCTACGGTCCCGGCGCGCGCCTCCTGTGGGCCAACGCGTCCAGCGTCCGGGAGCTCGGCGGCGACCTCACCGCACTGCTCGGCCGCTCCATGACCGAACTCTTTCCCGGCGACGTCCTCACCACCCAGCACCTGGCACCGCCGGAGGACCTCTTCCGACAGATCCTCGAGACCGGTGAGCCGGTCATCGACGTGCATTTCCGAGGGCGCTCCCCGGCCGATCCACGGCGCGAGCACGTCTGGTCCTCGTCCTACTTCCGACTGCTGGACGGCCGGGGAGAGCCGGTGGGCGTGTGCGAACAGTCCATCGACGTCACCGACCACTACCGCGCGCAGCAGCGCCTCGCGCTCCTCGCGGAGGCCGGCGCGCGGATCGGGTCGACGCTCGACCCGTCCGGAACGGCGGCGGAGCTCGCCAGGATCGCCGTGCCGCAGTACGCCGATGCCGTGCTCGTCGACGTGGCGGCGGAAGTGCTGGAGGGAGAGGAACCGAAGCCCGCCGCGGCATGGGACCTCGTACGGGCGGCGGATTCCGGCGGGGAGCCTTCCCGGGCGGGCCGGCGGGTCGCGTATGCCGCCGGATCGCCGCAGGCCGAGAGCCTGGCCGGGGGCCGGTCGACCACGGACGCCGAGGTCGCGCCCACACGGCTGTACGTCCCGATGATCGTGCGGGGGACGCCGTTGGGCCTCGTCACCTACGTGCGGGGCGACGACTCGGAACCCTTCGACGACGGCGATCGGGCAGTGGCCGAGGAGCTGGCGTCGCGTACCGCCGTGTGCATCGACAACGCCCGGCGCTACCGCCGGGAGCACACCGCCGCGTTCACGCTCCAGCGCAGCCTGCTGCCACGGTCGCTGCCCGAGCTGAGCGCGGTCGAGGCGGCGAGTCGCTACCTGCCGGCCGACAGCCACCTCGGCGCCGGCGGGGACTGGTTCGACGTCATTCCGCTTTCGGGGGCACGCGTCGGGCTCGTCGTGGGGGAGGTCGTCGGCCACGGACTCGGGGCCGCCGCCACCATGGGGCGCTTGCGCGCGATGGTGCGCACCCTGGCCGAGCTGGACCTCGCGCCCGACGAACTCCTGGCCCGGCTGAACGATCAAGTCGGCAAGGACGCGTCGGACCAGGACGGGACGGGCGCGGACGGCAGCGGCGCCGTCGGAGCGACGTGCGTCTACGGGATCTACGATCCGGCTTCCCGGACGAGCACCTGGGCGGCGGCGGGACACCTGCCGCCGGCCGTGGTGCAGCCGCACGGCCCCGTCGGCTTCCTCCGTCTGCCCCCGGGGCCTCCCCTGGGCGTGGAACGGCTCCCGTACGAGGGCGCGGAAGTGGAGCTCGCCGAGGGAAGCCTGGTCGTCCTCTTCACCGACGGCCTCGTGGAGGCCCGCGGGAAGGGCGTCGACGCGGGGTTGGGCCGGTTGGCGGCCGTACTCGGCGAGCAGCGGGGATCGCCGTCCGACCAGCTGTGCGCCCAGATCGTCGCGGAGCTGGCGTCGGACCAGGTCCAGGACGACGCGACGCTCCTCGTCGTGCGCACCCGTGCGCTGGGGACACGTCAGGTGGCGACCTGGGAGCTGCCCTCCGACCCCGCGCTCGTCGCCCGCGCGCGTGCGATGGCCGCGGAACAGCTGGAGCGGTGGGGACTGGACGATCTGACCTTCACCACGGAACTGGTGGTCAGCGAACTGGTCACCAACGCGATCCGTCACGCCTCCGGCCCGATCGGCCTGCGGTTGATCCGGGACCGTTCCCTCATCTGCGAGGTCTCCGACTCGCAGCACACCTCGCCGCACGCCCGGTACGCCGGCAACGACGAGGAGGGCGGACGCGGACTGTTCATGGTCGCCCAGCTCACCGAGCACTGGGGGACGCGCTACATGCCGACGGGGAAGACGATCTGGGTGGAACAGGCCCTGCCCGTGGCGTGACGGCGCCGCGTCGAGCACCTGCCCGAGGCGAACGGCTCGCGGCTCACGACCCCTCCGTACGCACGGCTCACGGCCCGTGCAGGCGTACGGCCAGGGCGGCGATGTCGTCGTCGAGGCTGCCCCTGCTGTGCCGGAGGAGGTCGTGGTGCAGGGCCGTGAGCAGCTCACGGGGAGGTACGGGGAGCTGTCGACGCATCCACTCCGTCAGCGGGAAGAACTCGCCGTCCCGGGCACGGGTCTCGGCGATCCCGTCCGTGTAGAGGAGGAGGAGCTCGCCGGGAGCGAAGTCGAAGGCGTCCGCACGGTACTGGTCGCCCATCAACTCCGCGAGGCTGAGCAGGGGCGAGGGAGCGGACGGCTCCAGGGCGCGCACGCTCCTCAGGCCGTGGACCAACGGTGGGGGGTGCCCGCAGTTGACGATGGTGATGCGGCTGCCCTGGTGCGGGATCTCGACGAGCAGCGCGGTGGCGAAGCGTTCCATCGGCGCCTCGGGCGGATGGGCGACGTTGTGCCGGGCGCAGCTGGCGTCGAGCCTGCGGGCGATGTCGGCCATGGAGGCCTCGCCGTGCGCCGCCTCCCGGAAGGCGTTGACGATCGCCGCGGCCGCCCCCACCGCCGGCAGTCCCTTGCCCCGCACGTCGCCGATGAGCAGCCGTACCCCGTACGGGGTGTCGACCACCTCGTAGAAGTCGCCGCCGATGCGGGCCTCCGCGGCGGCCGCGAGGTACAGCGACTCGATCTCGACGTTCCGGAAACGGTGCGGCAGGGGCCGCAGCACCACCTGCTGGGCCGCGTCGGCGACCAGCCGCACCTGAAAGAGGGTGCGCTCCCGCTGGAGCCGGACGTGGCTTCCGTACGCGGCGGCCACGGTGACCGCCACGATCCCCCCGCACGTCCACCACGTCCCCAGATCGGGGAAGACGAGGCTGAGGCCGATCATCAGAAGGAGGCAGACGGTCCCGAGCAGGACGGTCGGGAGGACCGGCCACATGGCGGCGGCCAGGGCCGGCGCCGCGGGCAGGAGGCGGCTGAAGGCCATCTCCGGCGGGGTGGCGTAGGCCAGGCCGGCGATCACGACGGTCAGAATCACCGGCGACAGCCGCACGAGCCTGCCGTAGCCGTAGCTCCGACGGAGCCGCAGCCGTCCGGACTCGATCATGAATCCCAGAGTATCCGCGGGGCGCCCGCTCAGCGACGTGGCGAGCGGTCCGCGGGGGACACGGAGCGCGTCCGCCGGCTCGTGAGGGAGCGACCGCGTGATCGACCGGCGGCCGGCACCGAGCGGTGCGGTCGGCGGCCGGGACTACGGAACGCGTGCGGGCTCCGGCCGACGGTCGGGCTCCGCCTCCGCCCCGTGGCTCTCCGGGGCACCGAACCACGCCACCGCCACCGCGCCCGTGACGGCCAGCACGAAGCCGAGGACGGCGAGCCAGGCGAAGCCGGGGCGGGAGGCGTCTCCCAGCCACCACACCCCGATCGTTCCCGGCAGCACGGTCTCGCCGACCACGAGCGCCGCCGTCGCCCCGTTCACCGAGCCGACCTGCAGCGCGACCGTGTGCAGGTACATGCCGCCGACGCCGGCCACGAGGATCGCGTACAGCGCCGGGTCCGTCAGGACGGCGCCCGGGTCGAAGGGGTCGATGCCGTTCAGGATCCGCACCCCGACCCCGAGCGCGCCGAAGCCGAGACCCGACAGGAGGCCCGCGAGGATCGCCGACCGGGCGCCGAGCACCCGCACGAGGACCGTGCCCCCGGCCATCAGCAGCAGCGAGACGGCGAGCAGCCACCAGTGCGTGGCCATCGGGGTGCGTCCGCCGCCCTCCGGGCCCGCCGCGCTCGCCAGGAGCACCAGGGCCGAGCAGACCACGCCGATCGAGGCCCGCTCCGCGCGGGTCAGCCGGATGCCGAGCAGCCGCACGCCGAGGACGGCCGTGATGACCAGGTTGGCGCTGATCACCGTCTGGGAGAGGAAGAGCGGGAGCATGCGGGCGGCGAGCGCGCCGAGGCCGAAACCGACGAAGTCCAGGATCGTACCGACGATGAACTCCCAGGTCATCGCGGCCTTCGCGGTCGACGACAGGCTCGGCCCGCCGTGCTGGGTGATCTGCCCCGCCGCGGCCGCCTCGCGCCGGGCGGACCTGCGGGAGCCGACGGCCTGCAGCACTGATCCCGTGCCGTAACAGATCGAGGCGGCGACGGCGGTCAGCAGTCCTATGAGCACCAGCAGGTCCCTTCGCACGGCACGGACCGGTCCGCGCCCGTTCGTCATCTGCTTGGCAGACGTCGGATCGGGCCCCCGCGTTGCCTCCGACCCGACCCGACCGCCTTGTCGGCGCCGCCGGGCTCGGTCGGTGTCCCGCCTCCCGGAGGCCGTGACGCAGCGGGCCGGGTCCGGTGAGGGGATCACCGGACCCGGCCCGCGCGGGTGGCCGGGGCGGTTACATCGGCTCGGGGAAGATGTCGCTGATGCTCCAGGCGACGCTGAAGCAGGGGGCGAAGGCGTCGGTCTCCTGCTCGGTGTCCAGGGTCTGGAGCGCGAGGATCTGGCTCATGGATGATCTCCTCATTCCTGTCGGGTTCGTGTCGGTCGGTCACTGCGCGCCCCGGCGCGAAGGCGTTCGCCGCCGCGCCGAGGGGGTCGTGGGAGGCTCGTCCGGTGGCGTCAGACGGTTGCCGGGAGCCGGGGACGCGCGGGGCGGGGCCCCGCCAGGAGCGGGCCGGTCAGCAGGCGGTGCAGGGTCAGCAGGACTCCGGCCCCGCCGCTGGACAGGTCGGCGGTGAACCGCTGCGAACCCGCCCCGAGGAAGCGGACACCGCGCCGGTACGGGACGGCGTACTTCAGCAGACCGGTCGCGGCGCGCACGGCGTCCCGGCGGGCGGCGTACGTGCCGGTCAGCTCGGCGTGCTCGGTCAGGAACCACGTCAGGCCGGCCAGCCCCCGGTACAGGCCCGCCTCCTTCGTGGCGCAGGAGACCCGGATGCCGGCGACCAGCCGTGGCAGTGCCGCGGCGCAGCGCTCGTCCGGCGCGGTGGCCACGTAACGGGTGAGCGCCGTCGCGAGACCGGCCGCGCCCGTCGCCAGGTACGGCATGGCACGGGTGAGCCGCGCGTCGTCGGAGAGGGACAGGGCGCCGTCGTCCAGCGGGAAGGTCCGGTCCAGCTCCTGGTGGAGCAGCAGCCGGCCCGCCTCCAGGAAGCGGACCTCGCCGGTGGCGCGGGCCAGGCGGTGGAGGAAGAGGGCGAGCCCGGAGCGGCCGTGCAGCAGGCCGCGGGCGTCGTGCTCGCCGAGGGCGGCCGGCAGGTCGGGGGTGCGCAGCAGGGCTTCCCCCGCCGCGGCGGCCCGTTCCAGGTGGCTGCTCTCACCGGTCAGCCGGTGCAGGGCGAGCCAGCCCAGGCCGACCCCGGCCCGCCCGCCGGCCAGCGTGGCGCAGGAGGCGGTGAGCGGATGGCCGTCGGCGTCCCGGAGCAGGTCGACGGCCTCGTCCGGCCGGCCGAGGCCGGCCAGCACCCGGGCGATGCCGGCCGAGCCGACGAGCAGCCCGGGGGGCAGCGCGTCGCGCAGCGCCAGCGTGTCGCGGCGCAGCCTTTCGAGGATCTCCTCCGGCACCGCCGCGCCGGCTCGGTGCAGGGCGTGGACCACCCCGGCCGTGCCGTGGGCCAGGCACACGTTGTTGGTCCGGAACGCCTCGTGCGAGGGCGGGAAGGCCCAGTCCGGCCGGTCGGCGTCGGCCGTCTCGAGGAGACCCGCGGTCACCTCCCCGGCCAGCCGGGCGAGGCAGCCGCGCGGATCGGCGTCCAGTTCGGCGGGGGAGGGCGGGCGGTCGGGACCGTTCCGGTCCCGCGTCCGGTCCTCCGCCGGGTGGAAGGCGGTCGCCCGCCGCCACAGGTCCTGCGGCGGCGCCACGTCCGCCAGGTCGCGGCGCAGGAGCGCGAGGTTGGCGGGCGCGTGCTCGGCGACCTCGTGGAACGGCGCCAGGAAGGCGAGCGCGACCGCCGCCGTGCCGTAGCGGTCCTGCAGCAGCGGATCGGTGTGGGTCCGGCGCAGGCCGGGCGGCGGCGTGAACCCCGGGGTGCCCATTCCGGACGGGGGCGAGGTCAGCGCCGAGGCCGCCTCGAAGTCCACCAGGCGGACCCCGCCCGACGGCGTGACCAGGACATTGCCCAGGCTGAGGTCACCGAACCGGTAGCCGGCGGCGTGCAGCCGCTCGAGCGAGGCGTCCAGCCCGGCCAGCAGCTGCCGACAGGCCGCGAAGTACGCGGCGACGGACCCGGCCGTGCGGTCGGCGCGGGCCAGCGGGGAGGACCGGCTCAGCCAGCCCACCAGCGGCTGTCCCGCGACGTACTCGGTGACGAGGAAGTCGTGCTCCCACTCCGTGAAGTGGTCCAGCGGCTCGGGGCCCGCCCCCGGGGCGGCCGCGTGCAGCTCGCGCAGCACGTCGTACTCGTGCCGCAGCCGCTGCTGCGCGTCGGTCCCGTCGAAGACGAGGCCGTTGTGGGCGCGGGCCTCCTTGAGGAAGACGGTGCGGCCGGTCCGCCGGTCGCGGGCCTGGTAGGCGCCGCCGGCGTTGCTCAGACGCACCGCGCGGGTCACCTCGTAGTCGCGGATCAGGATCGGGCCCGCGTGCGGCTGCTCCTCCTGCTCGACGAAGGGGTCCGTGATTCCCGGGGGCAGGTGGAAGCCGGGCAGCCGCGCGTCCATGACCTCGCGGCCGGAGCCGTCGCGGACCAGCCCCTCCCGGGTGCCGTCGGCCCGCAGCCGGCTGCGGGCGCCGCCGAAGGAGCCGTAGCGGTAGTGGACCGTCCGCGAGTCGCGGAAGCGCCGGTCGGTGAGGACGTACGGCCCTTCCTCCCCGTCGAGCGCGTCGCGCAGCCGTTCGAGGAGTCGGCGGGCGGTCGCCGTGTCGGGCGGGTAGACGGCGCAGAACTTGCCCGCCTGGGCCCGTGCGGCGTGCTTGTGATGGAGGAACAGGAAGAAGAGCCGGGCGCTCAGGTGCTTGAACGGCACGCCTTCGGAGAAGCAGATCCCGGCGACCGTGTCGAGCACGTGCTGCGCCCGGTCGAGGCGTGCCGACACGTGGATCTTCCAGCCCTGCTCGGCGAGCCCGGACCGCGGACCGCCCCAGACCGTCCAGATGCCCCGGGCGGAACCGCGCAGACCCGGCGGCACCTCGCCGGGAGCGAAGCGCGGCCCGGGATCGGCCACGCTGGACAGCGACACGTAGTACTCCCGGTCCGCGAGCGCCTCGCCGAAGCCTTCGAGCACGGGATCTCCTCATCGGGGGGAATGGGCCGCCCCAACGGTCCCGCGCCCCGGACGCCGGAACCGGCAGACACGGAGGCGGTTCGGGCGGCGGTGTGCGACCCGAACCGGGCGGGAGCACCTCCGGGGCGACCCACGGGGCACGGGTGAACCGTCGCAGGTCCGACGAGCGGGTTCACCCGCGTGCCGCGCCCGTCCCGCCCGGGCCCGGTCCCCGGCGCCCCGGTACGGCACCGGCCCTGTGCACCGCGGCCGGATGCCCCCCGTCGGGACGGGAACGGCCGGAGCGGCGACGAAGGGCCCCCGCACGGCGCGGGGGCCCTTCGTGCTCGGTGCCGCGTCAGCCCGGCCGGGGGCCGGAGGCGTCGTCGTCCGGGTCCACGCCCGTGAACGCCGAGTCGTCCTTCGTGCCGCTGGGACGCTGTGACCGGCCCCTTCGGCCGGTGTCGCGCATGCCCCTGTCCGACGAGCGGCCGTGCTTCTCGCCCCGGGTCGTGTCGCTGTGAACGGTGTCACCGGGGACGTCCCGTTCCTCCTCCTCGGAGACCTTCCGGCCCTTGCCGGGCGGGGGCGCGTGCTTCTCGGGGTGGAAGGAACGCGAAGCGCTCGGATTCTCCTGCTGTCGCGTCTCGTCCACATCGGGGGACCATCCGTGGTGCCCGGCCATGCCGTCGCGGCTCGGCTCGCCGCGCGAGGGCCCGGAGGACTTCGGTTTCTCGGTCATGAGGTGACCTGCCTGTCCGTGCGAGAGGCATGCGTCCGCACACCCGTCGAACTCCGATTTTCCCACGGTACACAGGGCGCGTCTCCCGGACCGCGCACCACGGCGATCAGGCCGCCAATCGGACGGACGTACGTCTCGAACGGGTGAGGCGCGGGCTCCGTCACCCCGCTGCCCGGCTCGCGCTGCCCGATGATCGCAGGCGGTCGGTGGACCGAGGTCCCCGGGGCCGCACCCCTCCACCGCAATCCGGAAAGGCCGCCCATGCGCATCCTGCTCGTCGCCAGCAGCTTCAACAGCCTCACCCAGCGCGTCCTGGTCGAGCTGCGCGACCGCGGGCACACCGTTCCCGTGGAGGTCACCCCCGACGGGGCCGCCGTGCGCGGGGCCGTGGCGCGCCACGCGCCCGATCTGGTCGTGGCCCCCATGCTGAGGGCCGCCGTGCCCCGCGACGTGTGGACGGCGCACCGCTGCCTGATCGTGCACCCGGGGCCCGTGGGCGACCGGGGGCCGTCCTCGCTGGACCACGCGATCCGCGACGGGGTCGAGGAGTGGGGCGTCACCGTCCTCCAGGCCGACGACGAGATGGACGCGGGCGACGTCTGGGCGTCCGCGACCTTCCGCGTCCCGGAGGTCGGCAAGAGCGATCTGTACCGCAACGAGCTGTCCGACGCCGCCGTGGCCGCCGTGCTCCTCGCCGTCGAGAGGGTCGCCGCCGGGGCCACACCACGTCCGCAGACCGGCGGGATCCGCGTCCGTCCCCTTCTCCGCCAGGAGGAGCGCCGGATCTCGTGGGACGAGGACACCACCGAGACCGTCCTGCGCGCCCTGCGGGCCGCCGACTCGCAGCCCGGCGTACCGGACCGGCTGCTCGGCGCCGAGTGGTTCCTGCACGGCGGCCACCCGGAGGACGGTCTGCGCGGGCGGCCCGGCGCCCTCCTCGCCACCCGGGCGGGCGCGGTCTGCCGCGCCACCGTGGACGGCGCGGTGTGGATCCCCGAGCTCCGCGCCCGCACCGGCCCCGGCAGGCCGCGCGCCTGCAAGCTCCCCGCCACCCTGGCCCTCGCGGACCGGTTGCCGGAGCTCCCCGAACTGCCGGCGCCCGTCGACCCGGCGGCAGGCCGGCGGACCTGGTCCGACATCCGGTACCGCGAGCAGGGACCGGTCGGCGTGCTGTCCTTCGCGTTCCCCGGCGGGGCGATGAGCACCGACCAGTGCCGCCGCCTGCTGGACGCGTACGAGACCGCCCGCGGGCGCCCCACCTCCGTCCTGGTGCTCGGCGGGCAGCGCGACTTCTTCTCCAACGGCATCCATCTGAACGTCATCGAGGCCGCCGCCGACCCCGCCGCCGAGTCCTGGGCCAACATCAACGCCATGAACGACCTGGTCGAGGCGGTCCTCACCACGACCGACCGGCTCGTCGTGAGCGCGATCGGCGGCAACGCCGCCGCCGGCGGAGTGATGCTCGCCCTCGCCGCCGACGAGGTCTGGTGCCGTTCGGGGTCGGTGCTCAATCCGCACTACCGGCGCATGGGGCTGTACGGATCGGAGTACTGGACCCGCACCCTGCCCGGGAAGGTGGGAGGGACCCTGGCCGCGCGCCTCACCGAGGAGGCCCGGCCGGTGTCCGCGGCGGCGTCGCTCGACATGGGTCTGATCGACCGGGTCGTCGGCTGCGGACCGGAGGAGTTCGCCGCCGAAGTCACCCGATCGGCCCTCCGGCTGGCATCCCGTGACGGTCTCCAGCGGCGGATCGCGGCGAAGAAGGCGGAGCACGAGCGCCTGGAGTCCGTCGCTCCCCTTGCGGCCCACCGGGAGCGGGAGCTCTCCCGGATGCGGTCGATCTTCGACGATCCCGCCGCGAGCTACCACGCACGGCGCCGCGCCTTCGCCCGGAAGGAGGATCCCCGGGCACCGCTTCCCGACGGTCCGGGTGCGGGAGCGGCCACAACGGCCGACTGTTGAGCAAGACCCAGGCCCGACACGAGGCCTTCGCCCCATCCCCTCCTCAGGAGGCGACCCATGAGCGCAGTGAAGCCGGCCCCGGCCGAGGACCGGGGTGCCGCACCCGGCAGCGAAGAGAAGCCGATCCACATCCTCTGGATCAACGCGGGTCTGAGCTGCGACGGCGACTCGGTGGCCCTGACCGCCGCCATGCAGCCCAGCATCGAGGAGATCGCCCTCGCGGGGCTGCCGGGGCTGCCCAGGATCGCGGTCCACTGGCCGTTGATCGACTTCGAGTGCGGTCCGGTGGGCGGCGCCGACACCTTCATCGAGTGGTTCTTCAAGGGGGAGCGGGGAGAGATCGACCCGTTCGTGCTGGTCGTCGAGGGATCCATCCCGAACGAGGCCATCAAGCAGGAGGGGTACTGGAGCGGCTTCGGCGACGACCCGGAGACCGGCCAGCCCATCACCACCAGCGAGTGGATCGACCGGCTGGCGCCCAAGGCCCTCGCGGTGGTCGCGATCGGCACCTGCGCCACGTACGGCGGCATCCACGCCATGGCGGGGAACCCGACCGGCGCGATGGGCCTCCCGGACTACCTCGGCTGGGACTGGAAGTCGCACGCCGGCATCCCCATCGTGTGCGTGCCCGGCTGCCCCATCCAGCCGGACAACTTCGCGGAGACGCTGACCTACCTGCTCTACCAGGCGGCCGGCTCCGCGCCCATGATCCCGCTGGACGACAAGCTCCGTCCGACCTGGCTGTTCGGGGCGACCGTGCACGAGGGCTGCGACCGGGCCGGCTACTACGAGCAGGGCCAGTTCGCCTCGACGTACGACTCGCCCAAGTGCCTGGTCAAGCTGGGCTGCTGGGGCCCCGTCGTCAAGTGCAACGTCCCCAAGCGCGGCTGGATGAACGGCATCGGCGGCTGTCCGAACGTCGGCGGCATCTGCATCGCGTGCACGATGCCCGGCTTCCCGGACAAGTTCATGCCGTTCATGGACGAACCCCCCGGCGGCAAGGTCTCCAGCACCGCCAGCGGCGTGTACGGCTCCGTCATCCGCCGCCTGCGGACCATCACGGCCAAGACCGTGGACAAGGAGCCGAAGTGGCGGCACACCGGCGACCGCATCACCACCGGCTACCGGCCGCCCTGGTGACCGTGACGCCGTCGCGCCGCCTCAGCAGCAACCCCCCATCCACCCCACTGTTCGCGAAGACGAAGAGTTGACGAAGGGCATCACAGCGACCATGGCATCTCCGGCGAAGACGACGGGTGACGGCTCCGGCCTTGTGGAGATGGCCTGGGACCCCATCACCCGGATCGTGGGCAGCCTCGGCATCCACACGAAGATCGATTTCAAGCAGAAGCGCGTCGCGGAGTGCTACAGCACGTCCTCCGTCTTCCGCGGCTACAGCGTCTTCATGCGGGGCAAGGACCCCCGCGACGCGCACTTCATCACCAGCCGCATCTGCGGCATCTGCGGTGACAACCACGCGACCTGCTCCGTGTACGCGCAGAACATGGCGTACGGCGTGAAGCCCCCGCACCTCGGCGAGTGGATCATCAACCTCGGCGAGTCCGCGGAGTACATGTTCGACCACAACATCTTCCAGGAGAACCTGGTCGGGGTCGACTACTGCGAGAAGATGGTCCGCGAGACCAACCCCGGCGTCCTGGAGCTGGCCGAGCGCACCGAGGCGCCGCACGCCGCCGAGCACGGCTACCGCACGATCGCGGACATCATGCGCTCCCTCAACCCCCTCGAAGGCGAGTTCTACCGCGAGGCGCTCCAGGTCAGCCGCTACACCCGGGAGATGTTCTGTCTCATGGAGGGGCGGCACGTCCACCCCTCCACCCTCTACCCCGGTGGTGTCGGCACGGTCGCGTCCGTGCAGCTGTTCACCGACTACATGAGCCGACTCATGCGCTACGTGGAGTTCATGAAGCGGGTCGTCCCGCTCCACGACGACCTCTTCGACTTCTTCTACGAGGCGCTGCCCGGCTACGAGGAGGTCGGCCGCCGCCGCGTGCTGCTCGGCTGCTGGGGGGCGCTCAACGACCCCGAGCACTGCGACTTCACCTACGCCAACATGACCGACTGGGGCCGGCGGATGTTCGTCACCCCCGGTGTCGTCGTCGACGGCAAGCTGGTGACCAACGACCTCACCGAGATCAACCTCGGCATCCGCATCCTGCTCGGCAGCTCGTACTACGAGGACTGGCAGGGACAGGAGCAGTTCGTCACCCACGATCCGCTCGGCAACCCCGTCGACCCGCGCCACCCGTGGAACCAGCACACCATCCCGGCCCCGCAGAAGCGGAACTTCGACGACAAGTACAGCTGGGTGATGTCCCCGCGCTGGTTCGACGGCAAGGACCACCTGGCCCTGGACACGGGCGGCGGCCCCATCGCGCGCCTGTGGTCCACCGCGCTCTCCGGCCTCGTCGACATCGGCTACATCAAGGCCACCGGGCACAGCGTCGTCATCAACCTGCCCCGGACGATGACCAAGCCGGAGACCACCTTCGAGTGGAAGATCCCGAAGTGGAGCAACGCCCTGGAGCGCAACCGCGCCCGGACCTACTTCCAGGCGTACGCGGCCGCCGTCGCCCTGCACTGCGCCGAGAAGGGCCTGGAGGAGGTCCGCGCCGGGCGGACGCAGACGTGGGAGAAGTTCGAAGTGCCGGACGAGTCCATCGGCGTCGGCTTCACCGAGGCCGTACGGGGCGTCCTCTCGCACCACATGGTCATCAGGGACGGCAAGATCGCCAACTACCACCCCTATCCGCCGACGCCGTGGAACGCCTCCAC
Source organism: Streptomyces sp. NPDC107498 (assembly GCF_055582805.1). Classification (NCBI taxonomy): domain Bacteria; kingdom Bacillati; phylum Actinomycetota; class Actinomycetes; order Kitasatosporales; family Streptomycetaceae; genus Streptomyces; species Streptomyces sp. NPDC107498. Next base: position 141,560 of record NZ_JBVJPE010000016.1, on the reverse strand, counting down.
GCGGGACACGTTCGGGACCCCCGGCCCGTACGAGGACGCGGTCCAGAACACCCCGATCTTCGAGGAGAACACGCCCGAGAACTTCAAGGGCATCGACATCATGCGCGCCGTGCGCAGCTTCGACCCCTGCCTGCCGTGCGGCGTCCACATGTACACGGGCAACGGCAGGACCGTGAAGCAGATGCACGTGCCCACCGGCCTGAGCGGTCTGGCCGGATGAGCGCGACCACCGCCGAACAGGCGGGCCGGCGGGTCGAGGAGGTCCTCGACCGGCTGGCCGAGAACGGCGACGCGGAGGCGTGCGCGGCCGCGGAGGAGGTCGTACGCGTCCTCATGGAGTTCTACGGAAGCGGCATCGCCCGCGTCGTCGAGCTCCTCGGGCGCCCCGCCGCCCGTCCGCCCGCCGACCCGCTGGGCCCGCTGCTCGCGGACGAACTCGTCGCGAGCCTCCTCAACCTCCACGGACTGCACCCCGAGGACGCGCCGACCCGTATCGACCGCGCCCTGGCCGCCCTGCCGCAGCCCGTGGAGAACGCCGGATTCGACCCGGCGACGGGCGTGCTGCGGCTGCGGGTCACCGCCTCGACCGGCTGCGGCTGCTCCGGCACCCCGGAGTCCGTCCGGCAGGCGGCCCTGGACGCCCTCGCCTGCTTCGCCCCCGAAGTGACCGGCGTGGAGCTGGAGGACGGCGCCCCGCGCGAACCGGCGCTGCTCCAGATCGGCACCCGTCCGTCGCTCGCGGGCGCGGACGGCCGCTCATCGGCCGCCCGGTGAACGGGCCGCCGACGAGGGCCGTGCGCCCCCCGGGGCCCACCGGCCTGCGCCGGTTCACCGCCCCCCGACCGCCCCGCGAGGAGCGCTGCGAACTGTGCGGCGCCCCGCTGGCGGCGGAGGAGCGCCACCCGCATCTCGTCGACACGGACAAGCGGGCCCTGGTCTGCGCCTGCGGCCCGTGCGCGCAGCTGATGGACCGCTCCGCGGCCTCCGCGGGGCGGTTCCGGGCGGTCCCCGGCCGCTTCCTGAGCGACCCGGGCCACCGGATCGACGACCGGGCCTGGGAGGCCTTGCGGATCCCGGTCTCGGTCGCGTTCTTCTTCCACAACTCCGCCCTCGACCGGCCGGTGGCGCTCTACCCGAGCCCCGCCGGCGCCACCGAGGGCGAACCGGACGAAGAGGCCTGGCGGACCGTCCTCGACGCCACCCGGCTCGCCGCCCTCCTCGAACCCGACGTCGAGGCCCTGCTGCTGCGCCGCCACGAGGGCCGCACCGAGTGCTTCCTCGTGCCGATCGACCTCTGCTACGAACTGGTGGGCCGCATGCGACTGCACTGGCAGGGCTTCGACGGAGGCGCGGAGGCGCGGGCGGACCTCGACGACCTCTTCGCCCACGTCCGCGGCCTGGCCCGCGAGCCCCGGGGGAGCCGGCCGTGACCGAGTTCTCCTTCAGCTGCACCGACGTCCGCGCCGACGCCTACGCGGCCGGGCCCACGCTCGTGTTCCGGCTGCGGATCACCGCCACCGAAGGCACCCGGGTCCACGCCATGGCCCTGCGCTGCCAGATCCGCATCGAACCCGCCCGGCGCGGTTACGACGACCACGAGGCCGCGGCCCTGGGCGACCTCTTCGGCGAACGCTCCCGGTGGGGCAGCAGCCTCAACCCGGTCCAGTTCGCCCAGGCCTCCGTCATGGTGCCCGGCTTCACCGGCGAGATCGAGACCGACCTCGTCGTGCCGTGCACCTACGACACCGACATCGCCGCGTCCCGCTACTTCCGGGCGCTCTCCGACGGCGACGTCCCGCTGCTCCTGCTCTTCTCCGGCACCGCCTTCACCGGCGCCGGCGGCTTCCACGTCGAACCCGTCCCCTGGGACAAGGAGGTCTCCCACCGCATGCCCGTGAAGGTGTGGCGCGAGATGATCGACCAGCACTTCCCCGGCTGCGGATGGATCCGGCTCCCGGGCGACGCGATGGACGCCCTGCTCGCCTACCGCTCGCGCCGGGCCCTCCCGTCGTGGGAGGCCGCCGTCGAGTCCCTGCTCGAAGCGGCGGGGGAGAGGACACGATGACCACCGTCGCCTTCACCCCGGGCACCGAGGCGCGCTTCGCCGTCGCCCGGCACGTCGCCGACGCCGTCCTCTTCGAGGGGTACGTCCTCTACCCGTACCGCGCGTCCGCCGCGAAGAACCGGCTCCGCTGGCAGTTCGGGGTCCTGGTCCCGCCGTCCTGGAGCGCCGCCGCCGAGGAACACGACTTCCAGCTCACCGAGTGCCTCATGGAGCCCAGGACCGGCGCCGAACTCGCCGTGGAGGTCCGCTTCCTGCGGGCACAGCGGCGTACCGTCGAGGAGCTCCGTGAGGACGGGACCTTCGCGCCGACCGGCGAACTCCGTCTGACCGACCGGGTCCTGGTGGCCTGGGACGAGGGCGTCGAGGAACGCGTCACCCTCGTCGCCCCCGTCGCCGGACTGCGGGGCGACGGCACCGTCCTGCCCTTCACCCGCCCCGCCGCCGAGGAGACGGAGGAGGTCACCGACGCCGACGGCCGCGTCCTCGGCCGACTCGTGCGCCGCCGCGAGGAGATCAGCGGCGCCCTGCGGGTCTCGGCGGCCGAACTCGACGGCCCGTACCGCGTCGAGCGCCTCTCGGTCACGGTGGAGAACACCAGCGACTGGACCGCCGAGCGGGACGCCGACCGCCACGCGGCCCTGCCGCACTCCCTCGTCGCCACCCACACGTTGCTCCGCATCGACGGCGGCTCGTTCCTGTCGATGACCGACCCGCCGGAATGGGCCAAGGGCGCCGTCGCCGCCTGCCGCAACCTGCACACCTGGCCCGTCCTGGCCGGCGAACCCGGCCGCGACGACCTGATGCTCTCCTCGCCGATCATCCTGGAGGACCATCCGGCCATCGCGCCCGAGAGCCCGGGAGCCCTCTACGACGCGACCGAGATCGACGAGATCCTGGCCCTGCGCACGGCGGCCCTCACCGACGAGGAGAAGCGCGAGGCCAGGGGGACCGACGCCCGCGCCGCGGCCGTGATCGAGCTGGCGGACACCATGCCGCCCGAAGTCCTGGAGCGCCTGCACGGAGCGGTACGCAGCCTCCAGAGCGTCACCGGGCCCCCGAAGCCGACCGGAAACGTCCTCGAACCGGAGACGCCCTGGTGGGACCCGGGCGGCGACACCGCAGTCGATCCGGGCAGCGACCACGTCCTCGTCGACGGACGCCCGGTCCGCGCGGGCAGCAGGGTCGTCCTGCGTCCACGACTGCGCCGCACGGACGCCCAGGACCTGTTCCTCGACGGGCGCAGCGCCCTGGTCGAGGCGGTCCTGCACGACGTCGACGGCGGAGTCCACATCGCGGTGACCGTGGAGGACGACCCGGGCGCCGACATCCGCCGCGAACAGGGCCGGTTCCTCTACTTCCAGCCCGACGAGGTCGAAGCCCTGGAGGACGTGTGAACGGCCCCGCGCCCGAGGCCCGGGCGTCCGGCACGCCCCGCACCCTCGTGGCCGGGGTGGGCAACGTCTTCCTCGGCGACGACGGCTTCGGCGTGGAGACCCTGCGGAGGCTCACCCGCGAGGAGCTCCCCGCCTCCGTCGAACTGGCCGACGTCGGGGTCCGGGGCGTCCACCTCGCCTACGAGCTCCTCGACGGCTGGGACACCCTCGTCCTCGTCGACGTCACCGCCCGCGGCGGTGCACCGGGAACGCTCTACCTGATCGACGCCTCGGCGACCGCGGACCGCGCCCCCGGCACGGGGCCCGCGCCGCTCGACGGTCACCGGATGACGCCCGACGCCGTCCTCGCCCTGCTCGACACCCTGTGCGCGGGAACCGGGGCCGCGCCGCCACGGCGGATCCTCGTCGTCGGCTGCGAACCGGCTTGCCTCGACGAGGGCATCGGGCTCAGCCCACAGGTCGCCGCGGCCGTACCCGAGGCGGTGCGCATGGTGACCGAACTGGTCCGCCAGGAAGCCGTCGTATGAAGACCGAAACGGAGAGCACCATGCAGAGGAACGTCCTCGGCGTCGCAGCCGCCGCCACCGCCGCCCTGGCCGTCGTGGCCATCGTCGTCGGATCCCTCCCCGACCTCCGGCGCTACCTGCGCATCAGCAGGATGTGACGCGCCCGCGGATCCGGTGGCGGCGGCTGCACCGAACGGACGACACCGTCGTCCGGTCCCGGCGTGCCGGGCGTGCCCCCGCCACCCCCCGTTCTCTAATGGCGCCCGAGACCACCCCGCGCCCAGGACGGAGACCGATGCACGAGATGTCCCTCGCGGTCGCCGTCGTCGACCAGGTCGAGGCCGCGGCCAAGTCCCGCGGGGCCGTCGGGGTCAGCAGCATCGAGCTGGACGTGGGCGAGCTGGCCGGCGTCGTCGCCGACGCCCTGGCCTTCTGCTTCGAACTCGCCTGCGCCGGAACCCTCGTCGAGGGCGCCGAGCTCATCACCCGTACCGTCCCGGGCACCGCGCGCTGCGCACCGTGCGCCGAGGACTGGGCGGTCGGCATGCCGCCCCGGCTGCTCTGCCCCGGCTGCGGCGCGGCCGCCGACGAACTGGTCTCCGGCCGTGAGCTCCAGATCCGGGAGGTCCGCTGGGCCCGCCCCGGAACGACGCACGAACGACATCGCCGACCGATCACCGAGGAGAGCTGAGCATGTGCCGAGCCGTCGACCTCCAGCGCGCCGTCCTCGCCAAGAACGAGGCCGCGGCACACATCCTGCGCACCGAGCTGAGCGCCCGCGGCACCACCGTGATCAACCTGCTCTCCAGCCCCGGCAGCGGAAAGACCGCCCTGCTGGAGCGCGAACTGCGCCTCGCCGGCGAACGGGGCGTCAGCGCCGCCGCGCTCACCGCCGACCTGGCCACCGAGAACGACGCCCGCCGCCTGGCCCGCTCGGGCGCCCCGGTCAAGCAGGTGCTCACCGACGGCCTCTGCCATCTGGAGGCCGACATGGTCGCCCGGCACCTGCACGACTGGCTCCCCGAGTCCGTCCGGCTGCTGTTCGTCGAGAACGTCGGCAACCTCGTCTGCCCGGCCGGCTACGACCTGGGGGAGTCGCTCCGCGTCGTGCTCGCCTCGGTCACCGAGGGGGAGGACAAGCCGCTCAAGTACCCCACCGCGTTCGGCCTCGCCCAACTGGTGATCGTCACCAAGACCGACATGGCCGAAGCCGCCGAGTTCGACGAGACGGCCTTCCGCGCCCACGTGCAGCAGGTCAATCCCGGCGTCGAGGTCGTCCTCAGCTCGGTGCGCGACGGCCGAGGAGCCGGCGCACTCCTCGACCGGGCCCTCGCCACGGCCGAGGGGAACCGCGTCCACACCCCGGCGATGGCCCGGGCCGGCGCGTGACCACGGCGCGGCCCGCATCCGGCCCCGTCACGACCCCGCGGCGCAGCCGTGTGGTCGTCCGCGGTGTCGTGCAGGGCGTGGGCTTCCGGCCCTTCGTCTACGCCCTCGCCACCGGGCTGCGCCTGTCCGGCCACGTCACCAACACGGCGGACGGCGTCGTCGCGGAGGTCGAGGGGGACCCGGCGGACGTCGCGTCCTTCTGCGCCCGCCTCGCGCCCGACGCCCCGCCCCTGGCCCGGGTGGAGTCGGTCGAGACGGCCGAGGTGACCGCGAACGGCGGCAGCGGATTCACAATCGTGCCCTCCCGTCACGGCGGCGCCGTCCGCACCCTCGTCCCGCCGGACACCGCCACCTGCGACGACTGCCTCGCGGAGCTCGCGGACCCGACCGACCGGCGGTACCTCCACCCCTTCATCACCTGCACCAACTGCGGCCCGCGGTTCACGATCGTCACGGGACTGCCCTACGACCGGGCCCACACCACCATGGCCGGCTTCCCGATGTGCCCGGACTGCGCCCGGGAGTACGCGGACCCGGCCGACCGGCGCTTCCACGCGCAGCCCGTCGCCTGCCCCCGCTGCGGCCCCCGGCTGCGGCTGGTCACGGCACCGGACGGACCGCCCCCCTCCGGCACCGGGCCGAACGCCGGCGTCGCCCCCGACCCCGGCGACGACCCGGTCGCCGCCGCGCGCGGGATGCTCGCCTCCGGCGCGATCCTCGCCGTCAAAGGCCTCGGCGGCTACCACCTGGCCTGCGACGCGACGCACCCCGACGCGGTCGCCGAACTGCGCCGCCGCAAGGCGCGCGGTGACAAACCGTTCGCGATGATGGCCGCGGACCTCGCCGACGTCGAGCCCCTCGCGCACCTCGGCCCGCTCGAACGCGAACTCCTCACCGGCGCCGTCCGGCCCGTCGTCCTGCTGCGCCGCCGCGACGACCCCCGGCCGCGCCACGGGGCCGCGCCGGCGCCGGCGGTGGCGCCGGGCAGCCCGGACCTCGGCTTCATGCTCCCGTACACCCCGGTGCACCATCTGCTCCTCGGCCTCGGTCCGGCGGACCGGGAGGGGCCCCGGCTGCTGGTGATGACCAGCGGCAATCTCGCGGGCGAACCCATCGTCACGGACGACGCGGAGGCACTGACCAGGCTCGCCGGCCTGGCGGACGCCTGGCTGCTGCACGACCGGCCCATCCACGTGCCCTGCGACGACTCCGTCGTCCGCGTCTGCGACGGCGAACAGCTGACGCTGCGCCGCTCCCGGGGCTATGCGCCGCTGCCGGTCGCGCTGCCCGTCGAGGTCGCCCCCGCCCTCGCCGTCGGAGGCGACCTGAAGAACACCTTCTGCCTCGGCGACGGACGCCAGGCCTGGCTCTCCGCCCACATCGGCGACATGGACGACCTCGCCACCCAGCTCGCCCACGCCTCCGCCGAGCGGCAGCTGGAGTCCGTCACGGGCGTACGGCCCGGACTGCTCGCCGCCGACCGCCACCCCGCCTACCGGTCCGCCCGCCGGGCCCGCGAACAGGCGGCGGGCCGGCCCGTCGTCCCCGTGCAGCACCACCACGCGCACGTCGCGGCGGCGATGGCCGAGAACGGTCTCGACGGCACGCGTCCGGTGATCGGCGTGGCCTTCGACGGCACCGGATACGGTCTCGACGGTGCCGTGTGGGGCGGTGAGTTCCTCCTCGCGGACTACGCCGGGTTCCGACGGTTCGCACACCTGGCCTGCGTACCCCTGCCGGGCGGTGACGCGGCCGTACGGCGGCCGTACCGCATGGCGCTGTCCCACCTGCGGGCCGCGGGCCTCGCCGCCGACCGCGCCCTGCCCTGCACACGAGCCTGCCCGTCCGGGGAACTTCCCCTGCTGGAGCGGCAGTTGGCACGCGAGCTGAACTGCGTGCCCACGTCCAGCATGGGGCGCCTCTTCGACGCCGTCTCCTCGATCGCGGGGATCTGCCAGCACGCGGGATACGAGGCGCAGGCCGCGATCGAGCTGGAGGCCGCGGCCCTGCGCGCACCCGCCGTGGCCGAGGACGGACGCTACGCCTTCCGCCTCGGCCCGCCGCGGGCCGGTGCCCCGCTCACCGCCGACCCCGCACCCCTGCTGACGGCGGTGGTCGCCGACGTGCTGGACGGGACCCCCGCAGCCGTCGTCGCGGCGCGGTTCCACCGCGCCGTGGCCCGACTGGTGCGCGAGGTCTGCGCCGCCGCCCGCGACGAGACCGGCGTGGAGACCGTCGCCCTGACCGGGGGAGTGTTCGCCAACACGGTGCTCTCCTCGGCCTGTGCCGAAGGGCTGCGGGAGGACGGCTTCACCGTCCTGCGCCACCGCCGGATCCCGCCGAACGACGGCGGTCTGGCTCTCGGCCAGCTCGTCGTGGCCGCCCGGATCACGGACCGGACGGCCACCGGCACACCACGACGAGAGCGACAGTGAGGAGACACCCATGTGCCTGGCGGTACCCGGAAAAGTGCTGGACGTCGAGGACCGGGACGGCACCCGGATGGCCACGGTCGACTTCGGCGGCGTGGTCAAGGAGGTGTGCCTGGAGTACCTGCCGGACCTGAAGCCCGGCGAGTACGCCATCGTGCACGTGGGCTTCGCCCTCCAGAGGCTCGACGAGGAGTCGGCCAAGAGGACGCTGGAGCTGTTCGAGACCCTCGGCCTGCTCCAGGAGGAGTTCGGAGACCCGTGGGAGGCCGCCGAGGCCGCGGTGGACGAGTGGCGGACGCAGGACGACGTCCCCGGAGAGGTGCGGTCGTGAAGTACATCGACGAGTTCCAGAACCCGGAGCTGGCGGGCCGGCTGCTCGCCGAGATCCGCGCGACGGTCACCCGCCCCTGGGCCCTGATGGAAGTCTGCGGCGGCCAGACCCACAGCATCATCCGGCACGGCATCGACCAGCTCCTGCCGCCCGAGATCGAGCTGATCCACGGCCCGGGCTGCCCGGTCTGCGTCACTCCGCTGGAGATGATCGACAAGGCCCTGGAGATCGCTTCCCGGCCAGGGGTGATCTTCTGCTCCTTCGGCGACATGCTCCGGGTCCCCGGCACGGGCCGCGACCTGTTCCAGGTCCGCGGACAGGGCGGCGACGTCAGGGTGGTCTACTCCCCGCTGGACGCCCTGCGCATCGCCGAGCAGAACCCGGACCGGGAGGTGGTCTTCTTCGGCATCGGCTTCGAGACCACGGCGCCTCCCAACGCGATGACGGTCCATCAGGCGCGCAAGCGGAACATCCGCAACTTCAGCATGCTCGTGTCCCACGTCCGCGTCCCCCCGGCGATCGAAGCGATCATGCGGTCCCCGGACTGCCGCGTCCAGGGCTTCCTCGCCGCCGGCCACGTCTGCAGCGTGATGGGCACGGCCGAGTACCCGGACCTCGCACAACGCCACCAAGTGCCGATCGTGGTCACCGGATTCGAGCCGCTGGACATCCTGGAAGGCGTACGCAGGACCGTGCTGCAGCTGGAGCGGGGCGAGCACAGGGTCGAGAACGCCTATCGGCGTGCCGTGACGGCCGAGGGCAATCCGGCGGCGCAGGCGATGCTGAGCGACGTCTTCGAGATCGCCGACCGGGCCTGGCGCGGCATCGGCGTCATCCCGGACAGCGGCTGGCGCCTGTCCGAACGCTACCGTGACCACGACGCCGAGCACCGCTTCTCCGTCGGGGGGATCGACACCCGCGAGCCCGCCGAGTGCCGCAGCGGCGAAGTCCTCCAGGGCCTGTTGAAACCCCACCAGTGCGAGGCCTTCGGCACCACCTGCACCCCCCGCTCCCCGCTCGGCGCCACGATGGTGTCCAGCGAAGGAGCCTGCGCCGCCTACTACCTCTACCGGCGGCTCGACGCGGCACCCCCGGGGCACCGACCCCCCGAGCCGGCCCGCGCGGCCTCCGGCAGCCCGCTTCCGGTCACCGCCTCCCTGGAGGGCAGCCCCCTTGCCTGACACCGTCAGCACCACCCCGGCGGCCGACGCCGCACAGCCGGCACCCGACATGCTCGGCTGGACCTGCCCGGCCCCCCTGCGCGACCGGCCGCGCATCGTCATGGGCCACGGCGGCGGAGGAACACTGTCCGCCGAGCTCGTCGAGCACGTCTTCGCACCCGCCTACGGCGGACCGGCCCTCGCGCACACCGCCGACGCGGCCGAGATCCGGATCGGCGGCGCCCGCCTCGCGTTCTCCACGGACTCCTTCGTGGTGCGCCCCCTGTTCTTCCCCGGCGGCGGCATCGGCGACCTCGCCGTCAACGGCACCGTGAACGACCTCGCCATGAGCGGCGCCCGGGCGAGCCACCTCTCCTGCGGGTTCATCCTGGAGGAAGGCGTCGAGACCGACGTGGTCGCCCGCGTCGCGCAAGCCCTCGGCGCGGCGGCGCGCACGGCGGGCGTCCAGGTCGTCACCGGTGACACCAAGGTCGTCGAGGCCGGTCACGGCGACGGGATCTACATCAACACCTCCGGGGTGGGGCTGATCCCCGACGGAGTCGACCTGCGTCCGCAACGGGTGGTGCCCGGAGACGTGGTGATCGTGAGCGGTCCGATCGGCATGCACGGCGTGGCGATCATGAGCGTGCGGGAGGGCCTCGAATTCGGAGTCGAGATCAGCAGCGACTGCGCACCGCTCGGCGGCCTCGTCGAGGCGATGCTCGCCGTCACGAAGGACCTGCACGTGCTGCGCGACCCCACGCGCGGGGGGCTGGCCGCCTCGCTGAACGAGATCGCGGCGGCGTCGGGCACGGGAGTCGTCATCCAGGAGCGTGCCGTCCCGGTGCCCGAGGCGGTCGGCAACGCCTGCGCGGTGCTCGGACTCGACCCCATGTACGTGGCGAACGAGGGCAAGCTCGTGGCCTTCGTCCCGCGTGACCGCGCCGACGCCGTACTGGCCGCGATGCGCGCCCACCCCCTGGGCGCCGGAGCAGCGGTGATCGGGGAGGCGGTCGAGACCCACCCGGGCATGGTGGTGGCCCGCACCGGACTCGGAGGCACGCGCGTCGTGGACATGCCGCTCGGAGAGCAGCTGCCGCGGATCTGCTGAGCTCAGGCCCGGCGGCCGCGTCGCCCACGGGAGGTGTCGAGGGTCCACACGTGGGTGCAGTTCGGGCACTGCAGGTGGACCCGGGGCCCGTTGTTCCCGATCAGATAGCGCCAGTGACTCCGACAGTTCCGGCGGTCCAGACAGTTCCCGCAGTCGCGGGCGTCGTCGCAGCCGGGGCACGCGACCCAGGCCCGTCGAGCCGGGTCGGCGTGGGGATCAAGCGGAAGACGCACGGCCCGGCGCCTCCCCGGGCAGCACACCGGCCGCGACCAGCATCGCGTGAACCCTCTGCTGCTCCTCGTCCAAGCCCGAGTACAGCAGGGCGTGCGCCGCCTCCTCCTCGCGCAGAACGGCCACGGGGTCCCAGTCGGGCCCGAGGGCCGCCACGACTTCGGCACGGCGACGCGCCTCCTCGACGGTGAGGTCGATGCCGAAGTCGACCAGGTCGGGACGGGGGTCGGGGTCGTGGTCCATGCGCGGGGCCTTCGGGAGGAATCGAACACGTACGCCACCACGTCTACCAGAGCGCACAGCGCGTACGGAAGTGCCCGACCCGCCCTCGACGGCCCCTGTGGCGCACCTCATGCCGACCGGGTGGAGGCCGCTGCGGGGCGGTACGGCAGCGATCGGCTTCCGTGAGGACGGAAAGGGTGCCGGGCGGACGCCCGGCACCCGTGACCGACGGCCGCGGTGGTCGAGGGGGAGGGACCGGCGTTCGCGGCCGCACCCCGTCCGCGTCAGGACGGGAGCCACGCCCGCCAGGTGGACTCGTTGTCCTTCACCCATCGGCCGGCCGCCTCCTGCGGCGACAGCTTCTGTTCGGCGATCATCAAGGCGACGTCGTTCTGCATGTCGGTCGTCCACCGGAACCTCTTCAGGAAGGCGGCGGCGTCGCCCCCGCCCTCGGCGAAGCGGGCGTTGAAGAACTTCTGCAGCGGCGTGTGCGGGTACGCGCAGGACACCTTCTCCGGGTCGGCGTCACAGCCCTCCTCGTGGGCCGGCAGCTTCACCTCCGTCATCGGGACCTTCTCGAACAGCCACTGGGGTCTGTACCAGTAGGTCAGGAACGGCTTGTGCTCCTTGGCGAACTGCTTGATCTGGGTGATCTGCGCCGCTTCCGAGCCCGCGAACACGACCTGGTAGTCGAGGCCGAGGTTGTCCACGAGCGCCTTGTCGTTCGTGACGTAGGACGGGGAGCCGTCCATCAGCTGGCCCTTGCCGCCGCTTTCCGCGGTGCGGAACGCCTCGGCGTACTTGTTCAGGTTCTTCCAGTCGGTGACGTCCGGGTGCTGCTCGGCGAAGTACGTGGGCACGAACCAGCCGATGTGACCGGTCACCCCGAGATCGCCGCCCCGTGCGATCGTCCCCTTGTCGTCGATGTACCGCTCCTCCTGGTCCGGGTGGCCCCAGTCCTCCAGGATGGCGTCGACCCGGCCCTGGCTGAGCGCGTCCCAGGCCGGCACCTCGTCGATCTGGACGGTGTCGACCCGGTAGCCGAGCTCGTGCTCCAGCAGGTACTGGGCGACGGCGACGTTGGCCTGCGCGCCCACCCATGACTGCACGGAGAGCGTCACCGTGCGGGAGCCCCCGGCAGCGGCGTACGGGGAGGCCTGGCGGGTCATGTCCGCCGCGCCGCAGCCGGTGAGTGCCGTCAGCGCGACGGCGGCCGCGAGAGCGGCGAGACGTGTGCGAGCCATCTCAGGCCCCCTTTCCGGCGAGCTCACGGCGTTCCGTCGGCTGGGTCACCCGGTCCAGCGCCAGACCGAGGCAGACGATCGCCGCACCGGCCACCAGACCGGTCGCCAGGTCGCCCCGGGCGAGACCGAAGACCGCGTCGTAACCGAGTGCGCCACCGCCCACGAGGCCGCCGATGACGACCACGGCGAGGACGAGCACGACCCCCTGGTTCACGGCGAGCAGCAGCGCGGGCCGGGCCAGCGGCAGCTGGACCTGGAAGAGCTGCTGACGGCCGGTCGCCCCGAGCGACCGGGCGGACTCCAGGGCCGCCGGGTCCACCGCGCGTATGCCCTGGGCCGTGATCCGCACCACCGCGGGCAGCGCGTAGACCACGGCGGCCGCGACCGCCGGGGCGCGGCCCACTCCGAACAGGGCGACCACGGGGATCAGGTACACGAACTGCGGCAGCGTCTGGAAGACGTCGAGCACCGGACGGAGCACGCGCCCCAGCCGGGTGCCACGGGCCGCGGCGACCCCGAGGGCGACGCCGAGCACCAGGGTCACGGCGACGGCCGCCAGGACCTGGGACAGCGTGTCGAGCGCCGGAGTCCAGACCCCGAGCACACCGATCACGCCCATCGCGAGGACGGCGGTCGTCGCGGTGCGCCAGGTACCGATGAGCAGGGCGAGCGCGCCGACGCCCAGGAGGACCGCCCACCAGGGCAGCCACTGCAGCCCGTCACGCAGCGGGTTGAGGACCCAGGTGGTGAACCGCCCCGCCCAGTCGGCGGTGCCCCCGACGACGGGCACGCCGGAGTACAGGTGGGAGGTCATCCAGTCCACGGCCCGGTTGACGGGCCCGGCGACGTCCACCGTCCACGCGGCGGGCCAGGACAGGCGGCCGGACAGGCGGCCGGCGACCGCGACGGCGACGGTCGCCACGAGGGCGACGGCCCGGCCGAGCCCGGCGCGGGGGACCGGCGGCGCACCGATCCGCGCTCCCGCCGCGGCGGTGACGCGGTCCAGGACGACGGCGAGCAGCACGACCGGCACACCGGCGGTGAGCGCGGCACCGACGTCGACCGAGGCCAGCGCCTGGTACACGCGGTCGCCGAGGCCGCCCGCGCCGATGACGGACGCGATCACGGCCATGCCGAGGGCCATCATGATCGACTGGTTGACGCCGAGCATCAGCTCCTTGCGGGCCAGGGGCAGCCGGGCGGTCAGCAGCCGCTGCCTCGCGGTGGCGCCGAGGGACGCGGCCGCCTCCATGACACCGGCGTCCGCGCCGCGCAGCCCGAGCGCGGTGAGCCGGGCCATGGGCGGGGCGGCGTAGACGACGGTCGCCAGGACGGCCGCGGGCACGCCGATGCCGAAGACCAGGACGACGGGCAGCAGGTACGCGAAGGCCGGCAGCACCTGCATGGTGTCGAGGACCGGCCGCAGGATCCGGTGCATCCGGTCCGACAGGCCCCCGGCGAGGCCGAGGAGACCACCGAGCAGCACCGACGCGGCGACGGCCACCACCATCAGCGCGAGCGTCTGCATGGTGGGCACCCACATGCCGAGAAGCCCGCACACGGCGAACGCGGCGGCGGAGGCCAGCGCGAGCCGGACACCGGCGACACGCCAGGCCACCAGGCCGGCGGCCGCGGTGACGCCGGCCCACCCGGCGGCCAGCAGCGCCAGGTACACCGCGCGGACCGACACGACCACCAGGTCGCTCACGTGGCCGAGGAAGTAGAGGAACAGCGGGTGGCTGTCGCGGTTGTCGACGATCCAGTCGCTGCCCCGCGCGAGCGGCGCGGACACGTCGACGGCCAGCGCCCCCGGCCAGCCGCCGCCGCCCAGGAGGACGGCGCCGAGGAGCAGGCCGAGGGCCGTGCCGGCGCCGATCAGGCGGCCGCGGTGCCGCGCGAGCGCGCGCAGCGCGCCGGTCCGGGTGCCACCGGTCGCGGCGCCGGCGGCACCGGCGGTCGTCCGGCCGGAACGGGCGGGGGTGACGGTCACGGTCATCGCACCCACCGCCCCGGGCCGCGCGTCCGGCCCGCGGGCCGGACGGGGCGGCGGCAGGCGTCCCCGGGGGCCGGAGCGGCGCCGGCGCGTCCGGCGTCGCGGGCGGAACGGGGGACGCCGGAGGACGGGCGGGGGCGTCCGGTGCCGCGGCGCTCTCCCCGGGCTCCGGCACCGGTCGTGCCGCACGGCGGCGGCCAGGTCGTGGGGGAGTGCATCAGGCCACCGCCTTCCCCGCCGCGGACGGCACGCCGGCGACGACGCCCAGGAGCCCCGCGTGGTCCACCACGCCGAGGCACCGGCCGTTCTCGACCACCCGCGCGTTCTCGCCCGTCCGGGCGACCGCTTCGATGGCCTCCTGGACGGTGGCGCCGGGGGCGAGCGCCGGGCCGGCCCCGTGTTCCTCCGCGAACGCGGGGCGCATCGCCGAGCGCACGGTCAGCACCTGTTCGCGCGGCACGTCACGGACGAAGTCCCGGACGTAGTCGTCGGCGGGGGAACCCACGATCTCCTCCGGCGTACCGAGCTGCACGATCCGGCCGTCGCGCATCAACGCGATGCGGTCGCCGAGCTTCAGCGCCTCGCTCAGGTCGTGCGTGATGAAGACCATCGTGCGCCCCTCCTCCCGGTGCAGGCGCACGACCTCCTCCTGCATGTCCCGGCGGATGAGCGGGTCCAGCGCGCTGAACGGCTCGTCGAACAGCAGCACTTCGGGATCCACGGCCAGAGCGCGGGCCAGACCGACCCGCTGCTGCTGACCGCCGGACAACTGGCCCGGCCTGCGCTGCTCCATGCCCGCGAGGCCGACCTTGGCGACGAACTCCGCCGCCCGCTCGCGCCGTTCGCCGCGACCCACGCCCTGGATCTCCAGGCCGTACGCGACGTTGTCGAGCACGGTGCGGTGCGGCAGCAGGCCGAAGTGCTGGAAGACCATCGCGGCCCGGTGCCGGCGCAGTTCGCGGAGCCGGCCGGAGTCCATGGACAGGACGTCCTCGCCGTCGATGGAGACCGTGCCCGACGTCGGCTCGATCAGCCTGGTCAGACAGCGCACGAGCGTCGACTTGCCCGAGCCCGACAGGCCCATGACGACGAAGACCTCACCCTTCGCGACGTCGAAGGAGACGTCGCGGACGGCGGCGGTGCAGCCGGTGCGCTCACGCAGCTCGGCCGCGTCGAGCCGCGCGAGGTCCCGGTCGCCGGGCACGCGCCCGGCCCTGGGCCCGAAGACCTTCCACAGACCGCGTACGGAGAAGACGGACCCGTCGGCCGTCGGGGACGGCGTGGTGGTGCGGGTCGGGGCGGACGGAGTGCTCATCGGGTCGTACCTCCCAGCAGGTCGGCGCATTTCTCGCCGACCATGAGCACGCCGATCATGGGGTTGACGGCGGTCATGGTCGGGAAGACGGACGCGTCGGCGATCCGGATGCCGTCGAGGCCGCGGATCCTCAGGTCGGGTGCGACGACGGCGAGTTCGTCGTCGACGGCACCCATCCGGCAGGTGCCGGCCGGATGGTAGACGGTGTGCGCGACGTGCCGGGCGTAGGCGCTGAGCTCCTCGTCCGAGGTGACCTCCGGCCCCGGGCACACCTCGCGCTTCAGCCAGCCGGCCAGGGGTTCGCTCGCCGCGATCCGCCGGGCGATGCGGATCCCGTCGACGAGGGTCCGGCCGTCGTAGTCGTCCTCGTCGGTGAAGTACCGGAAGTCCAGCGCCGGCTTGTCCTCGGGGTCGGCGCTCGTCAGGTACAGCCGGCCGCGGCTGCGCGGCTTGGGGATGTTCGGTGTCATCGACACGCCGTGCGCGGGTCGTTCGTAGCCCAGCCGCTCCGGGTTGTCGGTGAAGGGGATCTGGTAGAAGTGGAACATCAGGTCCGGCCCCTCGGACTCCGGGTCCCGGCGGACGAAGAGCCCGGCGTCGGAGTCCATCGCGGAGTTCTCCGGGATCGGGCCGTGGGTCTCCCACACGATGACCGACTCGGGGTGGTCGAGCAGGTTCTCCCCGACGCCCGGCAGGTCGTGCACGACGGGGATGCCGAGCTTCTCGAGATCGGCGCGCGGCCCGACTCCGGAGTGCAGCAGCAGGCGCGGGGTGTCCACGGCGCCCGCGCACACCAGGATCTCGCGCCGGGCGCGCACGACGTGTTCCGTGCCGTCCTTCGCGCGGATGTGCACGCCGGTCGCCCGGGTGCCCTCGAACTCCAGCCGGAACGCCCAGGTCTCCAGGGCGATGTGCAGGTTCGGCCGGTCCAGGAACGGGTGCAGATAGGCGACGGAGGCGGACGACCGCTTGTTGTCCTCCGGGTGGTAGGCGAGGTCGAAGAAGCCGACGCCCTCGTGGAACGGCTCGCGGTTGAAGCCCTCGACGCGGGGCACCCCGAGCGCGGCCTGCGCCGCGTCGACGAAGTCCCGCGCGATCGCGTTCCGGTCCGCCTCGTCGACGGGCACGATGTTGTTGCGCAGCCGGGCGAAGTAGGGGTCCATGGCGGCGGCGTCCCAGCCCTCGGCACCGGCCTCGGCCCACTCGTCCCAGTCGGAGGGAAGGGGCTTGAAGGCGATGAGGGTGTTGTGCGAGGAACAGCCGCCCAGCACGCGGGCCCGGCTGTGCCGGATGTGCGAGTTGCCCCGGGGCTGCTCGGTGGTGGGGTAGTCGTAGTCCAGCTCGCCCCCGAGCAGGCCCATCCAGCGGCGCAGGGTGAGGACGTCGTCGCGGCCGACGTCGCTGGGACCGCCCTCGATGACGGCGACGGTGACGTCCGGGTCCTCGGTCAGCCGGGAGGCGACCACCGACCCCGCGGTGCCGCCGCCGACGACGACGTAGTCGTACACGTGCTGGTCGTTCATGCCTGGTCCTTCTGCGCCTCGCCCGCGAACCAGCGCACGGGGCGCGGGGCGAGGTTCCGGTAGATGTGCTTGGTCTCGCGGTACTCGGCGAGACCGCTGGGGCCCAGTTCCCGGCCGATGCCGGACTTCCCGAAGCCGCCCCATTCCGCCTGCGGCAGGTACGGGTGGAAGTCGTTGATCCAGACGGTGCCGTGGCGCAGCCGGGCCGCGACGCGCCGGGCGCGGTCCTCGTCCGCGGTCCACACCGCTCCGGCGAGGCCGTACTCGGTGTCGTTGGCGAGGGCGACGGCCTCGTCCTCGGTCTCGAAGGTCTCCACGGTGAGGACGGGGCCGAAGACCTCCTCGCGGACGGCCCGCATGCGCCGGTGGCAGCGGTCGAGGACCGTGGGCCGGTAGAAGTAGCCCGCCCCGGCGGGTCGCTCGCCGCCCGCCCGCAGCACCGCGCCCTCGTCGAGGGCCGAGGCGACGTACTCCTCGGTCCTCGCCAGCTGTGCCGCGGAGACCAGCGGACCGCACTCGACGCCCTCGTCGGTGCCGCGTCCGAGCCTGATGCGGTCGGCCCGGCGGGCGAGTTCGGCGACGAAGCGCTCGCGCAGCGACGCCTCGACGATGAGGCGGGAGCCGGCGGAGCAGACCTGGCCGCTGTGGATGAACGCGGCGTTGAGCGCCTGGTCGACGGCGGTGTCGAATCCTTCGGGCGTCGAACAGGCGTCGGCGAAGACGACGTTGGGGTTCTTGCCGCCCAGTTCGAGGGCGACCTTCTTCACGCTGTCGGCAGCCGCCCTGGCGACCTTCGTCCCGCTGACGAGACCGCCCGTGAACGAGACGAGGTCGACGTCGGGGTGCTCGGCGAGCCGCGCGCCGACGGTGTCGCCGGGCCCGGTCACGATGTTGGCCGCGCCGAGGGGCAGTCCGGCCTCCAGGAGCAGTTCGACCAGGACGACGGTGCTCAGCGGGGTGATCTCGCTGGGCTTGATCACGAACGTGTTGCCGGCGGCGAGGGCGGGCGCGATCTTCCAGCTGGCCTGGAGCAACGGGTAGTTCCACGGCGTGATCAGGGCGCAGACCCCGACCGGCTCGTGCACGACGACGCTGCGGATCTCGTCCGATCCGGCGTCGACGACCCGCCCGCCGCCGTCCTCGTTCGCGACGAGGTCGGCGAAGTACAGGAAGGCGTCGCGGACGCAGTCGACGTCGACACGGCCCTCCTCCAGCGTCTTGCCCGCGTCCTGGCTCTCCAGGGCGCCGATCCGCTCGCGGTCGCGCTCCAGCAGGTCGGCGACGCGCCGCAGCAGGTCGGCGCGCTCGGCGACCGGCGTACGGGGCCAGGAACCGTCGTCGAAGGCGGCCCGCGCCGCGGCCACGGCGTCGTCCGTGTCCTGGACGCCGCCCTCGGCCACGACCGCGAAGGCGGTCGCGTCGGCGGGGTCGATGATCTCGCGCGTGGCCCCGGACAGGGCCGCGCGCCACTCTCCGCCCACATGGATGGTCTGTTGTGCTGCCGTCACGTCGCGTCTGGCCTTCCGCTCTCCGAGTCCCCCTGCCGGTTGTCCGGCGGTCCGGCCGCCTGCCCCGGCGTCCGCCACCCATGCGCAATGCCTTACGGAGAGTGATCCGCTTCACTGGCGATAAAGGGCGAAAAGGGGCATTGAGGATATGTGGATGAGCGAGGTTCGACGGACCGGCGAGTGCTGCCGCGCCCGGCCGAAGGGAACGACAGGACGGCGGTCGGGCCGGAGCCGGGGCCCCCGGAACCGGCTCCGGCCCTCACTGTCAGACCCATCCCGTAGAACGGTGCTCATCGCAGTCGAGTCGTGAACCAGGACTCCTTTCCGTGCCGCCGGGTAGACGACGGCAAGACCGAAGTCCGGGGGCGACCTGACGACGCCGTCCTCCGCCGAACTCAGGGAGATCGCCCGCCATGAGCATGACTCTCACGCCGCGCCGCGCACCGTCCTTCGGAGACCGGACCGCCGACGCGGTCCTGGATGCCGCGTACGAGACGCAGCGGCTGTACGGCCACGGCGCGTTCGGTGTCCCCTGCCCCACGTGCGGAGTGCCGGCCGGGACGCTGTGCCTGGCCCGCCGCAGCGTGCACACCGAGCGGCGCGGGGCGTACCGGCAGGCCCTGGAGGGCCGCACGCTCGTCCCGCTGCTCGTCGCGGCCGGCCGCTGACCTCCACGCCGGCAGCCCGGGCGCCGGGACCCGGTCCGCCTCCGGCACCCCCCGCCCGGTGACCGGCACCGCCCTCGGCCGACCCTCCCCGACGACGGCCTCCCCCTGACGGACAGCGCACGGGATCACGACGGGCGCACGGCTGCGGGACGGCGGCCGGGCGGGCCGCGGCCCCCGCCATGGCCTGCATGGCGCATCGAGACCTTCCTCCCGGGTGATCCCGGTGGCGCCCGCCCCACGACCCCTGCTGTCTGGACGGAGAAGCACACGCAGAAAGCGGGAGACCATGGACCGGAAGCGCGAGCGCCTCGCGACCCCCTGGGCCGCGGGGGCGGCAGGAGTGGTGTTCGCGATCCTGACGGCCACGGCGATCATCCTGGTGCGCATCACCCTGCCGGGCGGCGCCGACGGGGAAGACGTGACCGTCGACGCGGGACAGCGGAACGCCGTACGCACGGCGCTGGAGCTGATCCCGTTCGCCGGGATCGCGTTCCTGTGGTTCATGGGGGCCCTGCGCGAACAGGCGGGCGAGCGCGAGGACAAGTTCGTCTCCACGGTGTTCCTGGGGAGCGGTCTGGTCTTCGTCGCCACGCTGTTCGGCGCGGCCGCGGCGGCCTGGACCGTGCTCGGGGACGGCCGGCAGGACTCCTCCTTCGGCCGCGGCGTCGCCTACGCCCTGTTGACCACGTACGCCATGCGGATGGCGGCGGTGTTCGTCATCACGGCCTCGACCATCGGCCGCAGGCTCGGCGTCCTCCCGCGCCCGCTCACCGTCCTCGGCCATCTGGCGGGCCTGACGCTGCTCGTGGTGGGAGCGAGCGTGCCGTGGTCCGAACTGGTCTTCCCGGCCTGGGTGCTGCTCCTCGGCCTGCACATCCTGTGGGGCCGGCGTCCCGGCGCGTCACGCCCCCCGGCCCCGACCTGATCGGGCCCCACCGCTCACTCGAACGGTCCGCTCTCCGTCGCTGTGACCCTTCCGGCCGACGAGAGTGGGCGCAGGGGGCTTGAGCGGGCCGTTGGAGAGGACCGATACCGTGGTGAGCATTGCCGTCGATCTGAACCGCTGCCAGGGGTACGCGCAGTGCGCGTTCCTGGCTCCCGAGATCTTCACGATGCACGGCGACGAGGCGCTGCTGTACGACCCGGACGCCGACGAGGCACAGCGCGAGAAGCTGGCCCAGGCCGCCGCGGCCTGCCCCGTGCAGGCCATCCTCGTCGATGACGTGGACGAGCCGGCCGAGGCGGTGCCCGGTGCTCGGTGACGGCGCCCTGGAGAGGTTCAAGCGCGAGGGCCGCATCGTCGTCGTCGGTGCCTCGCTGGCCGGCCTGCGGGCCGCCGAGACCCTGCGCGCCAAGGGCTTCGCGGGGTCACTGACCATGATCGGCGACGAGCCCTGCGAACCGTACGACCGGCCCCCGCTGTCCAAGGGCGTGCTGCTGGGCAGGGCGCGCGCCGACCGCACCGCACTGCCCAGGCTCCGGTCCGTCGACGCGACCTGGCGGCTCGGCGTGCCGGCCGCAGGCCTGGACATGGCCGCCAGGCGGGTGCGGCTGGCCGACGGCGACGAGGTGCCGTACGACCGGCTGCTGATCGCCACCGGGGTCCGGGCGCGCCCGTGGCCGCGCGAGGAGGAGGCGGAACTCGACGGCGTCTTCGTGCTGCGGACCCGCGACGACGGCGCCGCGCTCGCCCGGCGGCTCGCCGAGGGACCCCGACGCGTCCTCGTCATCGGCGGAGGCTTCGCCGGCTCGGAGATCGCGTCCGCCTGCCGCGAACGCGGGCTCGCCGTCACCCTCACCGAACGCGGCGCCGCGCCCCTGGTCGGCGCACTCGGCGGGGTGGTCGCCGAGGTGGCCGCCGGCCTCCAGCGCGAACACGGTGTGGACCTGCGGTGCGGGGTCATGGTGACCGCCCTGGAGGGCGACGCCTCGGGACGGGTGCGCGCGGCGCACCTGTCCGACGGCTCCACCGTGGAGACCGACGTGGTGATCGTCTCGCTCGGCGCGCTCCGCAACACCGAATGGCTGTACGGTTCCGGGCTCGGGGCCGGCCCCCGCGGCATCGCCTGCGACGCCGGCTGCCGCGCGTTCGACGTCCGCGGAATCGTCACCGACGACATCTTCGCGGCGGGCGACGTCGCCCGCTGCCCGCACCCCCTGTTCGGCTACCAGTTCCTGTCCCTGGAGCACTGGGGCAACGCGGTCGCGCAGGCGGGGATCGCGGCGCACAACATGGTCAGCGAGAGCATCGACCGGCTGCCGCACATGGACGTGCCGGCCTTCTGGTCCTCCCAGTTCGGCGTCAACATCAAGTCGGTCGGAGTGCCGTCGATGGCGACGGAGATCCTCATCTCGCAGGGCTCGCTGGACAGCCGCCGTTTCGTCGGCGTCTACGGATACCAGGGGCGCGTCATCGGTGCCGTCTCCTTCGACCAGGGCCGGTGGCTGCCGTTCTACCAGGAGCTCATCGAGAAGACCGCGCCGTTCCCGCCGTCGTTCCCCACGGTCGACAGGCACGCGGACGGACGGCGGCCGACGGACGCGGACTTCCCCGACCCCTCGGTCCCCAGCCACGGTCCCACCGTGACCCTCAGCGGTTACTCGCCGACCGACCGCCGGATGACGTTCACCCCCGCACACTGACCCGCACGGCCACGAGGACCTGCCATGACGCAATCCCTGCTGCACCAGATCCTGGACCACGCCAACCGGGCCGACCCGTACCCGATCTACGAGGAGCTCCGGAAGACCCCGGTCCACCACACGGGCGACGGGCCCTACGTGATCAGCACCTACTACGAGATCCGCAGCCTCCTGCACGATCCCCGGATCAGCTCCGACGCCCGCAACCTGGCCTCGAACGGCGCCGATCCGCTGGCCGAGGAGACCCCGCAGGAAGGCGCCCTGCCGCCGGGCTTCCTGCGGCTCGACCCGCCGGAGCACGACCGGATGCGGCGCATGACCAACCGGCACTTCGGCCCGCCCCACTCGCCCCGCCGTGTCGACGGAATGCGCCCGGAGCTCCACGACATCGTGACCGGCCTCATCGACGGCCTCGCCGACCCCGGCCGCATCGACCTGGTGGAACAGTTCTCGTACCCCTTCCCGGTCACGGTGATCTGCAGGCTGCTCGGAGTGCCGCGCGAGGACGAGGCGCGCTTCCACACCTGGGCGGACACCCTCGCCGCCGGCCTGGACCCCGACCCGGACGCCGATCCCGCCGAGCGCGGCAAGGGCTCGCACGAGGCCCGGATGCAGCTGGGCATGTACCTGGCCGGCCTGATCGAGGAGCGCCGCAAGAACCCCGGGGACGACATGCTCTCCCAGCTGGCCACGGCCAAGGGCCAGGACGGCCCGATGACCACGATGGAACTGCTCAGCACCGCGGCCCTGCTGCTGATCGCGGGACACGAGACCACGGTCAACCTCATCACCAACGGAATGCTGACCCTGCTGCGCAACCCCGACGTCCTCCGGCGACTGAGGGCCGAACCGCGCCTGGCCGTGCCCATCGTCGAGGAACTCCTGCGCTTCGAGCCGCCGGTGCAACTGCTGCCGCAGCGCACCACCCTCGCCGACATCGAGGTTCGCGGCGTCACCATCCCCGAGGCGTCCACCCTCTGGCTGGTCCTGGCGTCCGGCAACCGCGACCCCCAGCGCTTCGAGAACCCGGACCGCTTCGACCCGGACCGCCCGGACGTCCAGCACCTGGGCCTGGGCAGCGGCATCCACAGCTGCTTCGGCGCACCCCTCGCCCGGCTGGAGGCCCAACTCGCCCTGTCGGAGCTGGCCCGGAGACTGGAGAACCCGCGCCTCCTCGAGGACCCGCCCCCGTATCGCCAGAACGCCGTACTGCGCGGCCCGCGACGCCTGAGGATCGCCTGCGACGGGATCCGGCCCTGAGGCGTGGTGCGGAAGGCCGTGTCCGGGCGGGCCCGCCCGTCCCGTCGGGGTTCCACCGTACGACGGGCGCACGGTGGTGACACCGTGCGCCCGCGGCCTTCACGCGTCAGTCGATGGCGTCGACGACCTCGCCGAGGTCGACGAACTTGAAGCCGGTGGCCTCGCGGTCGCCGTCACCGGGGGTCTCCTCGCCGTCCTGGACGACGAGGAGACCGTTGGGGTAGCGCGTGCCGAGCGGGGCGTCGAGGGCGGCGGCGCCGTCGCAGACCTCGGAGCCGTCGAGGGTGGTGGAGGCCGCGGCGATGCGGAAGGCGTTCTCGTACTCGTTGTCCTCGTCGCGCTCGCGGTCGTAGGCGACGAAGGTGTCGTCACCCTGGCTGGAGGCCAGCAGGTAGCCGTCGCCGTCCGGCTCGGTGACCAGGGTCAGGCCCTCGACGTCGGCGCTGAGGTGCGTGCCGCCGAAGCCGGGGTCGGCGCCTGGTGTGCACTCCTCGGTCTGCTCGTCGTACGTGCCCGGGACGCCGTACTCGCGGACCTTGTCGATCAGGATCGGCGTGCCGGTCAGGCCCGCGTCGATGCGCCAGATGCCGACGTCCTCCTGCCCCGCGTACAGGGTGCCGTCCGCGGGGTCGACGACCATGCCCTCGACCTGCGGCAGTTCGCCCGGCTCGGCGCAGGGCGTCCAGACGGCGCCGTTCGGCATCCGGAAGGAGGAGGGCAGGTCCAGGGTGCGCACCTGGCGGTAGTCGACGGTGCCGGCCGGGGTGGCGACCAGTTCCAGCAGGGCGATCCGGGTGCGGTTGCGCCGGCTGACCAGGGCGTAGGAGCGGCCGGTGGTGCGGTCGGTCCAGGTGGCCAGGCCGTACGCGGTCTTCTGCTCGTTGATCTCGGCCTGGTCGGCGGAGAACACGGGCCGCGCTCCCGGGGCGGTGACGTCGGTGAGCGGGCCGCCGGGCTTGTCCCGGTCGATGCGGTAGATCCGCAGCCGGTCGTTGCCGCGGTCGCTGACCACCGCGACGTCCGTGCGCACGCCGCCCAGGCGCAGGCCCCGCACCAGGTCGACGTTGTTGAAGCGGCCGGGCTTGTCGTCGGCGCCCGGCCCGGCCGGGGCGGGGATGGACTGCACCTGGCGCGCGTCCAGGTCGTAGGCCCGCAGGCCGCCTTGCTTGGCAGTGGCGATCACCAGGCTGCGGCCCGGGTCGGCGGCGTTGCGCCAGATCGCCGGGTCGTCCGCGTTGGCGTTGCCACCGGCCTCGTCGTCGAACAGCGGCGCGGTCTCGGCCTTCGGTCGGACGCTGTCGATCCCGGATGCCTGTGCCGGGAGGGTGAAGGAGGTCGCCAGTGCCGTGCAGAGAACGAGCGCGGAGGTGCGAGATGCCAGACGTATCGTCATCTTTCTTCCTTGTATGAGGGGGTTTGCCCTGATGAGGAAGACCTTCGCGGTCGTATCTGTCATGTCCACAGCAGAAAGGTGGACGGCGGTTGAACACCCCACGAAACCCGCGGAGTGGAGGCCGGACCGCCCCTGCCGACCCCCTCGCGCCTGCGGCGGCTCCCGCGGCCGGAGCGCCCGAGCAGGGCGTCCGGCCGCAGGAGCACCGGTGGTGAGCGGGACCGGTCAGCCGATGGTGACGTCGTCGACCAGGAAGACGGTCGACAGGTAGGCGTCTTCGGTACCGGCGAACTCCAGCTTCACCGTCTGGCCCTT
This sequence comes from Streptomyces sp. NPDC107498, assembly GCF_055582805.1. Taxonomy (NCBI): domain Bacteria; kingdom Bacillati; phylum Actinomycetota; class Actinomycetes; order Kitasatosporales; family Streptomycetaceae; genus Streptomyces; species Streptomyces sp. NPDC107498. The sequence goes on along the minus strand of NZ_JBVJPE010000016.1, from coordinate 116,857 downwards.
GTGGGCGGACAGGTCGACGGTCCTCTGGACGTATCCCGCGCTCGCGTTCGCGTTGGAGTAGGTGGCCAGCGTGGTGCCGTTGACCTTGACCTTGAGGGTGTCGTAGGCGGTGGAGCCGGACTCCTGGGTGGAGACCTTCAGCCAGAAGGTGAGCTTCGGGGTGCCGGTGGAGGGCACCGCGATGTTCGACTGGGACAGGGACTCGACGGCGTCGGTGCCGTAGCCCATCATCCAGGCGTACCAGGAACCGCCGTGCGCGGCCTGCAGGGTGGAACCGGTGATGATGCTGTCGCTCTGGGTCCAGGCGCCGGTGCCCTGCTCGAAGGTGCCGTTGGTCAGCGCGTTCCCGCTCGGCGTCGGCGTCGGCGTCGGGGTCGGGGTGCCGGTTCCCGGGTCGGGCAGCGCGGTGCCGACGCTGACGGCTGCCCACGCCTTGGAGACGAGGTACCGCTCCTGGGAGTTGGTGCCGTACAGGTCGGCGGCGGCCTGGAGGGTGGCGGTGCGGGCGCCCGCGTAGTTGGTGGTGGAGGTCATGTAGGCGCTCAACGCCCGGTACCAGACCGCTGCGGCCTTGTCCTTGCCGATGCCCGCGAAGGTGTCGTCGTTGCAGGTGGTGCTGTTGTGCGCGCGTCCGCCGATGGTCTTCGCCCCGGTGCCTTCGGCCGCCAGGTAGAAGAAGTGGTTGGCGATTCCGGAGGAGTAGTGGACGTCCACCGAGCCGGCGTTCGAGGTCCAGCAGGACAGCGAGTTGCCGTCGGCGGAGGGGTTGTCCATCCGCCGCATGTAGCCGCTCGACATGTTGAGCTTCTCGCCGATGTAGTAGTCGCCCGGGTCGCCGGTGTTGCCGGAGGAGAACTCGACCATGGTGCCGAAGATGTCGCTGGTGGCCTCGTTGAGGCCGCCGGACTCGCCGGAGTAGTTGAGGCCGGCGGTGGCGGCGGTGACGCCGTGGCTCATCTCGTGACCGGCCACGTCGAGCGCGGTGACGGGGGTGTTGCCGTTCTGCGAGGAGCCGTCGCCGAAGAACATGCAGAAGCAGTCGTCGTCGTAGAAGGCGTTCAGCAGGCTGCTGTCGACGTGCACGTAGGCGGGGGCGCCGCGGCCGTCGTTGCGGATGCCGGAGCGGTTGAAGGCGTTCTTGTAGTAGTCCCAGGTCTTGGCCAGGCCGTAGGAGGCGTCCACCGCCGCGCTCTCGCGGCTCGACGCGGAACCGTTGCCCCAGGAGTTGGTGGTCCTGCTGAAGGCCCGGGCGTTCTGCTTCGGGTTCGACTGCGGGCTGTTGTAGGCGTCGTAGACGATGGTGGAGCCGTGTGCCGCGTCGGTGAGGGTGTAGCCGCTCCCGGACTGGGTGGTCTCGATGCCGACCTGGCCGACGGTGACGCCGTTGCCGGTGCCCGTGACGCTCTGGTGCAGCTCGTACTGGTCCAGCGGCGCGCCGCTGGTCGCGTCGACGATCACCGCCTGGCGCGAGGCCGGGCCGGCCTCGCCCGCACCGGTGACCGTCGACCGGTAGGCGAGGACCGGCACCTTGCCGACCGCGTACACCACCAGGGTGCTGCCGTCCGAGCCCTTGGTCTTCGCGTTCTTCACGTGCTTGGCGTGCCTCACGGCCGCGGCCGAGGCGTCGGCCGCCGTCAGCTTCGGCGAGGTGTCGGCGACCCTGATCGCACCCTGGTGCGCCAGGTCCGAGCCGGTGATCCTGCCGTCCTCGGCGAGGTGCACCACCAGGTCGCCGCCGATGACGGGCAGGCCGCCGTAGGTGCGGTCGTAGCGCACGTGCCGGGCGCCGTCGGCGTCGATCAGCACGTCCTCGGCCACCAGGCGCTCGGCGGGGCCCAAGCCGAGCGCGCGGGCGGTTGCGGTCGCGTTCCGGCCGGCCGTGCGTATCGCCTCGCCGCGCGCGTCGGCCGTCATCGCCCGGAACCCGGCGCCGGGTCGGGCCGCGGAGTTGCCGGTGGCCGCGGTGGACTGGGTGGCCGCCACGGTCACGGTGCCCAGGGCGAGGGCCGCCGCGACAGCGGCTGCCAGGGCGTTCTTGCGGTTCATCGAGATCCTTCCGCCGAGCCTTGTCGGGGATTGCCGCAGGACGTCATCTGGGGTGCGGGGGGCGTTCGGCAGCAGTTGGCTCGGCTGTGGCCATGAGGCTAGGGACGCGGGGGGGCGGCCGACATCAGGGCAACCCCTTGACCTGGACCGAGGGGGCACGGCTGGCCCACCATGGCCCGATGCCAGACTCTGCGATGTGGATGAGCGCGTTCCACGAGGCCGGTCCCGTACTGCCGGTGGTGCCGGAAGACGCGCAGGGCACCCGCCGGACGGTCCTGTTCGGGCCGCCCGGAAGCGGCAAGACCACCGCGGCCGGGACCCTGGGGCGACGACTGGGCCTGCCCGTCCTGCGGCTGGCCCCGCGTCCGCAGGACGCCCGGGTTCCCCATGCCGGGCTGCTCGAACTCGCGCTGGCCCTCCGCACCCTGCCTGCCGCACGGGAGTTGACGGCGGGGCTGGACCGGGCCGCCGACCAGCCGGGCTCCCCGGACGATGCCGGCTCGGCCCTGCGGCTTCGCCGGCAGACCGCCGCTCTGCTGGGGGAGGCACCACCCATGACGCTGGTGGTGGACAACGCCCAGTGGCTGGACCCGGCCAGCGCGGCCGTCCTGGGATGGGCCCTGCGCCTGACCCCGGACCTCCCCGTCATCGCGGCCGAGCGCACCTGGCGCCCGGGGGCCGCAGGCCACTGGTGCGGGGAGGACGCGTGCGCGGTGCGCATCCCGCCCCTGACGGCCCCCCAGGTCGGGGCCCTGCTGTCCCCGTACCGGCTCGTCCCCCGCGAGGTCACGCGCATCCACACCCACAGCGGCGGGAACCCGGCGCTGGCCCTGGCCCTCGCCCGGGCCGGCGGTCACACCTCCGCCGTGCCGCTCGCCCCGGATGCCGAGGCCGATCCGGTCCTCCCTCCTCCTGCCCGCCGGTTGCTGGGCGAGTGGCTGGGAACCGTGCCGGAGGAAGTCCAGGAGCTGCTGACGTTCGCCGCACTCGACGACCGGCCCGGCCTCGACCTGCTGAGCGATCTCGTCGGCCCGGCAGCCGAAAGCCTCCTCGCCGAGGCCGAGGCAGCCGGACTCGTCGACCTCGGACAGCCCGGCGGGACGATGCGGTTCACCGCCTCCGCGATCGGCACCGAACTCGTGGCCCGGCTGCCGGGCCACGCGCGCAGACTCCTGCACGCCCGCCTGGCCGAGGCCAGCCGTGACGGCGTCCGCCGCGACCGGCACACCGCGCTGGCGGCCGACGACACCGACCCGCGGTCGGCCCGCCACGCCGCCCGCGCAGCCGTACGCGCCCGGCTGCGCGGCGAACACGCGCTCGCGGCCGAACTCTCCCTCCTCGCCGCCCAGCGCACCCCGCACGACGACGGCGACCTGCTCACCGAACGGGCCCTGACCGCCGTACGTGCCGCCGCCCACTACGGCGATCTCCCCCGCGGCCGGGCCGCCGCCCGTCTCGTCCTGGGCCACGACACCACCCCTGCCCAGCGCGTCGACGCCCTCATCGCCCTGATCGACGCGAGCGGCCGGCACCTGCACAGCGCGGACGAACTGTTCGCCGACGCGTTCCACGCGGCGGCTGGACGGTCCGACCTCACCGCGCAGATCCTCATCCGCCAGTCCGTCTGGGCCAACGTCAACGAGGGCGACCCCCAGCGGGCGTGCACACTGGCCGGCCGGGCCGCCGCCCTCGCCGAGACCGTCGGCGACGCCACCACCACCGTCATGGCCCTCACGATGCAGGCCCGGGCCCAACGCATCCTCGGCCACTCCGACGCCGAGACCACGCTCGGCCGCGCCCTGTCCCTGCCGCCTGCCGCCCCCCTCCACGTCAACGGCACACCTCAGCACCTCGCCGCCCGGCACGCCCTCTTCGACGACCGCCCCGAGGAGGCCCGCACCGCGCTGCTTCCCCTGCTCGTCGAAGCCGAGCGGACGGGAGACGCCGAGGCGACCGTGGACATCCTGCGCTGCCTCGCCGAGGCCGAACTCCGCGCCGGACGGTGCGCCAGGGCGCTCCAGCACGCCCACCGCGCCCAGGAGCTGACCGACTCAACCTCCCTGTCACCCGCGCCGGCGTGCTACACCTCCGCACTCGTCGAAGGCACCGCCCGGCGCACCGACCTCGCCCTCGTCCACGCACGCCGCGGGGCCGACGCCGCCCGGCAGGAGGACAACAAGGTCTTCCTCTCCCGCAACCTCTTCGCCCTCGGGCACCTCCTCCTGGTCACCGGCCGCCCCAAAGAAGCCCTGGAGACACTGGAAGAGGTCCGCACCCTGGAGGAACTCCAGCAGGTCCACGACCCGTCCGTCCTGCGCTGGCACGCCGACCTGGCCGAAGCCCTCGTCACGCTGGGGCACCTCGAACGGGCCCGCGAACTGCTGACCGGCACCCGCCGCACCGCGACCGACCTCGGCAGGCACGGCGTCCTCCCGTCCCTCGAACGCGTCCAAGCCCTCCTGGACGCCGCACAAGGCGACTACGACACGGCCGCCCGCCGGCTCACCGACGCAGCCGACCGCCTCCTCCACCTCCCCGTCGAACGGGGCCGGACACTGCTGGCGCTCAGCCACACCGAACGACGCGGGCGCCGACGCGCCAGCGCCCGCGCGGCAGCACGGAGTGCCGCTGACCTCTTCACCGCCCACGGCGCGCATCCTTGGGCCGAGGCCGCCGCACACGCCCTCCACCGGCTGGAGCACAACCCCCCGGACGACGGTGCCCGCCCCCGCCTCACCCGGGCCGAACAGCGCTGCGCCCAGCTCGCCGCCGGCGGAGCGAGCAACCGCGACATCGCCGCGGCCCTCACCGTCAGCGTCAAGACGGTCGAGGCGACCCTCACCCGCGTCTACCGCAAACTCGGCCTGCACTCACGCGTCCAACTCGCGCACACCGTCGTCCCGGCACGCGAGTGACCCGCCGGCACGGTTTCGGGAGCGTCGGGGCGGCAGCAGCGAGGCCCGTCATGCACACCGGCCACGCCCGCGCGACCGCCTCCGGCATCCGGCCCCGTGCCGACCGGCCGCCGAGGTGGTCCACGGCGGTCCACGCGTACAGCGACGAGGCCTGGACACCGCATCGGCCTGATGCCGAACGCTTCGACCTGGGGTTTTCCCCACCTCGGACGGGCCCGTTGACCGGATGGACCGGTCTCTCCCGATGGCGGAGGCTGAGCGTGTCGCAAACGCTCGTCCGATCGGAGAGTCAATGTTCAACCTGAAATCCTCGCGCCCCGTGGTGGCGCGCACCGCCGCGGTGATCCTGGCGGGAGCGGTGTGCGCCGCCACGATGTCCGGGAGCGCCGAGGCCATCGTCAACGGTGAGGAATCCACGCAGCGCTACCCGTTCATGGTGTCGATCCCGGTGACGGGCGCGGACGACCCCACTTTCAAGGGCGTCTGCGGGGGATCGCTGATCGACTCGAAGTGGGTGCTCACAGCGGCGCACTGCGTGGACCCGGAGCTCGTCACCTTGGACGGCACCGTCCGGATCGGCAGTGAGTGGAAGAGCTCCGGGGGCACGGTCCGGTCCGTGGCGAAGACGGTGGTCCACCCGCGCTACAGGAACGGTGAGAACGCCGGTCCCAACCACAACGACATCGCTCTGGTCCGTCTGGACCGCTCCGTCACCGAGAAGCCCGTCCGCATCGCCGACGAGCCGGGACGGCCCGGCACGGCGACCCGGATTCTGGGCCTCGGTACCGTCGACGACACTCCCGACCTCAGCAAATGGGTCTTTCCCGAACGGCTGCAAGAGCTCGACACGCGCAGGGGAGCGGTCTCCGAGTGCGCGCCGGGCTACGCGAGCAACACCCGTCTGTGCACGATCAGCCAGGTGCCGAAGGCCATGGCGTGCAACGGCGACTCGGGCGGACCCCAGATCCGGCGGGACCGGAGGGGACGCTGGGAACTCGTCGGCGTCACCTCCGGCCCGGGCGCCCGGGGCGTGCGGTGCAGCGAGGGCCCGGGGCTTTACACCAGTGCGCCCGCCTACGCGGACTGGATCCACAAGGCGATGATCCGCAACGGTTGATCGTGGAAGCCGCCGCGGTGTCGGCGTGCTCGCTCCGCTAGGCGAAGACGAACCAGTTGATGTTGACGAAGTCGGCGGGTTGGCCGCTGTCGAAGGTCAGGTAGACGTCGTGGGTGCCGGTGGTGCGGCCGATGTCGGCGGGGACGGTGCGCCAGGCCTGCCAGCCACCGGTGTCGGCGACGGCGAAGCTGCCCACCGGGGCGGCCGTGGGACTGCCGAGGCGGACCTGGACCAGACCGCTGACTCCGGCGGCGGCGCCGGACGCGACACGGGCGTTGAAGCGGGTGGCGCCGGTGGCGCCGAAGGCGACGGACGAGAACTTGAGCCAGTCTCCGTTCGACAGCCGGCCGACGTCGGAGCCGCCGCCGCTGTCGGAGCAGGCCTCGACCTGGGCTCCCGACTGGGCGGTGAACGCCTCGGCCTGGATGGTGGCGAAGGCGCTGACCCCGCCGCCCGTGGCGGTGGCGGTCGGCGTCGGGGTCGGCGTGCCACCACCGCCGGTCATGCCGCCGACCGTGATGGTCCAGCGGCTGGGGCTGCCGGACTGCACCTTGCCCTCGAAATCGACTCCGGCCGGGTGCACGTCGTCGTAGGGGAAGGCGTACCCGAGGTGGTCGGGGGTGGTGCCGTGCAGGATGCGGGCGTAGTGGTTGGTGCGCGGCCGGGTGTAGAAGGCGGCCGGGTTCTCGGAGGTCGGCTGGTGGGGGTTGTCCAGCAGGGTGGAGCGGTTGAAGGCGGCGGCGAGCCGTGCGCTGAGGTTGCCCATCAGGTCGTTGCCCGTGGTGAAGGGCGCGTCGCTGCAGGAGAAGATCGAGAGGGTCGACGGCCTGGCGAAGACGCCGACTCCGGGGAAGGCGAGGGTGTCGCCGTTCACCCGGCCGGTGACGGTTCCCCAGGTGAACTGGGTGTCGATGCGCAGGTCGGTGGAGCGGTACTTGTTCCACACCTCGTCGACGTAGCCGTCGAAGTAGCCCCGGAACAGGGCGCTGTTGCCGCGGATCGCCAGGTTGGGGCTGAGGACGCGCAGGTCGCCGCCGCCCTTGGTGACGATCAGTCTGCTCCAGTCGCTGCCGTCGGCGGCGGACTGGGCCCGCAGCGCGGCGGCGACCCGGGACAGTCCGTCGGCGGGCAGCCCGCGCACGGTCTGGGTCCCCTGCCCGGTCTCCAGCTGGAAGGCGATCGGCAGCGAGACCATGTCGACGAACGTGATGTTGGCGTACAGCTGGTCCCTGTTGAAGGTGAATTCGCAGAAGTCGTGGGGGACGTTCGCGTTGGGGTCGGTGGGGTTGCTCACCGACGGCAGGGCCAGGCCGCCGCCGCGGTTCATCAGGAAGGTGAGCTTCGCGCCGACGGAGAAGTAGACGCGGCCGCTGTCCAGGTGCGGCAGCGTCACCCTCCGAGCTCCGGCACCGGACGCGTTGAGCGGGACGGCACAGTCGACCCCGAGCGGGGTCTGGTCGGCGGCCGGGGCCGGCGGGTGGTGGAGGGTGGAGCCGTCGGCCTGGATGAAGGCCCAGGTGCCGCCGGCGGCCGGGTCGCGGCCGAGCACGTAGGCGTACACCGTGTTGTTGCCGGTGGTGTTGACCAGGTCGAGGGGGAGCGTGGCGGCGGTGGAGGCGTTGGCGCCCCCCTCGAACCAGGTGGCCGCTGCGGGCACCGCCAGGGCCAGGCCTGCGGTCGTGGCGAGGAGTTTTCTGCGGGACATCGTTCGCTGGTGGCGTGCCGTCACGGTGGGGGTCCGTTCTTCGTGAGGTCGGGTGGGGTCGGGTGGGGTCGGATGGGGGAGCGGCCGGATGCGAGGACGGAAGGGGAGAGGGGCGGGCATGCCGGCCGGCGGGGCGGGACGGTCAGCCGACCGCCCCCTTCTGGTCGACGGCGCCGTCGAACTCGTCGGACCGGGTCTGCGCGGCGACCGCGGCGCCGGCCCGCGGGGCGACCGAGCCGGTGAAGGGGACGGGTGACGCCGCGACCGGAGCGCCGGTGACGACGCGCCCCACCCCGCCGAAGGACCGGCGTCGTGCGCGATGAGCGGCGGCCATGGGCATGCATCCTCGTCTGGGAGGGGGAAGGGACGACCGGGCGGAGCGGATCGTTGGGCCAGTGTGTGAGAGCGCTCTCAGGAATGACGTGGCGTCACCCGTCGGGCAGTGAGTATCACGGAGGAACAACTCCCGTGGCAACGCCAGGCGTCGTTCCGTGCACGCCTCTGAACTGCGGTTTTCTCTCACGCCCTGGGGCTTAACGCTCCTTTAAGGCTGCCTTGAGGGAGTGAGGGGGCGGGTCGGACCTCCCGGGGCGATCGGCCGGACAGCCGTCGCCCGGTGCTCCGCGCGGGCCGTACGGCTGCCGTACGGCTGCCGTACGGCGGGTCCTTCCGGGCGTTCGAGTCCGGAAGGACCCGGTCGCCGTGTCGACCTCAGGCGGTGTGGAGCCGCAGGCCGTACCGGCCGAGGATCTCGTTGACCGGCTGGAACCACGTCTCGCCTCCGGAGGAGCAGTTGCCCCAGCCGCCGGAGGTGACGCCCTGGGCCTGGTCGCCGCTGAGGAACGAGCCGCCGGAGTCGCCGCCCTCGGCGCAGACGCTGGTCTTGGTCATCTGGTACACGGCGCCCTGGCTGTAGTTGACCGTCTCGTTCTTGGCCAGGACCGCGCCGCAACGCCAGTGCGTGGTCGAGCCGGAACGGCAGATCGAAGCGCCCACCGGGGCCTCGGAGGAGCCGCGGACCAGCTGGTCGGGGACGGTGCCCCAGCCCAGCACCACGGGCACGGTCCACCAGCCGCTGTGGATCGAGACGTACGCGTAGTCGTCGCCGGGGAACGACGAGCCCTGGAAGGTGCCCATCGCGGACCCGTCCCAGCCGCGCACCGCCGCGCCGGGCTGCCCGCAGTGTCCGGCCGTCACGAAGCCCCCGTACACGGAGAAGCCGATCGAGCAGCGGACGTTGCCGGTGTAGTAGGGGTCACCGCCGACGGTTCCGGCCGCGTACGTGCGGGGCGCCCGTGCCGTCTCGGCGACGGTGACCGGGCCGCCGGCCCGGGCCCTGGCCACGAAGGACCGGACGTCAGGGGCCTGCCGTTCGGTGCGCACGACGTCGACCACGATGCTGTTGGTCCTCGGGTCGACGTGCCAGCCGGCCACTCCCGCAGGCGCGTGGAGTGCGTCCAGGCGGGCCTTGGCGCGGTCCAGCGCGGCGGCGCTGTGCCGGACCAGCCGGGTGTCGGCACCCAGCGCTCGTACGTCCGCCTCCTCGGCGCGGTCGGTCACGGCGACGACCAGCCGGCCGGTCGCGGGATCGAACCACGAACCGCCGTAGGCGGCACCCGTGCGCTGACGGGCGGCCTTCTCCACCTCGGCGGCGGCCTTCTCCGCGCTCAGCCGATCCTCTGCCTCGGCCGCGGTGAGCCCGAGGTCCCGGCGCATGGCGTCGAGCAGTCCGGCCGAGGCGGGCGCCGCCGGGGCGGGCTCCGGAAGCGGGGCCGCGCTCGCCGCGCCGGAATGGGCGGCGCCGAGGCCGACCGTCAGGAACAGGGCGGCGACGGCGGCGCGCAGGGGGGTGGTGCGTTTCACGGGACCTCCTGGTGTGGGGCGACCAATCCTTGAGAGCGCTCTCACCGAGCGCAGCCGTCACGTTAACCGGCCGCGCTTGTCAGGTCCATACCAAGTTTCGGACGTCGTCGCGGTGGCCCCGCGCGACCGCTCCCGGGCACGGCGAGTCCCGGACCGCGGACCCGCGTCCGCGATCGGCTTCCCCCGGCCGGGGGCCCGGTCCGGTGGGGACCGGGCCCCCGGGGGTCACGGTGCGGTGGGGACGGTGTCCTCGAAGGTGGTGCCCGCGGAGCGGTAGGCGCCGACCTTGGCGGCCACCTGGGCCGGTGTGAGCACCTGGTCCTTGACGTGCAGGACGTAGTCGACCTTCTGGTCGTAGGCGCGGGGAGTGGTCGACGTCTGGCCGGCCAGGTCGATCAGCCACTGGTTGAAGTTGATGGACATGGGGCGCTCGGGGAGGTAGCGGGCGTCGTGCCGGCCGAACTCCCGGCCGTCGATGTAGTAGACGATCGCGTTGCCGTCGATGGTCAGGACGAGGTCGTGCCAGCCGTCGTGGCTCGTGCGGGACTCGGAGTGCTGGTTGACGGCCTCCCAGGGGTCGGGCCGGTAGGTCTCCCACGAGGTGGTGTAGAGGATGTCGGCCGGCTCGCCCCAACCGCCGTTGGGCAGGTACTCGAAGTCGTACTCGGCGTAGTCGTCGGCCATCGGGGCCTTGAGGTCGTTGATGGTGAAGAAGGTCTGGACGACGTGGTCGCCGTCCGGGCCCGAGAGCGGCGCGTCGGAGAAGCGGACGCGCGCCGCGTAGGTGCCGTTCCTGAACTTCGAGGCGCGGGTGAGGACCTCGGTGTGGCGGGTGGACTCGCCGGTCCCCGCGGTGGAGGTCCGCAGGTTCATGATCGAGTTCGTGCCGTCCTTGGCGAAGGTGACGTTCTCGGGGGCCCAGGTGGCGCCGGCCACGCCGGGGCCACCGGAGTGGGAGCGCACGCTCCAGCCGTGGGCGCCGATCGCCGGGTCCGTGTGCCCGGTGTAGTCGAAGTCGTCGAAGAGCACGGCCCCCGTGGGCGGTGGTGTGGTGGGGTCGGTCGGGGTGGGGGTCGGCGTGGATTCGTTGCCGGCGGGCGCGGCGCCCCATACCGGGACGCCGGCGACGGTCGCGGTGATCTTGGACCAGTCGGCGTACGTGGTCCGGCCGGGACCGAAGGAGTAGTCGTCGTTCTGGTCGAGCGGCTGCCAGTCGGAGCGGTGGAAGCGCAGCTGCATGTCGCCGGTGTCGGCGCCGGGGGCGAGCGAACCGGCTCCGGCGGTGAAGCCGACCTCCAGGTAGCGGTCCGCGGTCGCGGTGGGCCGGGCGAGGGCGCCGAAGGTGCCGGTGAGGTTGGCGCAGCCCTTCACGGCCCACGAACAGGCGTAGGTGTACGACGCCCCGGCGTCGGCCTTGAAGTAGTAGCGCACCTTCACCTGGCTCAGCGGGACGCTCGACGCACCGGTGTTGACCACCTTCAGCCAGGGCTCGACCTGGTCGCTGCCGGTGGCGCTCTGCCGGTACTGGACGGTGACGGCCTCACCGGCCGCCTCCGCGGGAAGCGCGGCGAGGGCGGTGGCGCCGAGCCCGGTCACCGTGGCGACGACGAGCGCGGCACGGATCCGCGGCTTCCTGTTCCTCGACGGGTCGCTCATGGGGGTTCCTCTCCTGTGAAGGGGGTGGAGCGGGGGTACGGGGGCGGTCACGGGGACACGGGGGAAAGACGGCGCGGCACCCCGAGGGCGTCGAGCCGGGTCCGGTGGTGGCGGAGGCGTTCCTGGAAGCCGGGCCAGTCGTGCCGGCCGGTCCAGACGACCTCGGCCAGCGCGCAGAGCCGGGGGAAGGTCAGGTACTCGGCGTGCGCGGCGGTGGGCACGTACTCGGTCCACAGCTGGACCTGGGAGCCGAGGACCCGGTCGGCTTCCTCGGGGCTCCAGTCGGCCGGTGCCGGGTCGTTGCCGTGGACGGCGCGCAGGTCGACGACCCGGCCCGTCTGGCCGGGCGGCTCGGCCGGGCTGGTGGACTGGGGGTAGTCGAGGTACGTGGTGCGGTGCGGTGCCATGACGACCTGGTGTCCGCGGCGGACCGCGGTGCGTCCGTGGTCGGCGTCGCGCCAGGGCATGACGGTGAAGTACGCGGGGAGGTCGGCGCCGTTCTCGGTCCAGCCGAGCGGCCTGCGGCCGGCGTCGAGGAGGTGGCGTCCGATCCGTTCCATGAACCAGCCGTGCAGGGCGTCCGGGCCGGACAGCCCTTCCTCGGCGGCCCGGCGGCGGGCGGCGGGGGAGGCGTGCCACTCGGTGGCGGGGCACTCCTCGCCGCCGACGTGGACGTACGGGGACGGGAAGACGTCCATCACCTCGTCCAGGACGGTGCGGCAGAAGGCGAGGGCCCCGTCGTGGACGCCGAGGACGGTGTCGCAGACGCCCCAGCGGTCCCAGACGTCATAGGCGCGGCCCGGGTGGTTGCCGAGCTCGGGGTAGGCGGCGAGGGCGGCGCGGACGTGGCCGGGCATCTCGATCTCGGGCACGACGGTGACCCCGCGCCCGGCCGCGTACGCGACCAGGCCGGTGAGCTCGGAGCGGGTGTACGCGCCGCCGTGCGGCAGGCCGCCGATCTCGGTGAGCCGGGGCAGGGCGCCGACGGGCATCCGCCAGCCCTGGTCGTCGGTGAGGTGGAGGTGGAGGACGTTGAGTTTGTGGAGGGCGAGGAGGTCGACGTACCGCCGGAGGAAGGAGACGGGGCGGAAGCGGCGGGCGACGTCGAGCATGGAGCCGCGCCAGGGGAAACGGGGGACGTCGGTGATCTGCGCGCAGGGGACCGACCAGGCGACGTCGGGCACCGGCTCCGGGTGGAGGGCTTCGACGGGCATGAGCTGGCGGAGGGTCTGGACGCCGGAGAGGAGGCCCTGGGGGCGGGCGGCCCGCAGCAGGATCCCCCCGGTGCCGACGGTCAGTCCGTACCCCTCGTCGCCGAGGCCCGTGAGGGCGCGGTCGAGGGCCAGGACGACGGAGCCGTCGGGGCGGGCGGGCAGGGGCAGCCCGGTGGCCGGCCCGAGGAGGGTGCGCAGCAGGTCGGCGGCGGCGTCGGCGCCGGGGGAGACCTTGAGCGCGGTCGTGGCGTCGAAGGTGAAGCGGCCCGGGAGGACCGAGAGGTGGGTGGGCTCGGGGACGAGGTGGGGCACGGGCATCGCGGTGCGTTATCCCTTCACGGCTCCGCCGGTCGTTCCGGCGGCGACCCGGCCCTGCAGGACCAGGAAGAGGACGAGGACGGGCAGGGCGAAGAGGGTGGAGGCGGCCATGGTGGCGCCCCAGTCGGTGCCGAAGACGTTGGAGAAGGACGAGAGCCAGACGGGCAGCGTGCGGTCGTCCTGGTTCTTGATGATCAGCATGTTGGCGAAGGCGAACTCGTTCCAGGCGGTGATGAAACCGAACAGCGAGGTGGCGAGGAGGCCCGGGGCGAGCAGGGGCAGGGTCACCCGGCGGAACGCGGCCGCGCGGGTGCAGCCGTCGACCTGCGCGGCCTCCTCGAGCTCCGCGGGCACACCCGCCAGGAAGGAGCGGAGGGTCACGACGGTGAAGGGCAGGGTGATCATGAAGTAGACCAGGCTGAGGGTCGCCAGCCGGTCGAGCAGGTCGGCGTCCCGGGCGATGACGTACATCGGGATCAACAGCGCTTCCCAGGGGGCCACCTGGGCGAGGAAGACCATGAGCAGGAAGCCCCGTCGGCCGTGCCAGCGCAGCCGTGCCACGGCGAAGGCGGCGGCGAGCGCCACCACCAGGGCGAGCAGGACGCACCCGGCGGTGACCAGCAGGCTGTTGCGCCAGAAGGCCCAGAAGCCGTCCGCCGCGACCGCGTTCCGGAAGTGCTCCAGGGTGACGGAACCGGGCAGGAAGCGCGGGGTCTCGGACTGGATGTCGCGGGTCGGACGGAAGGCGGTGAGGACCATCCAGTAGACCGGGAAGACGGTGAGGACGAAGACGAGCGTCGCCGCGGTGTTCAGCGGAAGCCGGCGCAGGGCGCGGGGTGTCACCGTTCGGCCTCCTGTCGGAGCAGCTGGCGGAAGTAGGCGATGAGCACGGCCACCAGGAGGAGGACGGTGAGGGTCGAGACGGCGGCACCGAGGTCGTACCGGTGCAGGGACTGCGCGACCCGGTAGGCGTAGACGGGCAGGGTGGTCGTCGCCTCGCCCGGACCGCCCTTGGTGACGGCCCAGATCTGGGCGAAGCAGCGGAAGACCCAGATGACTTCGAGGCAGAGGACCAGTCCGAAGACCGGTCTCAGCAGGGGCAGGGTGATCGACCGGAAGATCCGTCGCCCGTCGGCCCCGTCGAGCCTGGCCGACTCGTACAGTTCGGCCGGGACGGTGAGCAACGCCGAGTGGAGGGTGATCGCGACGAACGGCACCGACTGCCACACCACGAGCAGGACGAGGACCGTGAACGCGGCGGGACCGCCGGCCAGCCAGGAGTAGCCCTCGAAGGACGAGAACCCCAACCGGACGAGGACCCAGTTGACCACGCCCAGGCGGGACGCGAAGAGCCACTGGAAGACGGTGGTGGTGGCGATGACGGGACTGGCCCAGGCGAGGACGAGCCCGCTCGTCACCACGAACCGCATCCGCCGGCCGAGCCGCCGCATCATCAGGGCGACCAGAGTGCCGATCACCATGATCAGCGTGACGTTGACCAGGGTCCACCAGAGCGTGCGCCGGACCACCTCCCAGAACTCGGGATCGGCCAGCACCGTCCGGTAGTTGCGGAACCCCACGAAGCCGGCGCCCCCGCGGATGAGTTCGCCCATGCCGTACTCCTGGAAGGAGATCAGAAGGTTGCGCACCAGGGGGTAGCCGAGGAGGAGCGCGCCGCCGAGGACGGTGGGGGCGACCAGGAGATAGGGCCGGAGCGCCGGTCCGAGCGGCGGCCTCGCCCGTCGGGGCCCGGGTGGCGCGAGGGGGCGTTCCCGCGGAGCGATCCGCGGTGGGCGGGTGGCGAGCCGGCGGTCGTGACTCACGAGCCGAGCGTCCTGGTGATGCTCGCGGACGCGGTCGCCGCCGCGCGAGCGGGGTCGGTTCCGGTCAGGACGGCGGTCATGTACTGCTTGATCGGGTTGGTGGCCTCGACGGCGGCCCACTGCGGGGAGTTCGGCGTCGCACGGCCACGTGCCGCGCCCGCGGCCATGGCCGCCGTGCCCTCGTCGTCCTGGATCACGCGGGCGAGAGAGGTGCGGTTGGGGACGTAGCTCATCGTCTTGGCCATGTCCGTCTGCCACTTCTCGCCGGCCAGCGCCTTCACCACCCGGTAAGCGGCGTCGGGGTGGCCGGAGGCCTCCGGGACGACGAGGTCGGAACCGCCGGTGAAGACGGCGCCGGGCTGGGCCGCCGTCCGGCCGGGTACGGGGAAGAAGCCGAGCTTTCCCTTGAGGGCGGGATTGATCTCCTCGACGATCTTCGCCCCGCCGGGGACGGCGACGATCTGGGCGACGTCGCCCTTGGCGAAGACCTCCGCCTGCGGGGGCTTTGCCTCGTCGGAGTCCTTGGGGCCCTTCCCGAGAGCCTGGAGCCGTCGGTAGAAGTCCATGCCGGCGAGGGCCTGCGGGGTGTCGAGCGCGCCCTTCCACGTCGTGCCCTCCCGGACGGCGAGGTCGCCACCGGCCTCCCAGACGAAGCCGGAGAGCGTGTACCAGTTCTGGCCGGGGAGGTAGATGCCCTGGGTCCCGCCGCGGTTGAGCCCCGCGGTGACGGCGAGCCATTCGGCCTGGGTCTTCGGCGGGGCGGTGACCCCCGCCCGGGCGAAGAGGTCCTTGCGGTAGATGACGACGCGGTTGGCCGCGTACCAGGGGATGCCGTACTGCCGGCCGTCGACCTTGCCGGGTTCGGCGAGCCCGGGCAGCCAGTCGGCGCCGTTCAACTCGGCGGTTCTGGAGCTGAGATCGCGCACCCCTCCGCTCGCCGCGTACTGGGCGACCTGGGTGTTGCCGACCTCGATGACGTCCGGGGCGTCCTTGCTGGCGAGGGCGGCGGTGACCTTCTCGCCGATGCCGTCCCACTCCTGGATCTGGACGTCGAGGTCGATGTCCTCGTGCTCGGCCTCGAAACCCGTGCGGAAGCGGGTGAGGAAGGCGTCGGTGACGCTGTCCTTCATGATCCAGACGGTGACCTTCTGCGATCCGCCGGAGGCCGCCGGATCGCCGGGGCCGCCGCAGGCCGTGGTGGCGAGGGCGATGGCCGCCGCGAGGGCGACGGAGCCGGCGAGGGGACGAGTCTTCACGGGCACCTCGATGCATAGTTGACCAATTGGTTAAGTGGTCAGGTGTGTGACCAGAAGGTGGCACGGACCATGGAGGGCGTCAATCCCTTGGAAAACATGCGCTGTTCACCCGGTGACAGGTCAGTACATCCCGCTACTATCGGCCTTACCAGTTGACCAGTCAGGGAGAGTGGCATGAAGGACGGCTCCTCCGGCGGGGTGCTGAAGCGGGAGCGGGTACGGGAGCACCTCCTCGGCCTCGTCGAAGGCCTCGGCCCCGGCGACCCGATCCCCTCCGAGCGCACCCTCTGCGCCGGCCTGGGCGTCTCCCGGCCCACGCTGCGCGCCGCCGTCGACGAACTCGTCGCCACGGGCGCGCTGGTACGGGAGCACGGCCGCGGCACGTTCGTCGCCCCCGCCAAGATCACCCAGCGACTCGCCCCGGACGAGACGGCCTTCGCCGTACCCAGGGCCTCCGGCGATTGGTCCAGCACCGTCCTGGAGTCCGCCACCGTCCGGGCCGGCGCCCGCATCGGCCGCAGGCTCCGCCTCTCGCCCGCCGCCGAACTGCTCTACGTCGCACGCCTCCGCCTCGTCGACGGAGCACCCATGGCCATCGAGCACCTGCACATCCCGGCCGACCTGGTGGGCGCCGCGCTCAGCCCGGAGGAACTCGAAGCGGGCGACCTCTACGACCACCTGAGGGAGCACCACCGGGTGCACGTCAAGGAGGCCACCCAGTCGATCGAACCGACCGTCGTCAGCGAGGACGAGGCCGCACTCCTGGACGTCCCCGTCCTCTCGCCCGCGCTGCTGATCGAACGCCTCACCCTCGACACCGCCGGCCTGCCCGTCGAGTACGTCCACTCCGTCTACCGGGGGGACCGCTACCGCATCGTCTCCCGCCTCGACTTCACCCGCGACGGCCTGGTGACGTCCTCGACCGAAGGGGATGCATACTGACCGGCGGGCGGACGGCGCACCGGCGGGGGGACGGCATGGAACTGAAGCGGGCACGGGTACGGGAACACCTGCTGGCGGTGATCGACGGCCGCCGCCCCGGCGACGCCATCCCCTCCGAGCGGACCCTCTGCGCCACCCTGGAGGTCTCCCGGCCCACGCTGCGCGCCGCCGTCGACGAACTCGTCGCCACCGGACTGCTGGTACGGGAGCACGGCCGCGGCATGTTCGTCGCCCCCGCCAAGGTCACCCAGGAGCTCGTCGCCGACGACCACCCGGCGAGCGCTCCCCGCAGTCCCGGCGGCTGGACGAGCACGGTGCTCGAACTCCGCACCACACGGGCCGGGGCGCGGATCGGCCGCAAACTCGCGATCTCCCCGGCGGCGGAGCTGGTGCACGTGACCCGCCTCCGCCACGTCGACGGCGCGCCGATCGCCCTGGAACAGCTGCACGTCCCCGCCGACCTGGTCCCCGGACTCACCGCCGCCGACATGGAGGGCGGCTTCTACGCCCATCTGCGCGAACGGCGCGGCATCCGGACGGCCCACGCCGTCCAGTCCATCGAGCCGACCGTGCTCAGCGAGGAGGAGGCGGCCCTCCTGGAGGTGCCCGTCCTCTCGCCCGCCCTCCTCTTCGACCGGATCACCTCCGACACGAACGCCCGGCCGGTCGAGTACGTCCGCTCCCTCTACCGCGGCGACCGCTACCGCGTCGTCACCCGCCTCGCCCTCGACGACGGCGCGCCCGACCACCCGGCGGCGGACGCCACCCGGGGCGGGGCGTGGTGGGGAACGGTGGGGTGACCCCACCGCGCGGAGCAGCGGCACGGCATCGGAGGCGTCACGACAGCACCGCCCCCCCGGCGTCGCGGGAGGGCGTCCGGACGAACTGGGCGCGGGGGAAGCGCGCGATGATCTGCCGGCCCCGCCAGGACGCGGCGGCGGCCGGTTCCCCGGGGTCACGTCGCCCGCCTCGCTCCACTCCGCTTCGCCGCTCGCCCTCCCCGGCCTCTTGAGCCGTGACCGAGGCGTTCGCCCCGGTCTGCGAAGCCCCGGCCCTCACCTCGCTCCGCCGCCCTCCCGGTCGGACGCCGGCCAGAGGTAGGGAAGGTCGTCCGGTACGCCGGGGAAGTGGGGGCGGTAGTGCGCCGGGTCCTTGCGCAGCAGCGCGGACTGGTGACTGCGGTGGAAGGCGGGATCGCCGAGCCAGGGCGGCAACTCGCCCGCCGCCGCGAGCGCGCTCTGCTCGCGCACCTCGGCCGACGGGCGCCAGGCGCGGTAGTCGTCCATGAGGGTGACGGAGCAGGTGTCGGCACGGCCCTCGGCGGTCCAGGTGTCGCAGACGTCCAGGCCGTACCGCACCAGGGCCTCCTCGTACCCGGCCCACATCCGCACCGCGGGGTGCCGTCGCCACCCGTACGTCGGCACGGTCAGTCCCCGGAACACCTGAAGCGCCTCGACGCGCTGCTTGCCGAGGCGCCTCTGGTCCAGGACGACGGCCGAGGCGGAGAAGTTCGCATAGGGGAGAAATGTCTGCATGCATGCCTTTTTCCCGCCACGAGGCGCCCGCTCACCCGGGCGGCACCCCGGGCGGGAGGGGCCGAGGCGGCCAGGGGCGCCGGCGGGCCGTCTTCGACGGCCCGCCGGAGCCCCTGCCCCGATCCGTCAGCGGCGCCCCTTGCCCAGGCGCTCCCAGGCGCCCCCATCGGGATGCGCCCCGCTCCCGGCGGCTGCCGCGTGCAGCGCCCGCAGCGTGACCAGGAGCACGCCGACGTCGTCCAGATAGACCGGGTCCGGGATGAGGTCGATCGGCGAGATCGTATAGATCACCGCCGCCCAGAACAGGGCCTTGGACCGCAACGGGACACCGGCGTCCAGGAGCATCCTGCGAGTGCGGAACACGCGCACGAGCAGAACGGCCGCGGTGCCTGCCACCACGAGCGCGAGAACCACGGCCATGACGAGCCAGAGGGTGCTGTCCATGCCGCTCTCCTACCCCGTAACGGCTCCGGTCGCGCCGGGGCACGGGCAGACGGTGCGCGCCCCCTCCGGCGGTGCCGCGGCCCTTGACGGGTTCGGGCAGGGACGGCGGTGGTGCGCGGTGCGACGGCGGTGCGGACGCCGGCCGGCGCCTCGGAGCGGGCCCCGGGTCCACGAGGACGCGGCGGTCATGGCGGAGGACGCCTTCCGGTCGGTGTGCGGATCAGTGGTTGAAGGCCAGGAGCTTGGCGATGCCGTTGCGCTGGATCTCGGAGGTGCCGGTGAGGACGCGGAACATGCGGATCTTGCGGAAGAGGTACTCGATCTCGTTGCCTTGCGTGAGCCCCTCCTTGCCGTGGATCTGTACGGCTTCGTCGAGGATGCGGAAGGCCGACTCGGCGACGAACAGCTTGCACATGAGCGCTTCGGCGTGGACCTCGCGGCCCTCGTCCAGCGCCGCCAGCGCGTTGTACGTCATGGAGCGCGCGGCGTACAGCTCGGTGGCCATGTCGGCGATCTTGTGCTGGATCGCCTGGAGCATGAGCAGCGGCTGGCCCGCGACCTGCCGGGTCCGGGTCCGGTCCAGCGTCAGCTTGACGGCGCGGCGGGCGGCGCCGAGCACGGTGGGGCAGTGCAGGAGGCGGTTGCCGGTGACGCGGCCGAGCGCGATGCGCATGCCTTCGCCCTCCTCGCCGAGGAGGTTGGCGGCGGGGACGTGGCAGTCGTCCAGGACGACGTCGCTCTCGATGTGCTCGCCGGACATCGGGGTCGCCCCCTCCTCGACGCGGCAGCCGGGGCTGTCGAGGTCCACGAGGAACGCGGAGAACAGCGGCTTGTCGCCTTCCTCCTCGCCGGTGCCGGCCATGCGGGCGACGACGATCGCGAAGTCGGCGAAGGGGCCGGCCGAGGAGAACACCTTGTGTCCGGTGAGGCGGTAGCCGTCCCGGTCGTCGTCGCGGACGGCGACGGTGCGCATGGAGCGGACGTCGGAGCCGGCGTCGGTCTCGGTGAGGGAGAAGCAGCAGGCCCGCTCGCCGCGGACCAGCGGCAGCAGGTACGTCTTCAGCTGGTGCTCGGTGGCGTGCTTGAGGATGTCGCCGGCGCGGAGCGGCCCGCCCATGTCGCCCAGGACGCTGTGGGACAGGACGCGCCCGCTGGCGCCCACCTCCTCCTTCAGGGCGGCGAGCTGGGTGTACGTGAGGTTCCGGCCGCCGTACTCCTCGGGCAGGTGGATCCCGTAGAAGCCGAGTTCGCGGCTGCGGCGCCAGACCGGTTCGAGGTCGGCGCGGGTGAGGCGGGTGGCGGGCGTGATGCCGCGCTCGCGTTCGTGGTCGGCGAGCTCGCCGTCGAGGTAGTCGCGCAGGCGCTCGACCAGTTCGGCGGTGCGCGGGTCGTCGTAGGTGGGGCGGAGGGAGAAGGTCACCGGGGACTCCGTTGATCAGTGGGTCAGTTGACGCGGCGGGCGGCGTTCGCCCAGTACGGTTCGCGGACGGCCTTGCGGTCGAGCTTGCCGTTGCGGTTGTGGGGGAGCCCGGTCACGAAGTCGACGGAGCGGGGCTTCTTGAGGCGGTCGAGCCGGTCCGCGCAGAAGGCGATCAGCTCGTCGGGCGTGACGATCCTGTCGGGGTGGATCACCACGACCGCCTTGACGGCCTCGCCCCACCGCTCGTCGGGCACGCCGACGACGCACGCCTCCTGGACGGCCGGATGCTCGTACAGGGCGGCCTCGACCTCGGTGCAGTAGATGTTGAAGCCGCCCGAGATGATCATGTCCTTCTTGCGGTCGACGAGGAACAGATAGCCGTCCTCCCGCATCCACGCCAGGTCACCGGTGTGGACCCAGCCGTCGCGGAAGGTCTCGGCCGACAGCTCAGGTTCCTTCCAGTACGCGCGCACGCAGTCGGGGCCGCGCACGATGACCTCGCCGACCTCGCGCGGGGCGAGCTCACGGCCCGCCTCGTCGACGACGCGTATCTCGGTGTCGTACGTGGCCCGCCCGCACGACTGCAGCAGCTCGGCGTCCTCCTTCACCGCGTGCGCGATCTCCTCGCCGGTCAGGCCCGCCACCACGCTGGTGGTCTCACCGAGGCCGTAGCCCTGGGCGACGACAGGTCCGAAGAACCCGACCGCGTCGCGCAGGCGCTGCGGCGAGATGGGCGCGCCGCCGATCCGCACGCTCGTCAGGGAGGAGAGGTCGTACCGTTCGGCCTCCGGGTGGGCGAGGACCGTGTTCACCATGGCCGGCACCAGGAAGGTGGTGGTGATGCGTTCCTTCTCCACGGTCTCCAGGAAGCTCTGCGGGCTCCACGTGGGCAGGACGTATGTGGTCGAGCCGCCGAACACGCCGGCCAGCAGACCCATGCCGGTGGCGTGGGTGATGGGGCCGCAGGCCAGGTAGCGGGTCCCGGGCCGGGGTCGGGACTCGTCGGCCATGAGCAGCTTGCGCATGTTCGCGAGACGGTTGCCGACCGTCTGGACCGCCGCCTTCAGGGCCCCGGTGGAGCCGGAGGTGAAGTTCAGGACGCACGGCTCCGACTCGTCGACCTCGACGAGGAACGGTGCCTCGTCCCCCTCGGCGAGCAGCGCGTCGTAGGACACCTCGCCCGGACCGGCCGCGTGCGAGGCGTCGAGCGGGACGGGCAGGCAGTCGGTGCCGGCGGCGGAGATCGCGGCGAGCGCGTCCTCGCGGTGGGCCGCGTCGAAGACCAGGGCCCGTACGGGGGCGTAGCGCAGGATGTGCTCGATCTCGCCGCGCCCGAGCCGGGCATTGATCGGAGCGCGCGTCAACCCCGCCTTGCAGAGGGCGAATTCGACCTCCACCAGTTCACCGCGGTTCCACGCGAGCGACGCCACGGCGTCACCGGGCCCCAGCCCCCGGGCGGACAGGGCGGAGGCGAGGCGGTCGGTCGCGCGGTCGAGTTCGGAGAAGGTCCAGGACCGTTCGCCGCACACGAGGGCGGGAGCCTGGGGCCAGTAGCGGGCGCTGCGCGACAGATAGGTGCCGAGGTTCATCAGGTGACCTGCTTCCGGGCGGAAGGGGAAAGGAGTGCCGGGGCGGCACGGCGACCGACCCGCAGAGTAATTGAACTATCTGATCAATTACAGACAGCTTGTTCAGTAACGTGTGAGGTGTCAAGAGTCCCTAGACTGGGCACGCACGCGGAGCGACGATCGAGGAGGGGCCGATGGCCGAGGACAGACGGACGAGGCGGTCACGCCGTGCCCTGGGGGCCGCCTTGGTCGAGCTGGTCCTGGAGCGCGGTTTCACCGCGCTGACGGTGGAGGACATCACCGAGCGGGCGGACGTGGCGCGCGCCACCTTCTACGCCCACTTCCGCGACAAGGAGGACCTGTTCGCCCGTGTGACGGCCGATCTGCTGGACGAGCTCGGCGAGCGGCTCGCCCCCGCCGTCGCGGACAGCGCCGTCGGCTTCACGGGCAAGCCGGTCCTGGAGATGCTGCGGCACGCGCGCGAGGAGCGCGACCTGTACCGGATCGTCCTGCGCGGCGACGGCGACGGCAAACCGCTGCAGATGTTCACGGAAGCCTGCGCACGGGCCACCGCGGACGAGTTCCGGGCCCGTGCGGAGCGCAACGCCGTTCAGCCGCGCATCGATCCCGAACTGCTCGCCCGGGTGTGGGTGGGCGAGCAGATCGCCGTGCTCCGCTGGTGGGTCGAGCAGGAATCGCCGTCCCTGCCCGCCGAGGAGGTCGTGCGCATGCTCCTCGACCTGGCGCTGCACGGACGGTACTGGGCCAGCGGCTTCGAACAGCCGGCCTGAACCGCGCGGCGGGCGCCGCGCAGTCGTCCGCCGGGCTGCCCACCCGCCTCACCGCACGGGACCGGCCGCGGCGGTCGGAACCAGTCGCCGTGCGTCGTGCTCCGGCCGGATGGCGACCAGCGCCACGAGCCCGCAGGTCGCCATGACGACGGCGGACAGGAGGAACGATCGGGTGTATCCGGCGCTCTGCGAAGAAGCGGAGTCCAAGAGGCGCCCGGTCAGGTACGGGGCGATCAGCCCGGGCAGGGTGCCCGTCGCCGCCACGATGCCGAAGACCGCCCCGCGCTGGAGCGGGGGCACCACGGCGGAGGCCGTCATGTAGTGCAGGGGGAACGCGATGGCGTGCCCGCCGAACGCCAGGGCGAGCAGCGACAACCGGGCCCCGCCCTCCGCGAACGGGAAGGCGGCCATGGCCGTCGCCGCGACGGTGACGGCGATGCCCTGGGGGGCGCCGCTGGACCACCGGCGTGAGAGGCCGCGCCGGTGCAGGAGGTCGAGGAGCGGGGGCACCGACAGCAGCAGGACGAGGCTGAACGCGGAGACGACGCTGATGAGTGTGGCCGCCGTACCGGGCGTCATGTCGAGTTGCGTACGCAGGTAGACGGGCAGCCAGGCGTGACTCAACGCCATCGCCCAGGAGGCGCCGAACGCACCGGCGATGCTCCCGAGCACCGTGCCGTTCAGCAGCAGGCGCCGGTACGGGAGTCGCTGCCCGGCGGAAGGGCCGTGCGCGGTGCCGACGGACGGGCGGGCACCTCGGGCGCGCTCCTCGTCGTACGGGCCGTCGTGCCCCGTCCGCCACCACACCAGGCTCCACGCCAGGCTCGCCGTCGCGAGCGCCGCGCACGCGGAGCGCCAGCCGAAGTCGGTGATCAGCCACGTCAGGACCGGTGCCGCGATCAGCGTGCCCAGCGCGGCACCGCTGATCTGCAGGGCGGACGGCAGGCCGCGCCGGCCCTCCGGGAACCACTTGTACAGGGCGTGCATCGACATCGAAGCCGCCGGTCCTTCGGCGGCACCGAGCAGCACGCGCCCCGCGATCAGGGCCGGTACCGACGCCACGAACAGCACCGGCAGCTGGGCCACCGCCCACAGGGCCGCCATCGCGAAGAGCAGGAACCTGCTGGAGACCCTCGCGGAGAGGAAGCCGACGATCAGCCCGGACAGGCTGAACAGCAGCGCGAACGAACTGGAGACCAACCCGTACGTGCTGTTGCTGATGTCCAGCTCGTCCATGATCGGCACGGCCGCGAGTCCCAGGACGGCCTTGTCCGCGTAGTTGATGAGCATGAACGTCACGATCAGCGCGGCGATCAGCCAGGACCGCCGCCGGTCGAACACCGGGTGCGGTGGCGCTCCGGCGGTCTCGCGGAGCGGTGCGGGCGGGGACGGTTCGACCACGGGGAACTCCTGCGGCTCGGCGGGAAGGGCGCGGAGGCGGTGCGAACGGGCCGATCCGGTGGGGCGGTCGACGGTTCACGCGGAAACGCGCACGGCAGGCATGTGGCGATCGACATCGGGTCTGTCGCCTGCTGTTGAACAGGTTGTACGTTAACGGCTCACTTGTTCAAGACCTCTGCGGTACGGAGTATCCCCATGACCGACCTGCCCCGACTCGGTGATCTCTCGTGGACCCGCGGCTACACGGACCCCGCCTGGATCCGCCGCTTCACGTCCGCGGGCCGCGAGCTCACCCCGAGCCGCCGCGTGTGGCGCGGCTCTGAGCCCGCCCGCCCCCTGTTCGCCCGGCCTGAGGACCTCGACGCACTCGACATCGAGCTCGGCGGCACCACGTTCGGGCTGGAGGACCTGTTCGCGGCGGCCCGGACGGACGCGTTCCTCGTGATGCACCGCGGCGCCGTCGTCCACGAGACCTACCGGCACGGCACCGAGGCACACACCCCGCACTTCAACGCCTCGGCGGCCAAGTCCTACATCGGCCTGATGGTGGCGACCCTGGCGCACCAGGGCCACCTGGACCGCTCGGCCCCGGCATCCGCCCACGTCCCCGAGCTCACCGGTACGGCCTTCGGCGACGCCACGATCGAGGACCTGCTGCACATGGGCACCCAGGTCAGCTACGCGGGCCGGCCCTTCGACAAGGCGATCGAGGCGCAGCGGTACTTCGCCGTCATCGCCCCGCAGCTACGGCCCTACGGCTACAACGGCCCGACGACCATCCGCGAACACCTCCTGACCGCCCGCGCCACCGGCCGGCCGGGCACCGGGTTCCGCTACGAGAACGGCAACGTCGAGACGCTGGCCGAGGTCCTGCGCCGGATCACCGGCCTGACCACCTCCGCGCTGCTGAGCGAGATGATCTGGTCGAAGATCGGCGCGGAGGAGGACGCCTACTACATCCTCGACGGCGACGGCGTCGAGGCGGCGTGCGGCGGCTTCAGCGCCACGGCGCGCGACGTCGCCCGGCTCGGCGAGATGCTCCGCTGCGGCGGGGCCGTCGGCGACCGGCAGGTCGTTCCCGAGGAGGTGGCGACGACGATCACCAGCGGCGTCCCCGACGGCTGTCCCCGGCGCGTACGGTTCCCCGCCGCGCCGCCCGACTCGCCGGCCACGCTCTCGTACCACGACCTGTGGTGGGTCCCCAACGACCCGTACGGCTCCTACCTGGCCAGCGGCATCCACGGCCAGCGGCTCTTCGTCTCACCAGGCCTCGACCTCGTCGCCGTCCACTTCGGCTCGCAGGTCGTCTCCCCGGACGTGCCGGTCGCCCCGCTCGTCCAGGCGTTCCTGCGGATCGGGACCCACCTCGAAGCGACTCGGTGAACTTCCTGTGAATCGGGCCGCGGTGACGGTGGCCCTGCCGGAGTTCCGGGCCTCATCCCCGAGGTGGGGCCCGGAACTCTCAGGAAGTTCCCAGGATCTCTCCGGAGGCGATCAGGAGAGGCTGACAGCGTTCGGCACCTGTTCCGGTACACCTCGACCGACGTGGAGCGTCTGCTGTGGCCACATTCCTTTCCCGGCTGGGCCGGTTCTCCTTCCGGAGGCGTCGGCTGGTCGCGTCGCTGTGGGTGGTACTGCTCGTGGGGACGGGGGTGACGGCAGGGAGGGCGCCCGCCCCGCCGCCCAACGACTTCTCGATGCCCGGCACCGAGGCGCAGCAGGCCTACGACCTCCTGGCGGCGGACTTCCCCCAGCTGAACGCCGACGGCGCGACGGCCCGGGTCGTGTTCCGGGCGGAGGACGGCAGGATCACCGCCCCGGAGGCGAAGAGGGCCGTCCAGGAGACGGTCCGGGAACTCGGCGGCGATCCGCAGGTCAAGCGGGTCACCGACCCGTACGCCACCCGGTCGGTGAGCGTTGACGGCTCCACGGCCTACGCCCAGGTCTCCTACGAAGTACCCGCCTCGGAGCTGGAGGAGAGCTCGCGCACCGCGCTGCAGGAGACGGTGGAAAAGGCGGGCTCGACGGAACTGCGGGTCGAGGTCGGCGGCAATGCCGTCAACGCGGTCGCCGGCGGTCGTTCCTCCGAGGCCCTGGGCCTGGCGGTGGCCGCCGTGGTGCTCGTCATCACCTTCGGCGCACTGCTCGCGGCCGGGCTTCCGCTGCTCACCGCCCTTCTCGGCGTGGGCATCGGCGGCCTGGCGATCAAGGTGCTGGCGGAGCCGCTCGGGCTCGGCTCGACCACGAGCGGTCTCGCCACCATGATCGGCCTCGCGGTCGGCATCGACTACGCCCTGTTCGTGGTCTCCCGCTACCGTGCCGAGCTCGCCCGTGGCCGCAGCCGCGAGGAGGCGGCCGGGCACGCGGTCGGCACCGCGGGATCGGCGGTCGTGTTCGCGGGGCTGACCGTGGTCATCGCCCTCGCGGGGCTGGCTGTGGTGGGCATTCCGCTGCTCACGCAGATGGGCCTGGCCGCGGCCGGCACGGTCGTCGTCGCGGTGCTCATCGCCGTCACGCTGATCCCCGCGCTGCTCGGGATCTGCGGCCGCCGGATCGCTCCGCCCCGCGCGAAGCGGCGTCGAGGCGAGGACGAGAGCCCGAAGCCGTCCATGGGCGTGCGCTGGGCCCGCTTCGTCGTCCGGCGGCCGGTCGCCGTCCTCCTGGGCGGCATCACCCTGCTCGGTGTGATCGCCGTGCCGGCGGCGTCACTGGAGACGGGGCTGCCGGGCGACGAGAGCAAGCCCGCCTCGACGACGCAGCGCCGCGCGTACGACCTGGTCGCCGACGGCTTCGGCCCCGGCTACAACGGCCCGCTCACCGTGGTCGTCCAGGCCGACGGCGGCAGCAGCGCCAAGGCCACCGCCCAGAGCGTGGCCGAGGACATCCGCGGCAGGAAGGACGTCGCCGCCGT
The DNA here is from genome assembly GCF_055582805.1 of Streptomyces sp. NPDC107498. Lineage (NCBI taxonomy): Bacteria > Bacillati > Actinomycetota > Actinomycetes > Kitasatosporales > Streptomycetaceae > Streptomyces > Streptomyces sp. NPDC107498. The sequence goes on along the minus strand of NZ_JBVJPE010000016.1, from coordinate 89,932 downwards.
CGGACAGCCGAGGCTGAGCGAGGACGGCGACACCGCCGTCCTCGACGTCGTCCCGGCGACCCCGCCGTCGAGCGCCGAGACGGCCGACCTCGTGCACGCGCTGCGCGACCCGGCACTCGCGAGCGACAACGACGCCCACGTCCTGGTCGCCGGATCGACGGCGATGAACGTGGACGTCTCGCAGAAGCTGTCCGACGCACTGCTCCCTTACCTGGGACTCGTGGTCGGCCTGGCGTTCCTGCTGCTCATCGCCGTCTTCCGCTCCCTCCTCGTCCCGCTCAAGGCAGCCCTGGGCTTCCTGCTCTCCGTCCTCGCCGGCCTCGGCGCGGTGGTCGCGGTGTTCCAGTGGGGCTGGCTGTCCTCGGTCCTCGGAGTCGCGGTACCGGGGCCGGTGATGTCGATGATGCCGATCTTCATGGTGGGCGTGGTCTTCGGACTCGCCATGGACTACGAGGTGTTCCTCGTGACGCGGATGCGCGAGGCGTACGTCCACGGGCAGTCGCCGAAGGACTCCGTGGTCAGCGGATTCGGGCACAGCGCGCGCGTGGTGACCGCGGCGGCCGTGATCATGATCTCGGTGTTCGCGTCCTTCATGGGCAGCGACGAGCAGATGCTCAGGACCATCGGCTTCGGTCTCGCCGCCGCCGTCCTCTTCGACGCCTTCGTCGTCCGCATGGCGCTCGTCCCGGCGGTCCTCGCCCTGCTCGGCCGGCGTGCGTGGCGGCTGCCCCGCCGGCTGGACCGGCTCGTGCCCGACCTGGACGTCGAGGGCGAGCGACTCGAACGGGACCGGGCGGACCCCACGGGTCCAGGCATCGACGCGGCATCCGACGGCGGCCGGGACCTGGCCGTCGAAACCACGGGAAGCGGCAGCGGCCACTGAGCCCGCGCCCCTGAGCGGGGCTCGTACGCCTCGATCCCGCATCCGCGTCCGCGTCCATGCGCTCGCGTCCACGCGCCCGCGTCGACGTGCCCGTGTCCACGGGGCGGCGACCCCCTCCCGCCGCCCCGTGCCCCACTCCCGTACCCCGTCATCTCGTACACAGGAGCCCGCCCCGTGTCCTCCGCCCCGCCGTTCCCCCGCCCACCCGGCTCGCCCTGGCGCCACGCCCTCGAAGGAGCCCTCTCCGTCGCGACCGCCGTCCTGGCGATGACAGCTGCCGCGTCGGCGGCACTGACCGTGCTCGGCGCCGGAACGATCGCCCCCGTCTCCCGTCTCGTCCCGACGATGGTGAGCATGGCCGTCGGGGGCCGCGTCACCGTGGAATCAGTGCCCTCCGCCGAGTCCGCCGACGGCGGCGGACTCGATGGAGGCCTCGGCGGGCTGCTCGGGGGACCGGGCGGCGGCGGTGGGGGCCTGAGCCTCGGCCTGACCGGTGAGGCGGCGGTGACGCCCCTGATGCTGACGTTCCTCGGCACGGCCGTCCTGGCGATCGGCTTCTTCCGGCCCCTGCGCCGACGGCAGCGGCCCACCCCGGCGCTGCTGTGGGCCCGGTGCGGCGGCGCGCTGGCGACCTCGGCAGTGGTCCTCCCGATCCTGGCCGGCGTGGCCCAGGGCACGGCCCGGCTGCCGGAGAGCGTGACGGAGCGCTTCGGGAAGGGCGCCTCGTCCGGAGCGTCGAGCCGGTTCGGGGGCGGCGGGGGCGGGGGCCTCACCAAGAACCTGTCGTCGGTGATGTTCGAGACCGACACCGCGGCGACCGTCTTCTTCGGCCTGCTGGGGGTCGGCGCCGTCCTCGCCCTCGGCTGCCTCGCCACCCGCCGTACGACCCTGCCGCGTCCGGTCGCCCTCAGCCGCCTGCGCCTGAAGTGGAACGCCGTCACCTCCACCCTGACCGGAATCGCTGCCGTGCTGTGCTGTTCCACCCTGGTCCTCGCGTTCCCGGCCGGGGCCGCGGCCCTGACCGGCCGGGACCAGGCGGCCAAGGCGGCGGGCCTGCTGCTGCTCCTCGGCCCCAACCTGATCGCCGTCCTGCTCACCGCCGGCCTCGGCACCTCCTGGCAGGCGGGCATGCACCGACTGCAGCCCGAGGGCGGCGGGATGCTCGGCATGCTCGGCGGCGCGGGCGCGGCCCAGGGCGACACGGCGGGCTCGGACAGGTCCATCGACCTCGGAGGCTGGTCGGGCGCCGGGATGCCGCTGTGGCTGATCGCCATGGTCCTCATGCTGTTCCTCCTGGTGATCGCCGGGTACGTGGCCTCCGCCCGGACTCCGGCTCGCACCCCGCGCGAGGCCTCCGAGGCACTGCTCGACCGTCACGCGGAGATCGCCCTGCGCACGGGCGTCGTGGTGGGCGTCTCGGCACTGCTGCTTCCCCTGCTCGCGCAGGGGTCGGTACGGATCGGCATCAGTCTCATGGGCAACGAGATGGGCGGCATGACCGGGGGACTGGACGGAGGGACGGGACTGTCCGCACTGACCGGCTTCGTCCTGGCTGCCCTCGCCTCGTACGCCGGCAGCCGCCTGCGCAGCCGACGGGCCCGGCGTTCGGGCCCCACCCCGCAGCGGCGCGGCACCACGGGCGGCCGCTCGTCCGCCGCCCGACCCGCCCGCCGCGTCCCGTCGGACACGGTGTCGTGAGCTCCGTGTGATCTCCTGAGAAGGCCCCTGTCAGCCCAGTCCCCAGTCCGTGAAGGCGGCGATCCACACCATGGCGGCATCCGCACCCACCCCGCACTCCGCGGGTCGCCCCGACCGGCACCACCTGCTCGTCGTCGACGACGAGCCCACCGTCCGCGAACTGCTGCGCACCGCACTGCGCTACGCCGGCTTCGACGTCGACGCCGCCGCCACCGGACAGGAGGCCCTCGACCTCGCCGCGGCCCGCACACCGGACCTCGTCCTGCTGGACGTGATGCTCCCGGACGTGGACGGCTTCGAAGTGATCCGCCGCCTGCGGGCCGAGCCCCGCTCACCCCTGCCCGGCCGGGGCGGCGACGTGCCCGTACTGTTCGTCACCGCACGAGACGACCGCCAGGACAGGCTCCACGGCCTGCGCCTCGGCGGCGACGACTACGTCACCAAACCCTTCGACCTGGAAGAACTCATCGCTCGCATCCACGCCGTACTGCGCCGCACCCAGGGTGAGCAGCCGGCCCGGATCACCGTCGGGGACCTGGCCCTGGAACCCGACAGCCACCACGTCACCCGGGCGGGGCGGACCGTGCGGCTGTCCCCGACCGAGTTCCGCCTCCTGCACTTCCTCGTCGCCAACGCCGAACGGACCATGACGAAAAGTCAGATCCTGGACACCGTGTGGGAGTACGACTTCGGCGGCGACCCCAGCATCGTCGACACGTACATCAGCTATCTGCGCCGCAAGGTCGACCGGGTCGAGCCCAAACTGATCCACACGATCCGGGGCGTGGGCTACGTGATCCGCGGGCCCCGGCCGTGAAGCGCCCGACCCGGTGGCCGGCCAGGAGGCGACCGAGCAGGCTGTCCCTCCGCACCCGCCTGCTGTGCCTGTCCGTCGCCCTGGTCGCGGTCGGTCTCCTCGGCACCGGCGTGATCGTCACCACGGCCCTGCGCGGCTACCTCCAGGACCGCGTCGACGACCGGCTCGTCCTCACCGGGCGGATCGCCGCCCGCCTCACCCCGCCCGCGGGCACCGACACCCCGCCCGGCGTGCAGGCCCTCAGCGTCCTCGGCGACACCACCGTGACGTACCTGGACGACGACGGTGCCACCCGCAGGACGTTCGAGACGAGCACCGTGCCCCCGGGCGGCGGCCCCGAACTCCCGCTCCTCGACCGTGCGGCCGTCCTCGCCCGCGAAGGCCACCCCTTCACCGTGCGCGCGAAGGACGGCGACCACGAGTGGCGGGTCATCGCCCTCACCCGGCCCGCCCGGGTCTTCCCACCCGAAAGGGCGGAGGACCGGGGCAGCGTGGTCGTGGCGACCTCCCTCGACGAGGTCGACCGCACCGTCACCCAGACCCGCAACCTCTCCCTGACCGTGGGCACCGTCCTGCTCGCGGTTCTCACCGTCGCCGGCTGGTTCGCCGTCCGCTCCGGGCTGCGCCCCCTGACCCGTATCGAGGAGACCGCGACCGCCATCACCGCGGGCGACCACTCCCACCGCGTCCCCGAACTGGCCGCCCCCCACACCGAGGTGGGACACCTGACCGCCTGCCTCAACCAGATGCTCGACCGGATCGACACGGCCTTCCGGGCCCGAGCCGAGGCCGAGGCCCGCACCCACCGCTTCTTCGCCGACGCCGGACACGAACTCCGCACCCCCCTCGTCGGCATCAAGGGCTACACCGACCTCTACCGCATGGGCGCCCTGCCCACCCGAGAGGACGTCGACCAGACCATGACCCGGATCGCCGCCGAGTCCGAACGTCTCACCCGTCTGGTGGAGGAGATGTTCCTCCTGGCCCGCCTGGACGAGGACGCGGTCGCCGCCCGCGAACCCGTTCTCGATCTCGACGTCGCCCCCATGGACCTCCGCACGCTGGCCGCCGACGCGCTGCACGACGTACGCGCCCTGGACGCGACCCGTCCGGTGACCCTCACGGGTCCAGGCGGCGGAAAGCCCGCCACCGCCCCCGCGGTCGCCGACGAGGCCCGGCTGCGCCAGGTCGTCACCAACCTCATCGGCAACGCCGTCACCCACACCCCGCCCGGCACGCCGATCCGCATCGGCGTCGGCACGGCGGCCGACCGGGCCGTCCTCGAAGTCGCCGACGAAGGCCCGGGCCTCACCCCGGCCGAACGCGACCGCGTCTTCGACCGCTTCTACCGCACGGACGACTCCCGTGCCCGCACCACCGGTGGCTCCGGCCTCGGTCTCGCCATCGCCCACGCCCTCGTCGCCGCCCACGACGGCAGACTCATCCTCGACACCGCGCCCGGCCAGGGCTGCACCTTCCGCATCGAAGTCCCGCTGCCCGACACGTCCCATCGGACAGACGCAGACGCAGACGCAGACGCAGACGCAGACGCAGACGCAGACGCAGACGCAGACGCAGACGCAGAGGCGGACGCAGAGGCAGACGCAGAGGCGGACGCAGAGGCAGACGGGAGGGCGTGAGGCAGGAGTGCGAGGCGCCCGTATCACTCTCTGTGATGCAGCCATGCGGTCGGTGCGCGCTCCCTCGGCTTCGACGGCCTCGCACAGAGCCTCGGTACGGCGGTCGACGGACTCCGGGCCTTCGGTCGGCCGCCGTGTCCACCGCTTCACCAGGAGTCGCGGAAGGGCGGTGCCGTGGGCGCCGGGCCCAGGGTGGTGGTGCCCGGCGCCGCCCGGTGGCCGAGTCCGGTGCGGTACGCGTCGAGCGCCGCCTCCGTACGGCCCGTACGCCGCAGCAGATCGCCCAGCAGTCGGCACAGATCGGCCAGATCGCCCGCCGCCCCGGTGCGCTCCAGCAGGGCGAGGGCCATGACGTAGTGCTCCTCGGCGCGCTCGTCCGCGCCCTCCTCCTCGGCGATCAGTCCCAGCAGCCGGTGTGCGCCCGCGGCGTGGACGGCGCCGCGTCCGTCACCGAGGTCCGTACCGAGCTCCAGCAGCCGGGACAGCAGGGCCACTGCCTCCTCGCGCCTTCCCCGGCGGCGCAGCACATCGGCCAGTTCGACCTCGACCTGTGCGGTGTAGAGGGCGGCGCTGCGGGCGGCGAGCATCTCGCGGGCGGTGCGCAACTCGCGCTCGGCAGCTTCCAGATCGCCGTTCTGGGCGTGCACATAGCCGCGCATCCAGTGGCAGTGGGCCAGCTCGGTACGGGTCTGCAGCTGCTGGTAGAGGTCCTGGGCCTTGGCCAGTGAGGCATCGGCCTCGGCGATCCGTCCCTCGGCGAGCAGGGTGCGTGCCACGCTGCGATGCATGCCGGCGACGAGGGCCGGGTCGGAGACCCGCGGGGCCAGTGCCAGGGCGAGTTCGGCGGCCTGGGCGGCGCGGGCGTGCGCTCCCATGTCCATGTACGGGCCGATGGAAGAGGCGTACAGCAGCACGAGGGCATCCGGATCGTGCAGGCCCTGGGCGTTCAGTTCGTCGATGGCGGTCTCCAGCACGTAACAGGCGTACCGCAGTTCACCGGCGAGAAGGTGGGTGACGGCCCGGCCGCGCAGGGCGCGGGCCCGGCGGGGGAGCGGCTCGCCGGCCGAGGCGAGGATCCGTTCCGCCGCCTCGAAGTGCTCGCGGGCGACGGTCAGTTCACCGCTCTCCAGGGCGCATTCGCCGAGCCCGGTGAGTGCTTCGACCCGCTCGGACGCCAGGTCGAGTTCCTCGGCCTCGGCGAGCAGTTCCCGGTAGCGGGCGGCCGCCTCGCCGGGGGTGCCGGTGGCGAGCAGACGACGGGTGTCGGTGAGGGCCAGACGCAACTCGGTGGCGAGGCGAGCGGGACGGCCGGTGGCCAGTTCCTCGTACGTCGTGCCGAGCCGTTCGGCCAGGAAGCGCAGGGCGGTCTCGGAAGGGCGGACCTTGCCGGACTCCAGCGTGGAGACGTACGAAGCCGTGTACGCGGGCTCGGCCAGTTGTCGCTGCGTCAGGCCGCGTCCCGTACGCAGGCGTTGCACGCGCTGCCCGATGACAGCCGATTCGTCCATGGTGCGGTCCTCTCCCTGCGGTTTCCCCTCCGCAAGGGCATTGTGCGGCACCTGCGGAGGGCCCTAGGTTAAGCGTCTTGTTAAGCGCATTGATGAACGTACTTAAGTCGCTGCTCCGGGGAGAGACCGTTGCGCCCGTCCATACGCAGATCCATGGCGGCGGCCACGATGGCCGCCGCCGTCATGACCGCCCTCGCCGTCGCTCCCGGCTCCGCTTCCGCGGGCCCCGGGCCGGAGGCGACCGGGCGGGTCAAGGTCGAGATACCCGGCCACGAACGCGCCGCGCGCGGGGAGCACGGCCATCACGAGGCCGGCTCCGGCTACACCTGGGTGCCGTCCGCCAAGGGCGGCCCCGGGGCCCGTGCCTCCGCCCCGCTCTCCGCGGCCGAGACCCGGGCCGACGGCGACGTCACCCGGGTCATCGACAACGGCCCCACCGCCGACCGTCTCGACGTGGTCGTCGTCGGCGACGGCTACACCGCCTCCGAACAGGCGCAGTTCCACGCCGACGCCCTGCAGAAGTGGGCCGAGGTGACGGCCGTCGAGCCGTACACCACCTATCAGAACCTCTTCAACGTCTGGACCGTCGACGCCGTCTCGAACGACTCGGGCGTCTCCGGCGACCCGGGCCGCGACGTCGTCAAGGACACCGCACTCGGCTCGTACTTCTGGTGCGAGGACATCGAGCGGCTGCTCTGCGTCGACGAACGGAAGGTCGACGCGTACGTCGCCGAGGCCCCCGAGGCGGATCTCGTCATCGTCCTCGCCAACAGCACCAAGTACGGCGGCGCCGGTTACAACACGCCCAGCAAGGTGCTCGGTTACGAGGGCATCTCCACCGCCTCCGCCCGCAACGACAGGTCCGGCCAGGTCGCCATCCACGAGACCGGCCACTCCCTCGGCAAGCTCGCCGACGAGTACTTCTACCCCGGCACCCCCGGATACGAGCGGTACACCGGCGAGGAGCCGGACGAATCCAACCTCTCCACCCTGAGCGCCGAGACCATGGCCGCTCGGCGGACCAAGTGGTACCGCTGGCTCGGCGAGAGCTCTCCGGACGGCGGCACGGTCGGTGCGTACGAGGGCGGCGGCTACTACGTGGCGGGCCTCGACCGGCCGACGGACGCCTCGATCATGCGCGTACTCGGCAAACCCTTCAGCCTCCCCGGCCGCGAAGCGATGATCGCCGGCTTCTACCGCCACGCCTCCCTCGCGAGCCCCGCCGCCCCCGCCGACCGGACCCTGCGCCGGTTCGACACGGCGCGCGTCGCGGTGCCGCGGCTGGTGGGCGAGCGGCAGCCCGACATCCGGTGGTACCTCGACGGCAAGCCGTTGGCCACTCAGGCGGGCCGGACCGCCGTGCCCGTCGCCGCCCTCCACCTGGACTCGCGGGACGTCCGCAGCCACCGCCTCACCGTCGTCGTCACCGACCGCACGGACGCCGTGCGCGCCCCGGAGATCGCCACGACCCTCGAGGACCGGCAGTCCTGGACGGTCCGCCACTGACCCGTGGCCTGTCGGGACGGGGTGGCCGCCTCGCGGGCGGCCACCCCGTCCGCTGCGGCGATCCCTCCGTGGACGACCGCTGCCGGATGCTCCACCGAACACCACGGAGCGCCCGCGGCCGATGCCCGACTGGTTGTGGCCGCCGAAGGCGGGTGACCAGGGGTGACGACGGATGAGGAACGGCTTGATCACTGGTTGCAGCGGGCTCGACCCTCTCGGGCGCGACTCTGGAGCGACTCGGGGAGCACCTGACCGAGGGAGAGGGGGAGTGATCGCCGGCCGGCGGCCGAGCTGCTCACCCTCGAACACCGTCTCGCACGGGAACGCGATCCAGTCGACCCGGCCGTCGGACTCCTGCCATCGGGTCCGCGCGGCCACCGGCCGGGTCGGGGCCGGTGGAGGTCGATCTCCGCGCCCACCGCACGTCAGTCGATGACAGACCAGACCGACCATCAGGTGATCGGAAGGAAACGCCCTAGCCGACATCCTCGGACTTCAGCAGTCGGCGTGCAGCCGTCACCAGCTCGCCGAGAGCGACGTTGAGGCTCTCCTCCTGGTTCCGTCGCCGTTCGCGAAGGTGGAACCGGTATGTGTCGTCGAGCAAGAGGAGCCTTTCGTCGTCACTCATGTCAGGCAACTCCTCCAGCACCGTACGGGCCGCCGATCTGAACGCCGCGTACTCATTGCCGTCACGGGCGAGGTTGGCGGCACGTGCGGCGTCCAGCGCGCGGAGCGCTCGCTGTGCCGGGACATGGTGCGGCGACATCACGGGGGTGGCCTCCAACCTGCGGCGGACTCGCTCTGCCGGCGCACGGTCGTCTGCGAGGTCCATGCAGCTCTCCACCACCACGACGACCCGGCGAGCCAGCTCCACCAGGCTCGCCGGGGCGATCAGTTCAAGCTCTGCCTGCTTCTGCGACAGCTCCAGATACGCAGTCCGGACAGCCGCCTGACCAGCCCCCTCCTGGTCCCGCTGGTACAGCGCCTTCGCACAGGACACCGTCTCCCGCGCCTTCTGTACGAACCGGGCTGTCTCGCGCCTGCGGTCGTCCCGCAGGGTTGCCAGCCGCTGTGCCTCTGCCGTGATGCGAGCGGCGTCCCGAGCGGCGTCCGCTTGAGCACGGCCACCCCGCAGCTGGATCCGCGCACCGATGAAGTTGCCGAGGATGCCCCCGCCGATCCCGATGAATGCCACCACCGCGGCGAAGATCTCGGGATTCCCCTTGATCGCTTCGATGACTCCGTTCATGACGGTCATCGTGCCGCGAACTACCGGACGACGCCGACTGCTTGCCGGCCCGCATCTCCGGTCCTGAGGTGTGGGTGATCGACGATGTGTCGTTCCCCAGGTCCGGCACTGCTTCGGCGGGGGTCGGGCGGCGCATGGCCGTGACCGGCACGCGCAGCGGCACTGCTGTACTAGATTCGATCACGACGGCTGAACGGGAGTCCCGGAGAAGGCCCGGCGGATCGGCCTGAACCACGAGGAAAGGGACCGCAACCGCCGCACACGTCGACCGGCGGAGGAGCGAACCTGCCATGCGCACTACTACGCACACCGAGATAGTCGTCGTCGGAGGCGGGCCGGTCGGCATGCTGATCGCCGCCGAGCTGGGGGCGTACGGGATCGATGCCGTGGTGCTGGAGGAGAAGAGCGCGACATCCGGTCGCCCCAAGGCCGGGACCGTCCACGCCAGGGCCGTGCAGGCGCTGGCCCGGCGGGGCTACCTCGGGCTGCCGCGGTTCTCGGACGCTCCGGTGACCGAGCAGTTCCACTTCGCCGGAATGCCCGGGCTGACGATCACGGTTCCCGCGGCCGAGCCGGAACCCGTCCTCAAGCGCGCACAGGCCGATCTGGAGCGGGAGTTCGAGGAACGGGCCCGGGATCGCGGGGTGACCGTGCTGCGCGGCCACCGGGTGACCGCACTGCGCCAGGGAACCGACGGGGTCGAAGTGGTGGCCGAAGGGCCCGGGGGCGAGCACGCGTACGGCGCCGGCTTCCTGGTCGGGGCCGACGGCGCGCGCAGCACCGTGCGCCGGGAGGCCGGCTTCACCGAGGACACCCACCCCGCGACGGTCTCGGCGATGATGGGCCTGGTCCGGCTGATCGAGCCCGACAAGGCGCCCCGGGGCTGGTGCCGTACCGAGCGGGGCTGGGTCATCGCGAAGCCCGTTCCCGACGGGCACACCCTCGTACGCACGCTCGACTGCGACGGGCCCCATCCCCACCGGCACACACGGGCGACCGTGCGGGAACTGCAGGACGAGGCATCGCGGATCGCCGGATACGACATCCCGATGGAGGATGCGCCCTCCGTGACGCGGTTCAGCGACTTCACCCGGCTGGTGCGCCACTACCGCAAGGACCGCGTGTTCCTGGTGGGGGACGCCGCACACGTGCACTTCCCGATCGGGGGGCAGGGGTTGAGCACCGGACTGGTCGACGCGCTCAACCTGGGTTGGAAGCTGGCCCACGCCGTGCGTGGAACGGCGGGCAGGGGGCTGCTCGACACGTACGACGACGAGCGCAGGCCGGCCGCTCAGCGGGTCATCGACAACACCCGCGTCCAGCTGACGCTGATGCGCCCCGCCCCCGAACACGACCCGCTCCGCGCGATGGTCGCCGAGCTGCTGACGCTGGAGCAGACCCGGCGACACCTGGGCGACTTGATCAGTGCGCAGGAGACGGTGTACCCGGCTCGCTCGGGCTTCGCCTCCCGGTGGGAGGGGCGGTTCCTGGAGAACGTCGCGGTGAGGGACGGCGCGGAGCCGCAGGACGTCACGGGGCTGCTGGCCGACGGCCGGCCCCTGCTTCTCCTGTCCGGCGAGCAGGCTGCGGCGTACGGTGAGTCGGCCCGGGGCTGGGCCCATGTGCTGAACACCGTCGTCGCCCCACCGGATGCGGCCCTCCCGTGCGAGGCGATGCTGGTGCGTCCTGACGGCCACATCGCCTGGGCACCGGACGCGGGTGACCTCACCGACGCGCTGCGCCTGTGGTTCGGCGAGCCCCGGTAGGCGTCGGGGACGGCTGCCCGCCTGCGGATCGAGCCCCGGTCGGGGGCGCGACGGAATCGCTGCTGGGCCAGGGCGACCCCCACGGTCTTCCGCCGCGTTCGGGTCGCCCGATCCCGCCTCGCCGCGCCGCCGCCTTCGCGCCCGTGACGTGGATCTCCTCGCTGAATAATGACCTGATCGGCACAATAAGATCATCCGTCTGGTTGGATCTTGTTCCGGGCGCGGCTCGCCTGTCGCTGCCGCTGGAGACCACGGGGGATTCGATGAAGACGACGACGATCGACGAGGGAGGCCTCCGGTCGCCCAGCGGGCCGTTTCCCGCGTCGCTGGCTCAGCTGCATCGCGCCAGGGAGGCCGACGCCTTCCCCGTCAGCTGGACGCGGACGGGGGACGACCGCTACTCGGTCATCGCCCACTGGCCCGGTGAACACCCTTACTTCGTACCGGTGCACGGGCACCGGTACGATCCGCTGCTCGTCACCGAGACCATGCGCCAGGCCACCCTGCTCGTGCTGCACGCCGGGTACGGCGTTCCGATAGGGCACCACTTCCTCCTGACGGAACTGCAGTTCGCCTGCCGCACGAACCGGCTCGTCATCGACGACGGGCCCGGGGAGGTGGAGGTGCGGGTGGTCTGCTCCGATGTGAAGCGGGCACGTGGGCACGTCTCCCAGCTCAGGGTCGACATGGTCGTCCACCGCGCGGGGTCGGCCGTGTCCACGGGCGTCATCACGGGGCGGATCGTCGGTCCGGAGGCCTACCGCCGGATACGGGGCGACCGTGGCGTCCCGGGATTCGAGGTCCCGCGGACGCCTCCCGTGACCGCCTCGCTCGTCGGCCGGTCACGCCCGGAGGACGTCCTGCTCTCGCCCACCCCGCAGGACCGGCTGTGGCAGCTGCGGGTCGACACCGAGCACCCGGTCCTGTTCCAGGGCGAGAAGGACCACGTGCCCGGAATGCTGCTCCTCGAAGCAGCCAGGCAGGCGGCCGAACTGGCGACGCCGTCCCAGCCGTTCGTCCCCTCCTCGGGACGCATGAACTTCCAGCGCTACGCGGAGTTCGGCACCCCCTGCTGGATACGGGCCGACGCCCTGCCCGCATCGCGCGCCGGAACGACCGGCATCACCATCACGGGGAGTCAGGACGACGGCGCGGTGTTCCTGGCCGAGCTCTCCGCGGACCTTCCCACCTGCTGACGGACGGTAACGCAGACATGATCCTTGTCACCGGAGCAACCGGCACGGTGGGGCGGGAGGTCGCCCGCCTGCTGGCCCCCGCCCACCCGCTGCGCATCCTCACGAGGCGGCCCGAACTCGTCACCGCCCGAGGGCCCGCCGTCACCGTGGTCCGCGGCGGCTTCACGGACCCCGAAAGCCTCCACCGGGCGCTGACCGGAGTCCGCGCCGCCTTCCTGGTCACCAACCGGGTGGCGGAGGACGACGCGCGGTTCATCGACGAGGCCCGGGCCTGCGGCGTACGGCATCTGGTCAAACTCTCCGCGGCCGCCGTGGAGGATCCGGGGGCGGACGACCTCATCACCCGCTGGCAGCGCGAGAGCGAGCGGGCCGTGCGGGAATCGGGACTGGCGTGGACCCTGCTGCGTCCCCGCTCCTTCATGTCCAACACGCTGTCGTGGGCACCGGCCGTCCGGTCCGAGGGCGTCGTGCGCGCGCTCTACGGGGAGTCGGCCAACGCCTGCGTGGACCCGCGCGACGTCGCCGAGGTAGCGGTGCACGCTCTGACACAGGACGGGCACGAAGGCCGCGTGCACGCGCTTTCCGGTCCGGAGGCGGTCACCGCGGTGGAACAGACCGCCGTGCTCTCGAAGGTACTGGGGCGACCCCTGCGCTTCGAGGAACTCGGGCCGGAGCGGGCCCGCTCCGCCCTGCTGGACCGCCATCCGGAGGCGATCGCCGAAGCACTGCTGCGCAGCGCCGGACGCCAGCAGGCCGGCGCGAAGGCACGGGTGGACTCGGCGGTGCCCGTGATACTGGGACGCCCCGCACGGAGCTTCGAGACCTGGGCGGCGGACCACGCGCAGGCGTTCGCCTGACCGTCCACCGGCCGGCGTTCGCCCCGACGTTCCGGGGCCTGCGGAGCCGTGCCCGCAACGGCCGTCCCCCGTAGTGAACCGGACGGACGCCGGACAGTCGGCGACCGGTGCACCCTGCCGAGGACGCTCAGAAGAACCCGAGCTTCTTCGGCGAGTAGCTGACCAGCAGGTTCTTCGTCTGCTGGTAGTGGTCGAGCATCATCCGGTGGGTCTCGCGGCCGATGCCCGACTGCTTGTAGCCGCCGAAGGCGGCGTGGGCCGGGTAGGCGTGGTAGCAGTTCGTCCAGACGCGGCCCGCCTGGATCGCGCGGCCCGCGCGGTAGGCGGTGTTCGTGTCGCGGGTCCAGACGCCGGCGCCGAGGCCGTAGAGCGTGTCGTTGGCCGTGCGGATCGCGTCGTCGAAGTCGGTGAAGGAGGTCACCGCCACCACCGGGCCGAAGATCTCCTCCTGGAAGACCCGCATGCGGTTGTCGCCCTCGAAGACGGTCGGCTGTACGTAGTAGCCGCCCGCCAGCTCCCCTCCGTGTTCGACGACCTGCCCGCCCGTCAGGATCTTCGCGCCCTCCTTCTGGCCGATCTCCAGGTAGGAGAGGATCTTGCGGAGCTGCTCGGCGGAGGCCTGCGCGCCGATCATCGTGTCCGTGTCCAGGGGGTGGCCGGGGACGATCTTCTCCGTGCGGGCGACCGCCGCCTCCAGGAAGTCGGCGTAGTGGCCGCGCTGGACGAGGGCGCGCGAGGGGCAGGTGCAGACCTCGCCCTGGTTGAGGGCGAACATCGTGAAGCCTTCGAGGGCCTTGTCGCGGAAGTCGTCGTCCGCCGCCCACACGTCGTCGAAGAAGATGTTGGGGGACTTGCCGCCGAGTTCCAGCGTGACCGGCTTCAGGTTCTCGGAGGCGTACCCCATGACGAGGCGGCCCGTCGACGTCTCGCCCGTGAACGCGATCTTCGCCACGCGCGGGCTGGACGCCAGCGGCTTGCCGGCCTCCTCGCCGAAGCCGTTGACGACGTTCAGGACGCCCGGCGGCAGCAGGTCCGCGACCAGGCTCAGCCAGAAGTGCACGGACGCCGGGGTCTGTTCGGCCGGCTTCAGGACCACCGCGTTGCCCGCGGCCAGCGCCGGGGCCAGCTTCCAGACCGCCATCAGGATCGGGAAGTTCCACGGGATGATCTGCGCGACGACGCCCAGCGGCTCGTGGAAGTGGTACGCCACGGTGTCGTCGTCGATCTCGCTCAGCGCGCCCTCCTGTGCCCGCAGCGCCCCCGCGAAGTAGCGGAAGTGGTCGATCGCGAGCGGGATGTCCGCGGCGAGCGTCTCCCGCACGGGCTTGCCGTTGTCCCAGGTCTCGGCGACCGCGAGGGCCTCCAGGCTGCCCTCCATGCGGTCCGCGATCCGCAGCAGGACGGCCGCCCGCTCCGCCGGCGCCGTCCGCCCCCACGCCGGGGCCGCCGCGTGCGCCGCGTCGAGGGCGCGTTCCACGTCCTCGGCGGTGCCGCGCGCGACCTCCGTGAAGGGGCGGCCGTCGACCGGGCTGGGGTTCTCGAAGTAGCGGCCGTCCGCCGGGGCGACGTACTCGCCGCCGATCCAGTGGTCGTAGCGGGCCTGGTACGACATGAGCGCGCCCTCGGTACCGGGTGCGGCGTAACGGGTCATGGGCATGGCCTCCCTCGGACGCGCCGGCCGTCCCTGGCCGGCGCTCACGCCCGAGTGTGGTGAACCGTGCGTTGCAAGTCCGTTGCACCGGCGGACAGTTCCGCTTCCAGGGAGTCGAGCCTCGCCCGTACGGGAGGGAGCTGCGGTGCCGGTACCGCCGCGCACAGCGCTCGCCAGACCACCACGTCCTCCTCGCCCCACGCGCTGTACGCCCAGTCGGCGAGCAGCCCGGGATCGCCCCGGTCCACCAGCGCCGCCCGCAGCCGGTCCGCGAGCCGCTCCCGCAGCCGCACCACCCCGGGCGCGGTCGACGCGGGGAGCAGCGGGCCCGCGTAGTCCCCGGCCGCCGCCGCGACGGCCCCCGAGGCGACTCTCCGGTCGACCGTCGCGAAGTCCGCGTCCACGGGCCCGGCGAGCCGGTACGGCCGCGACCGCAGCACGTCGGGACCGAGCAGCGCGCGCAGCCGGGACAGCTCCGCCCGCAGCGTCACCGGCGTGACCGAACCGTCCTCGTACAGGAGGGTGAGGAACTCGTCGCCGCCCACCCCCTCCGGTCGGTGTGCGAGGACCACCAGGATCTCGCTGTGGCGGCGGCTCAGCCGCAGCCGCCGGCCACCCACCGAGAGCACCGCCTCGTCCCGGCCGAGCGCCGACAGCCTGATCCGCTCCGGGTCCGGGGCCGGCCCGAGCAGGGCCAGTTGGGACTCGGCCGCGCGGGCCACCGCCTGGACGAAGCCGAGGCTGTGCGGGTGCGCGAGCCGCTCCCCGCCGGTGATGTCGACCGCGCCGAGCACCCGCCCGCTGTGCGGGTCGTGCACGGGAGCGGCGGCGCAGGTCCACGCCCGCACCGGACGCCGGAAGTGTTCGGCGGCGACGACCTGCACCGGCCGGTCGACGGCCAGGGCGGTGCCCGGCGCGTTCGTCCCGGCCGCCGCCTCCGACCAGCGGGCCCCGGCGACGAAGTTCATTCCCCGGGCCTTGCGCAGGGTGCCCGGGTGCCCCTCGACCCACAGCATGCGTCCGGCGGCGTCGCAGACCGCGAGAAGGTGCTCGCCGTCCGTCGCGTACGCCCCCATCAGCTCCCGGATCACCGGCATCGCCGCGGAGAGGGGGTGGGCTTCCCGGTACGCCACGAGCTCGTCCTCGTCCAGTTCCACCCGCGCCGCCCCGTCGGGGCTCACGCGCGCGCGTACGGACCGGCGCCAGGACGCGGCCACCAGCGGACGGGCCTCCCGGGCGCGCGGGCCGGGACCCGCGCGCCGATCGGCCGACGCGCCCGGGCGGGCGTCCGCGCCCCGGCCGGTGCCCGCGCGTCCGTCGGCGTCCCTGCGGCCGGTGTCCGTTCCCCGGTCCTGCGACGCGCCCCTCGCGGTCACCGCGCCCCGGTCGGCCTGCGGACGGGGAGGGGCCTTCGCTCCCGGGCCCGCCGCCGGTGTCCGTTCCGCCGTCGGTGCCCGTTCCCCCGGTGGCCCCGCGGCCCTCCGCACATCGCTCAACTCGGCCTCCTCGTCGAGGTCGTCCCGGCCCGTCGCGCTCATCGTGGTGCGCCCGCGGGCACCCGACAAGCCACCGCGCACCACGGCGTGCGCACCCTGTCCGGGACCTGCCCCCGACCGCTCACGTAGAGTGGGTCCCGGGCCGTGACTGGCGCTTGAGGTGGATCACCACCGGGGAGCGGCCCGGCGGAGCGTGCCGCAACGGCGCGACCGTGCCGATGCCGTGCGCCTGGGCGAACCACCGGTCAGAGACGACGCCCAGGAGTTGCCATGTCCACCAGCACCGCCACCCTCATGGACGGCACGGCCCTCGCCCGCCGCACGGTCGAGGAGACCGCCGCCCGAGCCGCCGAGATCACCCGCCGCACCGGCGTCACGCCGTGCCTCGCGACCGTCCTGGTCGGCGCGGACCCGGCCTCCGTCACGTACGTGAAGATGAAGCAGAACCGCTGCGCGAAGGCCGGAATCCGCTCCAAGCACGTCGAACTGCCCGCCGGGACGACGACCGAGGAGCTCGTCGCCGCCATCACCTCCCTGTCCGAGGACCCCGAGGTCCACGGCATCCTGCTCCAGCACCCCGTCGGCCCCCACATCGACGAGCGCGCCGCCTTCGAGGCCATCGCCCCCGAGAAGGACGTCGACGGCGTCACCATGGCCTCCTTCGCCGCCATGGGCTTCGGCCTGCCCGGCTTCGTCTCCTGCACGCCCGGCGGCATCATGCGCCTCCTCGACGCCTACGACGTCGAACTCAGTGGCAAGCGCGCGGTCGTCGTCGGCCGCAGCGCCATCCTGGGCAAGCCGGCCGGACTGCTCCTCCTCGGCCGCGACGCCACCGTCACCTACTGCCACTCCCGCACCCGGGACCTCTCCTCGGTCGTCCGCGAGGCCGACGTCCTCGTCGCCGCCGTCGGGAAGCCGAACTTCATCAAGGGCGAGGACGTCAAGCCGGGCGCCGTCGTCATCGACGCCGGCTACAACCCGGGCAACATCGGCGACGTCGACTTCGCGTCGGCCGCCGAGCGCGCCTCCCTCATCACCCCGGTCCCCGGTGGTGTCGGCCCCATGACCATCGCCGTGCTCCTCGCCCAGACGGTCGAGGGCGCGGAGCGTCAGCTCGGCCTGTAGGCAGCTGTGACCGGGCGGCGGCGGTGACGGGGGAACGGCGGTGGTGCGGGCGCGCCCGGTCGTCGATCGTCACGATTCTGTACGGGTCGAGCCCGGTGGCCGGTGAAAGCTGGCCGCGCCGCCGCCGAGCGGCGAACCTGGTTCCTGTGTCCCACCCGTCGACCGCCACTCCGCCACCCGAACCGGGCCGCCCGGGCCCGTCCGGTCCCACCGATCCGGATCCCACGGATCCGGGTCCCACCAATACGGGCCCTTCGACGAGGCCGAGCCCGGCCGGCTCAACCGCGTCCATATCCACCGCGCCCGGCTCTGCCGAACGCCGTCCGGTCGAGCGCCTCGCGACCGGTGCCGAGTCCGTGTGGTCGGCCCGCTTCGTGCGGCTCGGCGCGCCGCGGCCGGGACCGGCGGCGCGGCACGCCCGCTGGTTCGGCGCGCCGCTCCTGCCGCTGCTCACGGCCGCCCTGGTGGCCGGCGCCTTCCTGACCGTCCGGGGCGGCCAGGAAAGCGGCGGACTCGCCGACGGCCCGTCGGGCGGGGGCCCGGTCGGCACGCCCTCGCCCGTCGTCACCGACGAGACGGAACGACCGGCCGTCCCCACCCCGACGAGCGGGGCGGGAACGACCGACACGCCGGGCGCCGGAGCGCCCGCGAACTCCACGACGCCGGGCGGCACGCCGAAGCGGACGGCACCGGGGGACCGCGCCGGGCAACAGCGGGGCGGTACGTCACCGGCCCCTTCCCGGTCCCGGATCACCGACCCCGCCACCGGCGCCACCCCGTCCGGCCGCCCTACGGGCGCTCCGGCGCCCGAGCGACCCGTCTCCTACGAGGCGCTGCGCGTCGGCGACTGCTTCGACATCGACCGCGACGCGCCCGGCACCGCCCTCCGGCAGCGCTGCGACGCGCCGCACCAGGCCGAACTCGTCGCCCGCCCCCGCCTGGTCGGCACCTTCGTCACCGATGACGCGGTGCGCGAAGCGGCCACCGTGCTCTGCCGCGAACCGCTTCGCCGCAAGGCCGCCCGGCAGCCGCTCGGCACGCGCTGGACGACCTTCGTCCAGTACCCGTACCGGACGAGTTTCCTCCTCGGCGAGGACGCCGTCGCCTGCAGCCTGGCCGTCACCAGCGGCACGCTCAGCCACCGGCTCCAGTAGGACCGGCTCCAGGGGCACCGGGTTCCCCGGCGCCGGGCTTCCCGGCACCGGCTTCACCGCCACCAGCGGCGAACGCCGTCGCCAGGGCCGCCGCCGGGTCGTGGTCCGGCGGGCCGGCCGGGGACCAGCGGGCCCCGGCCCTCCGGTACGGCCACCAGCGCCCGTCCTCGCCGAGTCGCAGCTGCGCGTCCGCGCCCACGGCCGTCCACCGCGCGCCGCCCGCGCGCCGCAGCGCCGGGCGGTCGTCGTCCACCCACGCCCCGGCGAGCCGGTCCGCGGCCCGTTCCAGCGCCTCGGCGTCCGGCGTCCACTCCTCGTCCAGTACGGCGAGGGCGGCGGCGCCGCCGAACCGCCACGCGCGCGTGGCCGACTCCAGCTCCGCCCGCGACCTGCCCGAGCCGTCGGCGAGCCGCGCCGCGATCGAGGGGGCGGGGGCGCCCGCCGCGAGCCGTACCGCGTCCTGGGCGACCGTCAGGGAGACCGGACGCGGCAGACCCGCCCCGACCGGGGAGGCAGCACCCCCGCCGCCCGTCGACTCCCCGAGCAGCCGGTGCGCGCGTGCCGCCGCGTCGGCCGCGAGGAACTCGAGGGCCGCCGGGTCGACTCCCGGCTCCGGCGGCGTGTCCGTGTCCAGGGACGGCGGTCGGCCCGGTACGGCCCGGGCGACCGGAGGGGCGGGCAGCGGAGGCACGAGGAAGCCCGCCGCGAACGCCTCCTCGGCCGACACGCCGGGCATCCGACCGGCCTCTCCGGGGCCGCCGACACCACCGGCCCCGCCGACCGGCACACCGCCGGTCTCCGCCCCCTCGCGGGCGGACGGCGCGGCGGCCCGTGCGGCACTGCGCTCCTGCAACTGCTCCAGGAGTGTGCGCTCGCCCCGTCCGCGCATCAGGAGGAGCACGAACGGGTCCTCGTCGAGGAGGCGGGCGACCTGATAGCAGAGCGCCGCCGTGTGCGGACAGTGGTCCCAGGCCTCGCAGCCGCACTCCGCGTCGAGGTCCCCGATGCCCGGCAGCAGGTCGAGCCCGGCCGCCGCCGCGTCCTCCACCAGGTGCGGCGGCATCTCGCGGTCGAGGAGTGCGGCGATGTGCCCCGCGCTGTCCACGGCGAGGTCGAGGAGCCGGTCCCACTGCTCCTCCGAGAACTCCCGCACCAGCACGTCCCCGCGGTACGCCGTGCCGTCACGGTCCTTGACCACCGCGGTGATCCGGCCGGGCCGCACCGAGACGGCGCCCACCGCCCCCGCGCGCGCGTGCCGGCGGCCCGCCTTGAGCTGTTGCCCGTCGAGCGCCGTGTCCTCCAGGGCCTTCAGCCAGGCCCGTCCCCACCAGGTGCGGGTGAATCCGCCGCCCTGGGCCGGCGGCAACGCCTCGAAGGTCCGCTCGTCGTCCCCGCGCCCGTGCCCGTGGCCGCGCCCCTGTCCGTACTCGCTCATCGTCCGTCCCCTCGCAGTCGCACCAGCTCCGCCAGTTCGGCATCGGTCAGTTCGGTCAGCTCCGGCAGGGCGTCCCCGCCGGAGCCGAGTACGGTGTCCGCCAGCTCGCGCTTGCGGTCGAGCATCGCGGCGATCCGGTCCTCGATCGTGCCCTCGGCGATGAGCCGGTGGACCTGCACCGGACGGTCCTGCCCGATCCGGTACGCGCGGTCGGTGGCCTGCGCCTCCACGGCCGGGTTCCACCAGCGGTCGTAGTGCACGACGTGTTCGGCGCGGGTCAGGTTGAGCCCCGTACCGGCGGCCTTCAGGGAGAGGAGGAAGACGGGGACCTCCCCGCCCTGGAAGCGGGCCACCATCGCCTCGCGCTCGGCGACCGGCGTGCCGCCGTGCAGGAACTGCGTCCGCACGCCCCGCGCCGCGAGGTGCGCCTCCAGGAGCCGGGCCATCCCCACGTACTGGGTGAAGACCAGGGTGCACGCGCCCTCGGCGAGGATCGTGTCGAGGAGCTCGTCGAGCAGCTCCAGCTTGCCCGAGCGGCCCTCGATCCTCGGCCGTTCCTCCTTGAGGTACTGGGCGGGGTGGTTGCAGATCTGCTTGAGGCCCGTCAGGAGCTTCACGACGAGGCCGCGGCGCTCCATGCCGTCGGCTTCGGCGATCGCCGCGAGGGTCTCCCGTACCACCGCCTCGTACAGACCGGTCTGCTCGGGCGTGAGGGAGACGGTCCGGTCGGTCTCGGTCTTCGGCGGCAGCTCGGGGGCGATGCCGGGATCGGACTTGCGCCGGCGCAGCAGGAAGGGACGGACGAGGGCGCCGAGCCGCTCGGCGGCGGCCGGGTCCCGCCCGCCCTCGACGGCTGTGGCGAAGCGGGTCCGGAAGGCGCCCAGACCGCCGAGGAGCCCCGGCGTGGTCCAGTCGAGGATCGCCCACAGTTCGGAGAGGTTGTTCTCCACCGGCGTGCCGGACAGCGCCACGCGCGCGCGTGCGCCGATGGTCCGCAGCTGACGGGCCGTCGCCGAGTACGGGTTCTTGACGTGTTGTGCCTCGTCGGCGACGACGAGCCCCCAGTCCCGGGCGGCGAGCCGCTCGGCGTCCAGCCGCATGGTGCCGTACGTGGTGAGCACGAAGCCGCCGTCGGCGAGCTCCTCCAGGTCACGGGCCGCGCCGTGGAAACGGCGCACCGGGGTGCCGGGGGCGAACTTCTCGATCTCCCGCTGCCAGTTGCCCATGAGCGAGGTCGGACAGACGACGAGGGTCGGCCCGGCGGACGCCGGGTCGCTCTGCCGGTGCAGGTGGAGGGCGATGACGGTGATCGTCTTGCCGAGCCCCATGTCGTCGGCGAGACAGCCGCCGAGGCCGAGCGAGGTCATCCGGTGGAGCCAGTCGAGCCCGCGCAGCTGGTAGTCGCGCAGGGTCGCGGCGAGCGCCGGCGGCTGGGCGATCTCCGGCCGGTCGCCCTCGGGTTCGGCGAGCCGTTCCCGCAGCCGCTCCAGCCAGCCCGTCGCGGCCACCTCGACGGAGCGCCCGTCGATCTCGGTCGTGCCGGTGAGGACGGCCGAGAGGGCGTCCACCGGTGTGACCTTGCGGTCCTGGTGGGCCCGGGCCCGGCGCACCTCGGCCGGATCGACGAGGACCCAGCGGTCGCGCAGCCGTACGAGCGGCCGTCCCGCCTCGGCGAGCCGGTCGAACTCGGCCCGGGTGAGCTCGTGGTCGCCCACGGCGAAGCGCCAGTTGAAGGCGAGCAGGGAGTCGGCGGCGAGGAAGGAGGGCAGCGCGGAGGCGCGGGCGGCGCCGGCGGCGTCCGCGTCGTCCGTGGCGTACGGCGCGCCCGTGAGGTCCGCGCCGGGACCGAGGCCGTCACGGAGCGCGGAGCCCCCGCGCCCGGAATCCGCGAGTCCGGGGTCCCCGGCACCGGCTTCGGTTGCCTCCGGGCCGATCACCGCACGGGCGGTGAGCCGGCCGGCCGGCTCGCGCGGCCAGTGGACCTGGACGCCCGCCGCCGCGAGGGCCGTGGCCGCCGCTCCCAGGAGCTCCGCGACCTCCTCGTCGGCGAGTTCGACGGTGTCGGGCACGGCCGCCGACAGGAGCGGGGACAGCGGGGGCCAGGCGCGGGCGGCACGCCGGAGGGCGAGGAGGGCGTCCATCCGGGCCCGGGGCCCGAACGCGGCCCCGGCGCGGCCGGAGCCCGCCCACACCTCCGCCGCGTCCGCGACCAGGGTCGGATCGGCGGCCCCGTGCAGTTGGAGCACCGCCCGGAAGGCGGGCGCCTCCCGGGATTCCGTGGTGAAGCCGGGCAGTTCGAGCCGGAGCGAGAGCCGGACGCCGGCGTCGTGCACGGCCGCCACGTCGGCGGCCCACGCCCCTTGCTCGGGCACGGTCTGCGGCGCGTCGGCCGCGAAGGCCGGCCCACCGGCGGCCAGCGGGGCCGCAGGGGTACGGGGCAGCGCGTCGGCCACCGCGTCGGCGAAGGCGCGCAGCAGCGCCTCGGGCTCGGGCAGCAGCAGTGGCCCGTCGTCGGACGGCGGTGCGTCGTCGGCCGGGGACGCGTGGGAGGGCAGGGGCACGGCGTGCGCGACGGGCGGCATCGACGCGGCGAGCGTGCGGAGTCCGGCCAGTTCCTCCGGGCCGAGCGGTCCGACGCGCCACGCGTCGTGGTCGCCGGGCGTGAGACCGGGCAGCAGCAGGCCGCGCGCGACGAGGTCCAGGGCGAACAGGGTCGCGGCACCCCAGAACGCGGTCGCGGGGGAGGCGGTGTCCGAGAACCGGGCGCGGGCGAGGAACGGCAGGGCGTCCCGTACGGACAGGACGCGGGCGTCGACGGTCACGACCTGGAGCGACTCCCCGTCGACGACGGCGATTTCGGTGTCCCCCGGACGACCGATGTCGCCCGGATGGCCCTCGTCACCGGGATGACCGGTGTCGCCCGGGTGCACGGGGCCGTCCGGGTGACCGGCGTGGACGTCCGGCAGGGGCTCGCCGTCCGGTGACCAGAAGGCGATCCGTCCGGCGCGGGGCGGATCGGCGGGCAGGAAGACGGCGGAGTGGCGGAGGAGTGGGGGCGAGGGAGAGAGGTCCTGGGCGGGTTCGCGGGCGGAATCATCGGGTCCGTGCGAGAGCGACAACGCATTCCTCAAATTTGACTACCTGGAGACCGAGTCGCCGAGAATACCCGACGGTTCCCCCGGGAGCGGCTCTCCTCCAAGTGATCCGCGCCACAAGCTCCCGTCTCCTGCGGAGGGGTGGGGCACGCCCCACCCCCGTCCCCCGGTGCGCCCCCGGCAGGGGACGGGTGGTGACGCCATGGCCCCGGACGATCACGGATCCGTACGTTCTCCGTAGCCGCCAGAGACCGGAACCGACCGTGAACCCACGGCACCGACCGTGAACCCACGGCACCGACCGACAGAAAACCGGAGCCCGCCATGTCCCAGGCCACCGTCCTGCCCCCGGCCGCCCTCCCCGTCGCGGCGCCCGTCCGCGCCCGGGGCGGCAGCGAGTTCACCCCGCTCCTGCGGACGGTCAGGGAGCAGGGCCTCCTCGCACACCGCCCCGGCTGGTACGCCCGGGGCATCGTCGTCAACCTCCTCGCCATCGCCGCCGTGGTGGCCGGCCTCGCCCTGACCGGACCCTCCTGGTGGGCGCTGCTCCTCGCCGTCCCCCTCGCCCTGTTCTCCGCGCGCGCCGCCTTCGTCGGCCACGACGCCGGCCACGCCCAGATCACCGCGAACCGCAAGGCGAGCCGCATCCTCCAGCTCGTCCACGCGAACCTCCTCCTCGGCATGAGCCGGGAGTGGTGGAACGACAAGCACAACCGCCATCACGCCCACCCCAACCACCTCGACAAGGACCCGGACGTCGCCGCCGACGTCCTCGTCTTCGCCGAGCACCAGACGGCGGGCCGCACGGGCCTGCGCGGGTTCCTCACCCGCCACCAGGCCCGGCTGTTCTTCCCGCTGACCACCCTGGAGGGCATCGCGCTCAAGGTGTACGGAGTCCAGTCCCTGCTCGCGAAGGACGGCCCGTGCCGCGACCGGCGCGAGCGGCTCGTCGAGGGCGCCCTGCTCCTGGCCCACTTCGCCGGATACGCGACGCTGCTCCTCGCGCTCCTGACGCCCGCCCAGGCCCTCGTCTTCGCCCTCGTCCACCAGATGCTCCTCGGCGTGCACCTCGGCATGGCCTTCGCCCCCAACCACAAGGGCATGGAACGGCCGGACGAGCACGCGGACGGCGACAGCTGGGGACATCTGCGTCGCCAGGTCCTCACCTCGCGCAACATCCGGGGCGGCGCCCTGACCGACTGGTTCCTCGGCGGACTCAACTACCAGGTCGAGCACCACCTCTTCCCGAGCATGCCGCGCCCGAACCTCCGCCTGGCCCAGCCCGCCGTCCGGGCCCACTGCGCCGCGCTGGGCGTCCCGTACACGGAGACCGGTTTCGTGGACTCGTACCGCCAGGCCCTCGGCCATCTGCACGAGGTGGGCGCGCCGCTCCGCGGCGAGGGCGCGGAGTAGGGTCGTACGTCGAAGCGCGATGTGATCATCGGTCCGGGGAGGTGCCGGGGAGCCGGCCCCCGGACCGGGCGAGAAGGGGGAGCCCTCACCATGACCAGCGGCACGGTCACCACGGTCAGCAGCAACGGCACGTACTCGTTCACCAAGCCCAACCGGGAGGGCATCACCCTCCTCGCCGGGCTCGGTGTGGAGGGCGACGTCCACGCGGGCGTGACGGTGAAGCACCGGTCCCGCGTCGCGCAGGACCCCACCCGGCCCAACCTCCGCCAGGTCCACCTCATCCACGCCGAGCTCTTCGACGAGGTCGCGGGCGCCGGCTTCGAGGTCGCCCCCGGCGACCTCGGCGAGAACGTCACGACCCGGGGGATCGACCTCCTCTCCCTGCCCACCGGCACCCTCCTCCGGCTCGGCGCGGAGGCAGTCGTCGAGGTCACCGGACTGCGCAACCCCTGCGCGCAGATCGACGCCTTCCGGCACGGCCTGCTCAAGCAGGTCCTCGGCCGCGACGAGAACGGCGGGATCGTGCGCAAGGCGGGCGTCATGGGCATCGTGCTCACCGGCGGGGAGGTGCGGCCCGGCGACCCGGTCCGGGCCGAACTGCCGCCGGAGCCGCACCGCCCGCTGGAGCGGGTCTGACCCGCCCGAGAACCCCGCTCAGCCCTCCAGGGCGCAGGAGTTGACCACGTCGCCGCTCGCGGGGCGCGCGATCGTGCGGTCCGAGGGCGGCGCCGTGCCCTCCTCGACCCAGCGCATCAGGGCGTCGAACGCGGAGCGGTAGCACGGCAGGATCGGCCGCAGCCGGTCCGGATACGTGTCGTACAGGCCGTCCGTGTGCGTCCCGTCCTGCACCGTGTAGGAGCGGTGCAGCCCGCCCCTGCCCCGTGCGTCGATCATCCGCGCGTACACGTCGGAGTCCGTGGCGATCGGCAGCAGGGCGTCGAGATCGCCGTGGAGCGTGATGAGCGGCTTGCCGATCCTGCCGGTCAGCGCGACCTTCGCGACCGCGCGGTGGACGGACGCCGGCCGCGAGGCGTAGTCGTACGTGGCGTCCGAGGCGCAGGGCGCGAAGATCTGCTCCACGGTCCCGCCGGCGGTGGAGCCGGGGCAGGCCGGGTCGTACGCGGGGTCGAACTCGGCCCGGAAGAGCTTCTGCGTCAGACCCCAGTAGGCCTTCTCGTGGTACGGCCACAGGAAGCGCGAGCCGGGCGCGAAGCCCGCAGCGATCAGGTCCTCGTCATCGGCGAGCCCCTGGGACCGGGCCACCGTCACCGGCAGGCTCGTCAGGAGGTTCGGGCCGCGCGTCGTCCACAGCACGCCCTCCCAGTCGACCCCGCCGTCGTACAGCTCGGGCCGGTTCTCCAGCTGCCAGCGCGTGAGGTAGCCGGCGTTGGAGATGCCGGTCATGTACGTGCGTTCCGGCGCCCGGCCGTAGCGCTGCCGCGCGACCTTCTTGGCGGCTCGCGTCAGCTCGGTCACGCGGCGGTTCCACTCGGCGACCGCGTCACCCGGCTCCCGCCCGTCGGTGAAGAAGTCCGGACCGGTGTTGCCCTTGTCGGTGGCGGCGTAGGCGAAGCCCCGGGCGAGCACCTGGTCGGAGATCAGCGCGTCCGTGGAGTACTGGCGCCGGCTGCCGGGGGCGCCGGTGACGACGAGCCCGCCGTTCCAGTGGTCGGGCAGCCGGATGACGAACTGCGCGTCATGGGCCCAGCCGTGGGTGGTGTTCAGGCGGGAGTCGTCGGGGAAGTAGCCGTCGATCTGGATGCCGGGCACTCCCGAGGGGTTGCGGGTCGCCTTCGCGGCGAGGCCGGCCTGGTCGGCCGGATCGGTGTACGGGGTGCCGGCGAGCCCGGTGGTCGTGAGGTCGTCCAGACAGGCGGACTGCCGGCGCTCGGCGCCGGGCACATGGAGCCGGTCCTGCCGTGCGCAGTGCGCGGCGGCCGGTGCTTCGGCCGGTGCCTCGGCCCCGGCGGGGCTCGCCGGGGCGAGGACGGTGACCCCGGCGAGGAGCGCGGTGATCAAGGAGACGCCTGGGAACAGGCGCATGGCGGGCCTCCGGTGGGACGACGGGAAAGGGGTGCGGCGCCACATCGTGCGGCGCATCCCCGTCGTCGGGCCATGGCTGGGAACCACACCTCGGACCGTCGCCCTATGGGGAGCCAGGACGGGGCCGGGACAGGGCCGAGGCGGGTCCGGGGACGGGTGGAGGCCCTCAGGAGGCGCGCACGGCCATCGCGTCGAGCGCGTCGAGGAGAGCGGGCAGTCGCGGCCCCCGCCTCACGGGCAGGACCTCGCGCGGCAGCTCGTCGAGCAGGACGAACGCCATGTCGTCGACCTTGGCCACGAGCGACCAGCCGGGGCCGTCGGCACGCAGCATCCCGGAGGCCGACCGCACCCGCCCCACGGGCGGCGGCTCCTCCAGATAGCCGCGCAGCTCGTGCAGAACCCTCCTGACCCCGGTGTACGGGCCGGAAGCGGCGGTGTCCGTCTCCTCGGTCTCCGCGCCGGAAGCCGACGCCGACGGCCCTCCGCCCGTACCCCCGTCGGCCACCCGGGCCCGCCAGGCGTCCCACTGGAGCGCCACCTCGTCGGCGCCCAGCCGGCGCTGCACCGGGCCCCACTCCTCGCCGGTGGGCGGGACCAGCGGTGCGGGATCGCCCTCCTCGGGCTCCGGATCGTGCGGGGCCGGGAGGCCCGGGGCGGCGGTCGCCACGGGGAGCGGCCAACCCGGCAGTCCGGCCACCACCGAACGCTCGTCGGGGGACAGGTCGTAGGCCATGCCGCAGTCCCAGGAGGAGATGGCCACCGCGACGAGCGACACGTCGTCGACGACGACCGTCCAGCGGGCCCCGTGCCCGTCCTGGCCGAACACGAGCCCGTACCCCTCGGCGTACGGCCGCAGGCCCAGCGCGGCGCAGGCCGCCGGATAGTCGTCACCGAGCACGCTCGGGAAGCGCCCGGGCGTCAGCAGCGCCGCGGTCAGCACAAACAGCTCGTCGGCGTCGGCCTCGGCGATCGGCTCCGTACCGGCCACGGCGTCCTCCCCATCTGGTCGTCGGCGCACCTTAACCAGTGGGTAACCCGCGCGTCGAGGGTCTCCGCCCCGGAACCTCGCGCCTCGGGGGCGGCTCCGTCACGCGTCGCCGGCCCGCCGGACGGTCGGCTGGTCGCGCAGGCCGAGCAGGGAGCGGGCCACGGCGCGGGGGGACTGGTTCCGCTCCCGCGCGAGGGTGATCAGGGCACGGCAGGCCAGCTCGTTCACGCCGAAGGAGAGCATGCCGGGGGAGACCCGGCTCGCCGCCTCCTCGGCCCGCGCCGGGTCGTCCTCGGCGCAGGCGGCCACGTACTCGGCGGCGGCCTCGAAGAGGTTGTGCCCCTGGCGGGGGCGCGGTGGCGCGGGCGAGGCGGCCTCGGACGCCTTCCGGCCGGAGGGGAGGAGTCTGCGCAGTCTTTCCGGAACGCGTGTCACGGCTCGCCGCCTTTCCCGGGCACGACTGCCCGGCACCTCCACGGTAGACAGCGAAGTGCCGGTAAAGAAGGGGGCGTTGGCATCCGTGGTGGACATGCGGGGGAGCGTCCGACGGGCCCGGTCGCCCGTGGCGGAGGCTCAGCCCTCGCGGACCGCGAGGGCCAGGTAGCGGGCGTCCTCGTCGACGTAGCCGACGAGCCGCCAGCCGGCCTCGGCGAGCAGGGGACGCAGCCGGGGTTCCGCGCGCAGGTCGTCCGGCGTGACCTGCCGGCCGTGACGGGCCGCGAGGGCGGCTCGCCCGATCGGGTGGAAGAGGGCGAGGCGACCCCCGGGCCGTACGACGCGGGCGAGTTCCCGCAGGCCGGCGAGGGGGTCCGCGAGGTGCGAGACGAGCCCCGCCCCGAACGCGGCGTCGAGCGCGCCGTCGCGCACCGGGAGCCGGCCGACATCGGCGAGCAGCAGCGTCCCGCCCCCGTCGCCGCCGCGTCCGGAGGCGACGGCCCGTTCGATCATCTCGGGGGTGAGGTCGGCGCCGAGCACCGTGCCGGAGGGGCCGACGGCGGTCCGGAGCGGTGGGAGCGCCCGGCCGGTCCCGCATCCGGCGTCCAGCACCGCGTCGCCGGGACGCAGGCCGAGCTCGTCCACGGCCGCGGCGTACGCGGGGCCGTCGTCGGGGAACCGGCTGTCCCAGTCGGCGGCGCGGGCGCCGAAGAACTCTCGTACCTGGGTGGGGTCGTCGCTCATGCGTCCATGATCTCGCAGGATCCGATACCCGGAGGGGTGAACGTTCTGTGTGCCCGTTCGAGCTCGGCCCGATCGTTCGGGGCCATCTCTTTGTCATATTCCAGCAGCTTTCGAAATGCGCCCCCGGTGCGCCCCTTATGCGCACTAGCGTCCCCGAGCCATGGGACACCTGGACCACGCCACCTTCGGCTGGCTGACACCCGCGCTGTCGTACGCGATGGCCTGCATCGGCGCCGCCCTCGGGCTGCGCTGCACCGTGCGGGCGCTCGACGCGACCGGCCGGTCACGGCGCAACTGGCTGCTCACCGCCGCCTCCGCCATCGGCACCGGCATCTGGACGATGCACTTCGTGGCGATGCTCGGATTCGGCGTGACGGGCACC
Source organism: Streptomyces sp. NPDC107498 (assembly GCF_055582805.1). Taxonomy (NCBI): domain Bacteria; kingdom Bacillati; phylum Actinomycetota; class Actinomycetes; order Kitasatosporales; family Streptomycetaceae; genus Streptomyces; species Streptomyces sp. NPDC107498. Next base: position 60,851 of record NZ_JBVJPE010000016.1, on the reverse strand, counting down.
GACATCCGTTACGACGTTCCGCTCACGCTCCTCAGCCTCGTCATGGCGATGGCCGTCGTCGGGGTCGGCGTCTTCGTGGTCGGCCACGGACGCGACCGGCGCCGCTCGCTCCTGATCGGCGGCCTGACCACGGGCGTCGGCGTGGCGAGCATGCACTACCTGGGCATGGCCGCACTCCGGCTCCACGGGCAGGTGCGGTACGACCCGTTGCTCGTCGGCCTCTCCGTCCTGATCGCCGTCGTCGCCGCCACGGCCGCGCTCTGGGCGGCACTCAACATCCACGCGCCCGCGGCCGTGGCCGTCGCCTCCCTCGTGATGGGCGCGGCCGTCACCAGCATGCACTACACCGGCATGCTCGCCGTGCGGATCGAGGTCGTCCCCTCCGGCGCCCCTCTCCCCGGAGCCATGCTCATGCAGTTCGTCTTCCCCCTCGCCGTCGGCCTCGGCTCGTACCTGTTCATCACCTCGGCCTTCGTCGCCCTCACCCCGACGGCCGGTGAACGTGCCGCGTACGCCTCCGCCGGACGCCTCATCGAACCGGACGAGCGCGCGGTCGACGTCGCCCCGCCCGGATTCCGCGCCGGGGAAGCGACCCGCACGCCCACGACCTGAGCCGACCCCCGGCACGCACCACGCCACGCCGTACCGCACCAGAGTCCGACCCCCGGCACGCACCACGCCATGCCGTACCGCACCAGAGTCCGACCCCCGGCACGCACCACGCCATGCCGTACCGCACCAGAGACAGACGCAGCCGGAACGAGGAGGCCATGCGAACTCCCCGCAAGACCAAGGGCGCCGAGGCGGCCACGCCGCCACCGGCGGCCGCGCGCGGGCGGCGCGCACACGCGGGCCCGCCCGCCGACGAGCCGGGGGAGCGGACCCCCGGGACCCCGCCGCCGGCGGGGCACGCGGGCACCTCGACGCGGGATGCCGCCACCGGAATCGCCGGCGCGTCCGCACAACCCTCCGGGCCGGTCCCCGGGGGGTCTTCCGGACGGCCCTCCGGTCGGCCTTCCGACCAGTTCCCCGGCCGGCCCTCGGGGCAGTCCCCCGGGTGGTCCTCCGCACGGCCGGGGGCCCCCGCCGGGCCTCCGTCGGCCGACGAGCACCGCGGCCGTCCCGCGCTCCACGGGCTGCGCCCGCGCTCGGTCCGCGCCAAGATCGTCTCGCTCCTGATGGTCCCGGTCGTCTCGCTCCTCGCCCTCTGGGGCTTCGCCACCGTCACCACCGCGCAGGACGTCGCCCGGCTCCGCCGGCTCCAGCGCATCGACGCCGAGATCCGCGAGCCCGTGACGGCCGCGCTCGCCGCGCTCCAGGCCGAACGACGCGCCGCCGTACGGCAGGCCGCGGCGCCCGGCACCGCCCGGGCCGCCGAGCTCAAGGACCGGATCCGCCGGACGGACGACGCCGTCGCCCGGCTCCGCCTGGACGGCACGCACACCGTCGGCGACACCGGAGCCCTGCCCGGCGACGTCGCCGGCCGGGTGAACGCGTTCGTCGGCAGGGTCGAGGGCCTCGCCCGGCTCCGTACCGCCGCGGCCGACGGACGCGCCGACTGGGACCAGGCGTACGAGGAGTACACGGACACCATCTCCGCCGCCTTCGCGGTCGACGGCGCCCTCACCGGAATCCAGGAGGCCGAGCAGGGGGCCGACGCGCGCGTACTCCTCGAATTCGGCAGGGCCGGCGAGATGCTGTCCCGCGAGGACGCCCTCCTCACCTCCGCCCACCTCACCGGCCGGCTCTCCCCCGACCGGCTCCGCGACTTCGCCGGGGCCGTCGAGACCCGGCGGACCCTCACCGACTCGGCCACCGTCGACCTCCCCGCCGCCGCACGCGCCGCCTGGGCCCGCCTCTCCGCCGACGGCGACCACGCCCGGCTCACCCGGGCGGAGGACCGGGTCAGCGCCGCAGCCCCGGGCCGCCCCGCCGCCCAGGCGGTCACCTCCGCCGAGTGGGACGACGCCCTCGCGGCCGTACACGGCGGACTCGTCGCGATCGAGACCGACGCGCGCCGCGCGACCGCCGACCGCTCCGATCCCTTCGCGGGCGGTGCCCTCACGGCGGGCGGTGCGGCGGTCGTCCTCGGCCTCGCCGCCGTCGCCGCCTCGCTCGTCATCTCCGTACGGATCGGGCGCGGCCTCGTGGTCGAGCTCGTCGGCCTCCGCAACACCGCCCTCGGCATCGCGCGCCGCAAACTCCCCGCCGCCATGCGCCGGCTCCGTGCGGGCGAGGAGATCGACGTCCAGGCCGAAGCGCCGCCCGGGCCCGCCTCCCAGGACGAGATCGGCCAGGTCGGCGAGGCCCTCACCACCGTCCACCGCGCGGCGCTCTCCGCCGCCGTCGAACGCGCCGAACTCGCCAGCGGCATCTCCGGGGTGTTCGTCAACCTCGCCCGCCGCAGCCAGGTCCTCGTCCACCGCCAGCTCAACCTCCTGGACAGCATGGAACGGCGCGCCGACGATCCCAACGAGCTCGGCGACCTCTTCCGGCTCGACCACCTCACCACCCGTATGCGGCGCCACGCGGAGAGCCTGATCATCCTCTCCGGAGCCGCCCCGGGGCGCGCCTGGCGCATGCCCGTCCCCCTCACCAACGTCGTCCGCGCCGCCGTCTCCGAGATCGAGGACTATGCGCGCGTGGAGGTGCGCCGGCTCCCCGAGACGGCCGTCGTCGGCGGAGCCGTCGCCGACCTCACCCACCTCCTGGCCGAACTCATCGAGAACGCCGCCCAGTTCTCCCCGCCCCACACCAAGGTCCGGGTCAGCGGCGAACCCGTCGGCAACGGCTACGCCCTGGAGATCGAGGACCGGGGGCTCGGCATGGGCAAGGAGACCCTCGCCGAGGCGAACGCCCGTATCGCCCAGTCCGAGGCCCTCGACCTCTTCGACAGCGACCGGCTCGGCCTCTTCGTGGTCAGCCGCCTCTCCTCCCGCCACGACATCAGGGTCCATCTGAGAACGTCCCCCTACGGCGGCACCACCGCCGTCGTCCTGCTCCCGACCGACCTGCTCCAGGGCGCGCTGCCACCCGGTCGCGGCGCACCGGGGAGCGACCCCGACACGTCCCACGACGGAACCCCGCGCGCGGGGAACCCCCGTCCCCACGCGTCGGGCGGACCGGCCGCCGACGCCGTACGGCGCGGGTTCCGGACCGAAGGGACCCCGCACGGCGACAACGGGCGCGCCGCACGGGAGCGCGAGGAGGCGCAGCGCGCCGAAGCCCGCCGCTTCGGCCGCCCCCCGATCGCACGCCCCGCCCCGCCCGCCCCGGCGCCCCACGCGCTCTCCGGGGACCCGGCGCCGTCCGCCTCGTCCGCCTCGTCCGGGCACCGGGCCGCACCGCAGCCGGAAACGCGCCCCGCGGGCCTGCCGCGGCAGACCGACGGACCGCGACAGGCGGGCCCGCCGCAGTCCCCTCCGGCCTCCCGCCCACCGTCTCCTCCGGCCCCTCACCCACAGCCGCCGACGCGCCCGACCGCCGTGCCCGCGCTCACGGCACGGCAGGAGCCGGCGCCCGCCACCGCCACCACCTCCGCGTCCGCCTCCCTTCCCGCGGAGGTGACCGAACTCCGCCGCCGCGCCCCCTCCCCGCCGGCGCCGCCGACGGGGCAGCCGCCGACCGCGCCGGCCGACCGGACCGACACGGGGAGCGAACTGCCCCGCCGCGTACGGCAGGCGAATCTCGTCCCGCAGCTGCGCGAGGCGCCCGCCCCGGCGCCGGTGACCGCACCGGTCGCACCCGGCACGGATGCGCGCACCCCGGAACGGGTCCGGGACCGCATGGCGGCCTACCGGGACGGCTGGCAGCGGGGCGGCGGCGCCGCCCCGGGCACCAGGCGCCCCCTCGGCACGGGCTTCGGAACCGACACGGGCCACGACCCCGACCGCGGCACCGCACCCCTCGACCCTCGCTCCGAAGGAGACGACGCATGATCGACCACGAGCGGATCTCGCACCACCGGTCCGGCGAACTGGACTGGCTCCTCGACGACCTCGTCATGCGGGTCCGCGAGGTCCGCCACACCGTGGTGCTCTCGAACGACGGCCTCGCCGTGGGCGCCTCCAACGGGCTCAGCCGTGAGGACGCCGAGCACCTGGCCGCCATCGCCTCCGGCTTCCACAGCCTCGCCAAGGGCGCCGGACGGCAGTTCCACACCGGTGGGGTCCGCCAGACGATGGTCGAGATGGACGACGGCTTCCTCTTCGTCGCCGCGGCGGGGGACGGCTCCTGTCTCGCCGTCCTCAGCTCCGTGAGCGCCGACATCGGCCTCATCGCCTACGAGATGGCCCGGCTCGTGAAGCGCGTCGGCGAGCACCTGCACACCCCGCCGCGCCTCGCGGCGACCCCGCCGGCCGCCGGCTGACCCGGAGCGACCCATGAACGACGACAGCACCGGCGACGGCCCGCCCGTGCCGGGCAGCCAGTGGTACGACGCCGACGCGGGACCCCTCGTCCGTCCGTACGCGATGACCGGCGGACGGACCAAGCCGGGCCCCAGCAACGTACGGTTCGACCTCATCGCCCTCGTCGTCGTGGACGACGAGCCGCCCGGACCGGCAGAGGAGGCGCTCCTCGGCCCCGAGCACCGGTCCCTGCTGACCCTGTGCAGGGCCGAGACCCAGTCGGTGGCCGAACTCGCCGCCGACGCCGACCTGCCCGTCGGGGTCGTCCGGGTCCTCCTCGGCGACCTCCTCGAATCGGGCTTCGTGCGCGTCAGCCGGCCCGTACCGCCCGCCCAGCTCCCTGACGAAAGAATCCTGAGGGAAGTAATCGATGGCCTACGAGCGCTCTGAGAGCACCGGCACGGACGACGACGCGGACACCTCCGCCCTCGCGCTGAAGATCCTGGTCGCCGGCGGATTCGGCGTCGGAAAGACCACCCTCGTCGGCGCGGTCAGCGAGATCCGGCCCCTGCGCACGGAGGAACGGCTCAGCAGGGCCGGTGAACACGTCGACGACACCGGGGGCGTCGACCGGAAGACCACCACGACCGTCGCCATGGACTTCGGCCGCATCACGATCCGCTCGGGGCTCTCGCTCTACCTCTTCGGCACGCCCGGCCAGGACCGGTTCTGGTTCCTCTGGGACGAGCTGTCGCAGGGCGCCCTGGGAGCCGTCGTCCTCGCCGACACGCGGCGCCTGGAGGACTGCTTCCCGGCGGTCGACTACTTCGAACACCGGAAGATCCCCTTCGTGGTCGCGGTCAACTGCTTCACGGGCGCGCGTGCGTACGGGGCGCACGACGTGTCCCGCGCCCTCGACCTGGACCGCGGCACGCCCGTCGTGCTGTGCGACGCGCGCGACCGCGACTCGGGGAAGGAAGTGCTGATCCGCCTGGTCGAGTACGCGGGGCGGATGCACACCGCCCGGCTCCTGGACACGGTCGGCTGAGGAGCCGCCGACGCGTCCGCGGCACGCGCGGACGCGGTGGAGTGCTTGCCCTGTCCACGACAGTGCGTAAGGCTTGCGGCGATACGCGGACCACGACGGGACGTACCACAGGGCTTCGAGGACCACCGGGGTCCGGGCCGAGGGGGACGCACCGGCTAGGGGGAGGACCACTGATGGCGTTGGACAAGGAACTGGACTGGCTCCTGGACGACCTGACGCAGCGGGTCGGACACATACGGCACGCGCTGGTGCTGTCGAACGACGGCCTGGTGACGGGCGCGAGCAGCGGACTCGTCCGCGAGGACGCCGAGCACCTGGCGGCGGTCTCCTCCGGCCTGCACAGCCTCGCGCGGGGTTCGGGCCGGCACTTCCGGGCTGGCCGGGCACGGCAGACGATGGTGGAGTTCGACGACGCGCTGCTCTTCGTGACGGCGGCGGGCGAGGGCAGCTGCCTGTGCGTCCTGAGCGCGGCGGAGGCGGACGTCGGCCAGGTGGCCTACGAGATGACGCTGCTGGTCAACCGGGTCGGCGAGCACCTCGGTGTGGCGGCGCGGCAGCCCGGCGTCCCGGGCGGCGGCGTGCTCTGACGCCGCTGTCGGGCAGGTTGTCCACAGGGCGTCGTCCACAGGGCGTGCGAGTGTCGTCACTCTGCGTTACGTTCTTCCGTGTGGGTCCGAGAGGCCCGCTGTCCGAAGGGGACACGGACGCAGGGGGAGGGACGCGAAATGACGGTGGACGAAGGAACGCGCACGGTGGCACCGGGACGGGCCGCGCAGGAACTGGAGTTGAGGCGCGACGAGTTCCGGCTCGCGGTCCAGCTCGGACTGGTGAGGACGGCGCCGGCCGGCGAAGGCGGTCGGAGGCGGGTCGAGCGGGGCGAGCTCGACCGCCTCAGGGCCGCCCCGGACTTCCCCGCAGGCCTGCGCGAGCGGGTGCGCGCGGTCGGTACGGGGGAGGCCGCCGCCCTCCTCGGGATCACCGCCGACCGGTTCACCCGGCTGGTCCGGACGGGGCACATCAGCCCGGTGCGGTTCTCGCTGAACCGCTACCGGGCGGTGGTGTGGATGTATCTGGCACAGGAGGTCGCCGAGTTCGGTCTCGCCTGTCCGGCCCTCCTCGCCGGGCGGCTGCCGCCGCACCTCCGCGAGCGCCTTGCCGCGCACGAGGACCTGCGGGCGAGGAACTGGCGGGCGAGGCGGCTCTCCCTGTTGCTCCGCGCCACCGAAGACCCCTGGGCGCGGGCCGCCGCCATCGCCTCCCTGCTCGACCCGGTCCAGGTGGCCGAGGTCGTCGACGATCCGTACGAGCGCACGTACCTCGGCCGGTTGCGTCCGCCTCCACCGCCCGGGATGCCGGTGCCGCAGGCCGCGCGTGAGATCGCCGAACGGCTGGCGCTGGCCGACGACCCGGACGAGATCCTCTGGCACCGGCTGAGCCTCGCCCTGGCACCGGCTGAGCCTCGCCCTGGCGCTGGACGAGGCACGCGCGGAGCGACAGGCCCCGCATCCCGGCGGGACGGCCCGGATGGAGACGGCGCCGGTCAGCACGGAGGCGGCGCCGACGGTACCGACCGGCGCGGAGGCGGCGCCGACGGTGCCGAACGACGCGGGGGCGGTCCGGGCGGAGGCGGTACCGCTGGGCGCGGGGCGGCCCGGGGTGATCGACCGGCCGCCGGGTCGTCCGGTGCGCGCGAGGTTCCTGGAGCGTTTCCGGCGGGGGAGGACGTCGGGTGCGAGTGCGGGTGCGGGCACGGGCGCGGGGGCGAGGCCGACGCGGCCCCGACGGCGGAGGCGTTCGACGGCCTGGCCCTGACGGGGCGCTCTGACGTGCGGTCGGGTCGGGCGGTGGAGAGGATGGGCCCATGCTGCTGGCGCGTGTCGCGGAAGTGTCCCGGGAAGTCACCGCCGCCTCCGCGCGCTCGCGCAAGATCGCTCTGCTGGCCGAGCTGTTCGCCGAGGCCGGACCCGACGAGAGCCCGCTCGTCATCGCGTATCTGTCCGGGCGACTCCCGCAGGGGCGGATCGGGGTCGGATGGAGCGTCCTCAAGGGCGTCGTCCCACCGGCCGTTCCGCCTGCCGAAGGCCCCGCCCTCACGCTCGGGCAGGTCGACGCGGCGATGACGGAGCTCGCCGCCGTGTCCGGCACCGGAGCCCGCGCCGAGCGGAGCCGGCTCGTGCACGGGCTGTTCTCCGCCGCCACCCACGAAGAGCAGGAACTCCTGGTGCGGTTGCTGACGGGAGAGGTGCGGCAGGGGGCCCTCGGCGCCATCGCCCTGGAAGGGGTCGCGCGGGCCGCCGGGGTGCCCGCCCTCGAACTGCGGCGTGCCGTGATGCTCGAGGGCTCGCTGCCGCCGGTCGCCCAGGCCGTGCTGGCCGAAGGGGCCTCCGCGCTGGAGCGGTTCACCCTGCGGGTCGGCGGTCCCGTGCAGCCCATGCTCGCCCACACCGCCGCTTCCGTCGCCGGGGCGATCGCGGCCCTGGGGTCGTGCGCGGTCGAGGAGAAGCTCGACGGGATCCGCATCCAGGTGCATCGGCGCGGCGACGACGTCCGGGTGTACACCCGTTCGCTCGACGACATCACCGACCGTCTCCCCGAGGTGGTCGCGACGGCCCGCGCGGTCGCCGCCGACGGGTTCGTCCTGGACGGCGAGGTGATCGCACTCGATGCCGGGAGCGGGAGACCCATGTCCTTCCAGACGATCTCCGCCCGGGTCGGCTCCCGGATCGACGTGGCCGGTGCGCGTGCCGCCCTTCCCCTCACGGCGGTCTTCTTCGACGTCCTGGCGGTGGAGGGGAAGGAGCTGATCGACCGGCCGGGTCTGGAGCGGCACGCCGTCCTCGCCGGTCTGCTGCCGGAGTCGCACCGGGTCCGCCGCACCGTCGTCACCGATCCGGCCGACCCCGCGCAGACCGGAGCCGCCGAGCGGTTCTACGCGGACACCCTGGCCCGGGGACACGAGGGCGTGCTCGTCAAGGCGTTGGAGGCGCCCTACGTGGCCGGTCGCCGGGGGCGTACCTGGCTGAAGGTGAAGCCCGTCCACACCGTCGACCTCGTCGTGCTCGCCGCGGAGTGGGGGCACGGCCGCAGGACCGGGCTGCTCTCCAACCTCCACCTCGGCGCGCGGACGGCCGACGGCGACTTCGTCATGCTCGGGAAGACCTTCAAGGGGCTCACCGACGAGATGCTGCGCCGACAGACCGAGCGGCTGCGGGAACTCGCCGTGTCGGACGACGGCTTCACCGTGCGCGTGCGGCCCGAGCTCGTCGTGGAGATCGCGTACGACGGACTCCAGGTCTCGACGCGCTATCCGGCGGGCGTCACGCTCCGCTTCGCCCGGGTCGTACGGTACCGGCCCGACAAACGCGCCTCGGAGGCCGACACCGTCGAGAGCGTCGTCGAGGGCCGCTGACCGAGGGCGACGGCCCTCGCGGGGCGGCCGCCCGAGAGGGATGCTGGAGGCGTGGCACGACGAGTGCCCGGCACGAGGAGCGCGTGGGACCCCGACAGGCCGGCGGGCCGCGAGGAGATGAGCGACGTGTACGACTTGCACATCGACACCGACGTCACCGTGCAGCTCAACGACTGCTGCAAGGAGGACGCCCAGGCCGTGTTCGACGTCCTCGACCGGGTGTATCGGCTGGAGGACACGACGACACCGAACCCCCAGGCGGCCACGGGACCGGCTCCCACTGTCTGGACCGCCACGTTCGACACGGCCGGCGGACGGTACGAGGAAGTGGGTCCCGTCCATCTGACCGCCCCGGTCGGGGTCACGCTCACCGGCGGCTACCGAGCCGTCGACGAGGTCGAGAAGGTGCTCGCCACCGGCTTCGACATCCAGTCCCTGCAGGCCGTCTCCGGTGACCAGGAGACCGAGGCCCGGCTGTTGCTCGCGTCCCGCTGAGAGCGGGACGCGCGGATGCTCCGGGCGGCGCGGACGGGCGCCGCCCGGGGTTCTCGTGTGCCCGTGAACGGTCGGCGGACCCCGCCGACATCCCCGGTATACACCGTGTGTAGAGTGCCTCCCGGCCGCGCGCACCGCCCTGACCAGCGGTGACGGCCACATCGAAGGCACTACGGGGAAAGCGGGTCCACCATGTTCCGATCCAGGCCTGGCCGCGGCAAAGCGGTGAGCACGGCACTGCTCGCCGCGGTGTCGCTGATGCTGACGCTGAGCGCCTGCGGAGTCGACCCGGTCACCCCGCAGGACGCCCGCCGGGAGGGCGGAACGGACGACAAGGCGGGGGGCGCGCCCCGCCGCGTCGACTGCGCCGAGGTCGCGTGCATAGCCCTGACCTTCGATGCGGGACCGGGGAAGGACACCCCCCACCTCCTCGACGTCCTCAAGGAGAAGCAGGTGCCCGCCACCTTCTTCCTCCTCGGCAGCAAGCACGTCGACCGCTACCCCGACGTGGTCAGGCGCATCGCCGACGAGGGCCACGAGGTCGCCAACCACACCTGGTCGCACCGGATCCTCACCGACCTCGACGAGTCCGAGATCCGCGAAGAGCTCTCGCGCACCCAGGACGCCATAGAGAAGATCACCGGCCGGAAGCCGACCCTCATGCGCCCGCCGCAGGGCCGCACCGACGGCACGGTGTCCGACGTCGGTCGGGACCTCGGACTCGCCCAGGTCCTGTGGAGCGTCACGGCCAAGGACTACTCCACCACCGACTCGGCGCTCATACGGCAACGCGTGCTCGAGAACGCGCACCGCGACGGGATCATCCTCCTCCACGACATCTACGACGGGACGGTGCCGGCCGTGCCCTCGATCATCGACGAGCTGAAGCGGCGAGGTTTCACGTTCGTGACGGTGCCGGAGCTCCTCGCGCCCGGAAGGGCCGAGCCCGGCACCGTCTACCGCCCCGAGAAGGACTGACGTACCCGGCGAAAACGGGTGAGGTGACTCACATCGCCCACCTGGGGCGCCCCGGAACATTCGGGAAAGGTTTACCGTTCATATGTACGTGACGGCGAAGGGGTCCGGTCCCCAAGGTCCCCCCCCCGAGAGGTGACCGCTCTTCGCCCCGTCACGGCGATCGGCCCCGGTTGGAATCCCCCGTCCAACCGGGGCTTCGTCGTTCCCCGCGCCCGTCCGTCAGTCGACCGGGAGGGCGGGTCAGCCCTCGGTGCCGAGCCACAGGTCGGGACCGAACACCTCGTAGTGGATGTCCGCCGCCGCGACGCCCCGGCCGAGGAGGTCGCCGCGCACCGCACGCAGGAAGGGCAGCGGCCCGCACAGGTACGCGGTGGTGCCCGCCGGAAGGTCGAGGAGCGTGACGTCCGCCCGGCCCGTCCGGGCGTCGGACCCGTCCGGGACCTCGTACCAGAGGTGCAGCGTCCCCTGCGGCAGCGCGTCCACGAGTCGTCGCAGCTCGTCGGCGTGCGCGTGGGAGGCGGGGGCGCGGTCGGCGTGCGCCACGACGACCGGACGGTTCGACCCCGTGGCGACCAGGTGGTCGAGCATCGCCAGCATCGGGGTGCTGCCGATTCCGGCGGAGGCGAGCAGCAGGGGGCCCTCGCCCTCGGGCAGGACCAGGTCGCCGAAGGGGGCCGAGACCTCGACGGTGTCACCCGCGCCGGCGCGGGCGTGCAGCCAGGAGGAGACCTCGCCCGCCGGATCGCCGTCGACCCGCTTCACGGTGATCCGCCACCGCGGGTGTCCGGGTGCGGAGGACAGGCTGTACTGGCGGATCTGCCGGGCGCCGTCGGGCAGGGTGACCCGGACGCTCACGTACTGGCCGGGCCGGAAGGGGGTCGTGGGGGTCCCGTCGGCGGGCCGCAGGACGAAGGACGCCGTGTCGGCCGTCTCCTCCCGCCGCTCGGCGATCTCCATGGACCGCCAGACCTGGCCCCCGGCGACACCGGCCTCCCGGTAGAGGCGGGCCTCCACGGCGACGAGCGCGTTCGCCATCAGCCAGTACACCTCGTCCCAGGCCTGTGCGACCTCGGAGGTCACCGCGTCGCCGAGGACCTCCACGATCGCGGCGAAGAGGTGTTCGTGCACGACCTTGTACTGCTCGGAGGTGACGCCGAGCGAGGCGTGCTTGTGCGCGATCCGGGCCAGCACGGCGTCGGGGCGGCCGTCCGGGTTCTCCAGCAGGGCGCCGGCGAAGGCGGCGATGGAGCCGGCGAGCGCCTTCCGCTGGTCGCCGTTGGCCTGGTTGCCCCGGTTGAACAGATCGCGCAGGAGCTCGGGGCGGGCGGCGAAGAGGCGCCCGTAGAAGCGCTCGGTGATCTCGTCGAGCGCGCCTCCGACGGCGGGCAGGGTGGCACGGACGACCGGGACGGCCTGCTCGGACAGCATGAGGACTCGCAATCTGGTAGATGATCTACGTATTAAAGGGCGTGCGCGTGCTCCCCGGAGGGGGCGGACGCCGTCAGGGCGATCGCACGGGGCGCGGGCCGAGGGTCAGCAGCAGCGGACCGGTCGGCGACTCCACGAGTTCCGTCACGGTCAAGGGATCCAGGGCGCGGTAGAAGGCCTCCTGCGCCTCGCGCAGCGCTCCGCGCAGCCGACAGGCGGTGCGCAGCGGGCACGGCGGATCGCCCTCGCAGGCGACGACCTCCTCCTCGCCCTCCAGGGTCCGGGTCAGCCAGCCCACCGAGGAGCGCCGCCCCCGTTCCGTCAGGGCCAGGCCACCGCCACGGCCGCGCCGCGCCTCGACCACGCCGAGGTGCTGGAGCCGGGTGACCACCTTCGCCATGTGGGCGTAGGGCACGTCCATCGCCTCCGCGACCTCGCGGGTGGCGACGGGCTCCGCGGGTGCGGCGACCGCCAGGTGCATCACGGCGCGGAGCGCCAGGTCGGTGAACTTCGTCAGCCTCACGGCCCGACCGTATCAAACCGGTATTTCATATTCGCATTAAGGGGGTGGTCCGGACCGCCGAGGTGTCTCCGTGCGCCTCTTGCGGGGCGAGCGGTCCGCCGCCTGCTCCGCCCCGAGGCGGGCGCGGTGCGAACCGAGCCCGTTCCGGTCACGCCCCGCGCGGGAAGCGAGGCGGCACCCTGCGGCAGGCGGCAGGCGGCAGGCGGCAGGCGGCAGGCTCAGGCGTCGCGCAGGGCGGCCAGGGCGCGGTCCGCGTGCGCGCTCATCCGCAGTTCGCTGCGGACGACCTCCCGGATCCGCCGGTCCTGGCCGATCACGAAGGTGACCCGCTTCGTCGGGGCGAGGGAGAACCCGCGCTTCACGCCGAACCGTTCCCGTACGGCGCCGTCCGCGTCGGACAGCAGGGGGTAGCCGAGCGAGTGCCGCTCGGCGAACTCCTGCTGCCGCTCCACCCCGTCGGAGCTGATGCCGACGGGCAGGGCGCCGACGGCGCGGAACTCGGACGCGAGGTCACGGAAGTGACAGGCCTCGGCGGTGCAGCCCGGCGTGAGGGCCGCCGGGTAGAAGAAGAGGACGACCGGGCCTTCGGCCAGCAGGCCGGTCAGCGAGCGCGGAGCGCCCGTCTCGTCCGGAAGGCTGAAGTCCTCGACGAGGTCACCGACGTTCATTGCAGGCCCGCCCGATCCGTCCCTGTGTCGCCTCCGGTGCCTCCGGCGGCCGGGCGGTGACGTTACCGCAGAGTAGAAGCGGCGTCATCCCTCCGCGGGACCGCGTCCCGCGCGGCGGCACGCCGGTCGAGCACGGCGAGGGCGCGCTCGCCCCAGCGCAGGTTCTCCTCCTCGAAGAAGCGTCCGCGCATCAGCGTGAGGTACGGGCCGATCCGCTCCGCCTCACCCAGATAGGCGTCCTCGTCCCGGCCGTCGAGCATCCGCTCCCGCAGCCGGTCGTAGCGGGCCAGCTTCGCCCGGGCCGTCTCCATCCGCCGGGCCACGAACTCGCGGACGGCCGCGGTGTCGCCCTCGTCGCAGGCCTGCACCTGCACCAGCAGTTCGTCGCGGACGGCGCTCGGACGCGGCGGCGCCGTCGTGTAGGCGGCCAGATCCCGTCTGCCGGGCTCCGTGAGGCTGAACATCCGCTTGTTGGGACGACGCTCCTGCTCCACCACGCGGGCCGCGATCAGACCGGCCTCGGCGAGCCGCTCCAGCTCGCGGTAGAGCTGCTGCGGAGTGGCGGCCCAGAAGTTGGCGACGGACACGTCGAAGATCTTCGCCAGATCGTATCCGGAGGCCTCGCCCTCCAGGAGAGCTGCGAGGACGGCGTGCTTGAGGGACATCCGGACACGCTAGCAGCACGTTGAATAGTTTCCTCCGCACCTAATCAACCGACGGAGCACCTCCCGCCGGACGGGGGACCTTCGCTGGCACGTCCGTTCGGCGCCTGCCTAGGGTGGAGGGGGGCAGGCCACGGGGGAGCAGATCCGAGGGGCAGCGCGATGGACAGCGACTCGTTCGTCTACACCACCTACATCCGGACCACCCCCGAGGAGCTCTGGCAGGCGCTCACCGACCCGGAGCTCACGCGCCGCTACTGGGGCGTGGCCTTCGAGTCGGAGTGGACCCCGGGCGCGCCGATGGTCTGGGACGAGAACGGCCGCAGGACCGAGGACCCCGAGCAGGTCGTCCTCGAGGCCGTGCCCGGTCGCCTCCTCTCGTACACCTGGCACACCTTCACCCCGGCCTGGGCGGAGGCGGTCCGCCTCGAACAGGAGGCGTACGAGCGCCTCGCCCGTGAGCGCAGGTCCCGGGTCACCTTCGTGATCGAGCCGTCCGGCGACATGGTCAAGCTCACGGTCACCCATGGGGACCTGGAGCCCGACGGCACCATCAAGGGACTGATCGGCGAGGGCTGGCCCGCGCTCGTCTCCAGCCTCAAGTCCCTTCTGGAGACCGGCGAAGAGCTTCCGGAACCGGCCCGCTGACCCATTCGAGTCGTCTCGCCCCCGACTCCGCCGCCACGCCCGGTGCCTTGATCATCTTTTTCTCCTTCCATCCGCTTTGATGCTGCGGTCGGCACCGTCCGCCGACGCCACCGGATGAAGGAGAGGGTGTCCGACGTGTCGTCACGCCGATACGCACGGGGATGGGGAGCCCTCTCCCTCGCCGTCGGAGCCGTCCTCGTCGGCACGGCGGCCCAGGCGCCGGGCCGGAACTCCGGAGGTGAGCAGGGGGCCGCCGCTTCCCGCGGCGCCACCGCCGTCGTCGCGGTGGACGGCTGCGCCGCGGACGCGGGCCTGTGCTCCGACCCGGGCCGCTCGGTCGTCCTCGGCGGCGACCGCGTCCTCACGGGCCGCCCGTTCATGCTCGGCACGACGGCCACCGGGTCCGTGGAGCTCGCGCTCCGCACCCCCGGAGTGCTGGCCGACGTCACCGTCACCGACCGGCGCGGGCGCCGGATCGCCGGAGCGCAGAGCGCGGACCACACCCGGTGGACCAGCGCCGCGCCCCTGCCGGCCGGAGCCCGCTACGCCGCCCGGCTCGTCGTCGACGGGACGGGGGCCGGCGGCGCGCACCGCGCCCGCCTCGACTTCCGGACCGCCCCGATGCCCGCCGGGGAGCGGCTGACCGTCGCCTTCGGGCCCGAGGACGGCGGCACGTACGGAGTGGGCCGGCCGGTCACCGCCGAGCTCAGCCGGCCCGTACCGGAGGACGCCCCCGAGACCCGCCGCGCCGTGGAACGGGCCCTCGACGTACGGTCCGAACCCCACGTCGAAGGAGCCTGGCACTGGGTCGGACCCACCACCCTCCACTACCGGCCCCGCACGTACTGGCCCGCCCACGCCACGGTCCGCGTCCACAGCGGACTCGACGGGGCCCGCATCGGCGGCGGCCTCTACGGCGGCCCCTCGCGCCCCCTCACGTTCACCACGGGCGCCCGGATCGAGGCCGTCACCGACGTCTCCGCCCACGCGATGGCCGTCTTCCGCGACGGGGAACTCCTGCGCACCCTCCCGGTCACCACCGGCAAGGCCGGCTACCGCACCCGGGGCGGCATCAAGGTGGTCCTCGGCAAGGAGCCCCTCGTCCGCATGCGCGGCGACACCATCGGCATCACCCGCGGCAGCACCGACTTCTACGACCTCGAGGTCCACTGGGCCACCCGGGTGACCTGGAGCGGCGAGTACCTGCACGCCGCGCCCTGGTCGCTCGACGCCCAGGGCAGCGAGGACGTCAGCCACGGCTGCACGGGCATGAGCACCGAGGACGCCGCCTGGCTCTTCCATACGGTGCGCGAGGGGGATCTCGTACGGGTCGTCAACGGGTACGGGAAGCCCATGACGCCCTTCGACAACGGCTTCGGCGACTGGAATCTCAGCTGGCCCGAGTGGCTCCGGGGCAGCGCCCTCGCCACGGGCGCCGCCGACGCCGTCCCCGGGTCGCCCGCGGGCGCGCTGAGCCCGAGGCTCTGAACGAACCGGTCCGCCACCCGGTGACGGACCGGGACCGGGGCCGTCCCCTCACACCCGTCCGCCGCCCGGTGTGTCCGAGGAGAGCCGCTGCGCCGCGTAGATCGGGACCACCGAGAGCAGCACGAGTGCCGCCGCCACCACGTTCACCACCGGGGCCTGCTGAGGGCGGGTCATGTTGTTGAAGATCCACACCGGCAGGGTCTGCACCCCGGGCCCCGCCGTGAACGTCGTCACCACGATCTCGTCGAAGGACAGCGCGAAGGCGAGCAGTCCGCCCGCGAGCAGCGCCGAGCGCAGCAGCGGGAAGGTGACGTCCCGGAAGACGCGGAACGTGTGCGCCCCCAGGTCCATCGCCGCCTCCTCGTACGAGCCGGGAAGCCGCCGCAGCCGCGCCACCACGTTGTTGAAGACGACCACGATGCAGAAGGTGGCGTGGCCCACGACCACCGTGAACATCCCGAGGCCGACGCCGAGGGGTTCCAGGACCGTGCCGAAGGCCGAGTTGAGCGCGATGCCCGTGACGATGCCGGGCAGCGCGATGGGCAGCACCACCGCGAAGGAGACGGCCTCCCGCCCGAAGAAGGCGTGGCGCTGCACCGCGAAGGCGATGAGCGTGCCGAGCACCAGGGCCACCGCCGTCGCCGCGAGCCCGGCCCGGACCGAGGTCCACAGCGCCTCGCGGGCGCCCTCGTTGTCCCAGGCCGCCGCCCACCAGTCGAGCGTGAGGCCGGGCGGCGGCCAGCTCGCCGAGCGGTCCGGGTTGAGCGAGCCGAGCAGGACGAGCAGCAGCGGCAGGTAGATCGCCGCGAAGCCGAGGCCGGCCGCGGTGCGCAGCGCGATCCGCGCGGGACGGGAGAGGTTCATCGGTCGCGGTCCTTCCGGCCGGTCACAGGCTGCGCAGCGCACCGGAGCGCCGCACCGCGAGGAGGTACACCACGATGACGGCGACCGGCACGGTGCCGAGCGCGGCCGCCAGCGGCAGGTTCAGGGTGACGTTGGAGTAGACGAGGTTGCCGATCAGCTGGGTCTTGCCGCCGACGATCTGCACGGTGATGTAGTCGCCGAGGCTCAGGGAGAAGGTGAAGACGGACCCGGCCGCCACCGCCGGCCACACCAGCGGCAGCACCACCGAGACGAAGGTCCGCCAGGTCCTCGCCCCGAGGTCCGCCGAGGCGTTCAGGAGGTTGTCGGGGAGCTGGACGAGCGCGGTGTGGATCGGCAGCGCCATGTACGGCAGCCAGAGGTACGTCAGGACGAGCACCGTGGCCGTGAGCCCGTACCCCGGGCCGCTCAGGCCGAACGGCCGCAGCGCCCAGTCGAGCGGCCCCCCTTCGGAGAGGATGAGCCGCCACGCGTACACCTTCACGAGGTAGCCAGCCCACAGCGGCATGAGCAGCGCCACCACGAACAGCGGGCGGCGGCGCGGGTGCGCGACGCGCGCCGTGTAGAAGGCGAGCGGGAAGGCGATGACGGCGCAGAGCGCGGTCACGGCCAGGGCGACGCCGACGGTGCGCAGGGCGACCGTGCGGTAGACGGGGGAGCTGACGAGTTCCTCGAAGTTCTGCGAGGTCCAGATCCGGACGACCTCGGAGGTGAAGGTGTCGGTCGACCAGAAGGCGGAGAGGAACAGGGCCGCGAGGGAGCCGAGGTAGGCGAGGACCAGCCAGAGCAGCGGGGCGGTGAGCAGGACGGCGAGGCGCAGCCGGGGCCGCCGGTGCAGGGCCCCGGCGAGCCGTCGGACGGCGCCGCGGCCGGGGCCGGCGGCCCGCGTCGCGGACTCGGGGGAGAGCCCGGGGGAGAGTGCGGTCATGGCGCCGGGGTCAGCCCTTGATCTCGGTCCAGGCCTGGACCCACCGGGCGTACGGCACGCAGCGGACGTCCGTCCGGCCGTCCAGGCACTGCTCGATGGGGGTGGTCCAGAAGTGGACCCGCTTCCAGTACGCCTCGTCGGTGGCGTGGAAGACGGCGCAGTGGTTCTTGTCGGCGGTCTCGGCGCACGACTTCGCGTTGGCCGGGGCCTCGCCGAAGTACTCGGCGACCTGCGCGTTGGTCTTCGGCGAGATGATCCAGTCGAGCCACTTGTAGGCGCAGGTGGGGTGCTTGGCCCTGGCGGAGACCATCCAGGTGTCCGACCAGCCGGTGGAGCCCTCCTTCGGCAGGACCGCGTCGATCTTCGCGCCCTCGGACCTGGCGAGGTTGGCGATCACCTGCCAGCTGGTGCCGACGACCGAGTCGCCGCTCTTGAAGGCGGAGATCTCCTTGAGGTAGTCGCTCCAGTACTCGCCGACGTGCGCGTTCTGCTCCTTGAGCAGGGCCACGGCCGCGTCGAACTGCTTCTGGTCGAGGGCGTACGGGTTCTTGATGCCCAGCTCGGGCTCGGTCGCCTTGAGGTACAGGGCGGCGTCGGCGAGGTAGATGGGGGAGTCGTAGGCGGTGACCTTGCCGCTGTGCGCCGAGGCCTCGTCGAAGACGGCGGACCAGGAGTCGGGGGCCGGCCGGACCTTCTCCGTGTCGTACATGAGGAGGTTGGCGCCGCGGCCGTGCGGGACGCCGTAGGCGACGCCCTCGACGGAGTTCCACTCCTTGCCCTTGAGCCCGGCGAAGACGTCGGCGTAGTGGGGCACGAGCGCGGTGTTCACGGGGGCGGCGTCGCCGGAGGCGATCAGGCGGAGGGAGGCGTCGCCGGAGGCGGAGACGGCGTCGTACGCGCCGGTCTTCATCAGCGAGACCATCTCGTCGGAGGTGGCGGCGGTCCTGGTGTTGACCCGGCAGCCGGTCTGCTTCTCGAAGGCGCTGACCCAGTCGACCTTCGGGTCGTTCGAGCCGTCCTCGACGTATCCGGCCCAGGCGATCAGGTTGACCTCGCCCTCGGCCTTGCCGAGTGCCGTCGGCGCCTTCAGGTCGGGCGGGTTGAGGCCGCCGGACTTCCCGGACCCCGCAGGATCGGCCGATCCGCAGGCGGTGACGAGGAGCAGCCCGGAGAGGGCGGCTGCGGTCAGGAGGAAGCGGTGCGGGCGCACGTGGTTCTCCGTTGCGTGAGGGGGACGGGGGCGTGGGGCGCGGTGCGAGGGGGCTACGGGGTCTCCGGGACGCGCACGGCGTGGTCCTGGTGCCACTGGAGGCCGACCCGGGCGCCCCGGAAGGCGGCGAGGTCGGCGGAGGAGGTCTCCAGGTTCTGCTGGAGGACGGTGAGCCGGCCGCCGCCGTCGAGGTCGACCAGGAAGCGGGTGGAGTCGCCGAGGTAGACGACCTCCGCGACGGTGCCGGCGGCGGTGGCGTGCCCGGGGTCGCCGGGCGCCTTGGGGTCGGGGAGGATCCGGATCTTCTCCGGGCGGATGCTGTACGTGCCCGGCGCCCCGACCACCTGACGGGCGGTCTCCCCTGCCAGCAGGTTGGAGGTGCCGACGAAACCGGCGACGAAGGGGGTCGCGGGCCGTTCGTAGATCTCGGCGGGCGCGGCGACCTGTTCGATCCGGCCCCGGTGGAAGACGGCGATCCGGTCGCTCATCGTCAGGGCCTCCTCCTGGTCGTGGGTGACGAAGACGAAGGTGATGCCGACCTCCCGCTGGATCGCCTTGAGCTCGACCTGCATCCGCTCGCGGAGCTTGAGGTCGAGCGCGCCGAGGGGTTCGTCGAGCAGCAGCACGCGGGGGCGGCCGACGAGCGCGCGGGCCAGGGCGACCCGCTGGCGCTGGCCCCCGGAGAGCTCGGCGGGCCGGCGCCTGCCGAGGCCTTCGAGGCCGACCTGTGCGAGGGCGGCCCGGGCGCGCACCAGACGTTCGGCGCGGGCCACGCCGCGGACCTTGAGGCCGTAGGCGACGTTCTGTTCGACCGTCATGTGCGGGAAGAGCGCGTAGTCCTGGAAGACGGTGTGCACGTCCCGCTCGAAGGGGGCCAGTCGGGTGACGTCGCGGCCGGCCAGTTCGACGGCCCCGGCGGTCGGCGTCTCGAAACCGGCGATCATCCGCAGCACGGTCGTCTTCCCGGAGCCGGAGGGGCCGAGCATCGAGAAGAACTCGCCGTCCGCGATCTCCAGGTCCACCCCGGCCACGGCCTCGGTCCGGCCGTAGGTCTTGCGCAGTCCCGTCAGCCGGATCGCCATTCCCTCCATGGGCGGGAACCTTTCTGGTGCGGTGGAGCGTTGCTCGGGCGTGGGCGTAAACATATGAAGTCATAGTTCAAATCTCAAGACCCCTTTAAGGTAAAGCCTGAGTCAACGCCCGACGCGCGAGGTGGTTAACCGTGAGACCGAACGGCAGGCCGGACGAGGCAGGCGGCGCGGCCGGGACCGGCGCGGCCCGCAGGGCCGTCTTCGCCCCCGTCGACACCCGGGCCCGGGTCGACACCGTCGTCCGCCGCATCGGCGACGCCATCGAGCTCGGACTCCTCGCCGACGGGGAGCAGTTGCCCGGCGAGACCGAACTCGCCGGACAGCTCGGCGTCTCCACCGTCACCCTGCGCGAAGCCCTCATGGCCCTGCGGCAGCAAGGCCTCGTCACCACCCGCAGGGGCCGCGGCGGCGGCAGCTTCGTCACCCTGCCCGACCACCCGCCGCAGGAGCGGCTGCGCGCCCGCCTCGCCGACTGGTCCACCGAGGAACTCCGCGACCTCGGCGACCACTGGGCCGCCGTCTCCGGCGCCGCCGCCCTGCTCGCCGCCCGTCGCACCCAGCCCGGAGATCTGCGCCCCCTCACCCGTACGGTCGAGGAACTCGCCGCCGCCGGGGACCCGGCGACCCGCAGCAGGCTCTACGGCCGCTTCCACGTCGAACTCGCCGCCGCCGCCCAGTCCGCCCGCCTCACCCGCGAGGAGATCGCCCTCCAGACGGACCTGGGCGCGCTGCTCTGCCTCGTCCTCGACGACCCCGTCCATCTCGGCAATGTGTCGGATCGTCACCGCGCCGTGATCTCCGCCGTGCAGGATGAGGCCGACGAGCGGGCCAGAACGCTCGCCGAGACGTGCGTACGGGAGTCGGTGGGGCGGCTGATCGCGCTGCGCCTCGGCACCTCCGGCCGCGCAACCGAGCCTCGTCCCGAGGAGGACACGCATGGGCAGGAGCACCGGGCTCGCGGGCCCCGTGGGGGCCGTCGCTGACACCGACCCGGTCGACGCGGTCGTCGACCGCGTCGAGGACACCCTCGAAGAGGTCTTCGCCGCCGTCGCCGGGACCGGCGCCGACACGGGCGCCCTGCTCGCCGGGGCGACCGGAGCGGGCCGCGGGCCCGTCGCCGCCGACCTGACGGGCCTGCGCCCCGGACTGCACGCCCGGCTCGCGGCCCATCCGCTGGTCTCGGGCGTCGGCTTCGTCGCCGCTCCCGGACTCCTCACCGACGCACCGGGCTGGCTGGAGTGGTGGCAGCGCGGCCCCGGCGGAGCCGTCCGCCCGCTCCTCCTCGACCTCGACCCGGAGCACTCCGCCTACTCCGACTACACCCACTGGGACTGGTACACCCTGCCCCGCGAGACCGGACGCCGGGCCGTCGCCGGGCCCTACGTGGACTACCTGTGCTCCGACGAGTACAGCCTCACGCTCTCCGCGCCGGTCGCCCTCGACGGCCGGTTCGTGGGCGTGGCCGCCGCCGACGTCTACCTGCGCGACTTCGAGGCGGCCGTGCTCCCCGTGCTCCAGCGGCTGCCCGCGCCGGCCCGGCTCGTCAACGCGCGGGGCCGGGTCGCCGCCTCCACCGACCCGGCCCACCTCGCCGGATCTCTCACCAAGGGCCCCGACTTCGCCGCCGTCCTCGCGGGCCCGCCGGCCGAACACCGCACCGCGGGACTGCGCCTGCTGCCCTGCGGGGGCACGCCGCTCGTCCTGGTCACGACGGACGACTGAGCGCGCGCCGCGGGAACGGGGCCGGACGGAACCCGCGCCCCGGTCGGCGGCCCGGCGGCGCGCCCTCGGGGGTCACGCACCCGCCAGGAGGCCGTCGAGCGGCGCCGGCACCCGGTCGGCCTCCAGGGCCTCCACCAGGAGGGCGCCGTAGCGGATCTTGCGGCCCTTCTTCGTGCCGAGGAAGCGCCGCAGCTGCTGGTGCCGGGTCCGGCCGTGCTGGGCGGGCTGGGACAGGAAGGTCTGCCAGGGGCGCAGGTCGCCCTCCGTCCGGATGATCTCCTCGACCCCCGCCGGGCCCAGCGCGCGGATGAGCTCGTCCTCCAGGTCCGCCACGCAGACGAAGAAGTCCCGGGGCGGTGCTCCGGCCCGCAGCAGACCGCGCTCGTAGAAGCCCCGCTCGCGCTCGTCGCACAACCCCGTCAGGCGCAGGCCGAGTCCGGGCGGTCCGAGGAGTTCGGCGTAGCGGGCGATGTTCGTCGCGCCGCCCATGGACACCACGCACACGCCCTCCGCGGCGAGGTCCCGGCCGCGCCGCGCGGCCAGCGCCCCGACGGCCGCGAAGTCGCTCGGGCCCTCCAGGAGCACCGCCGTGCGCAGCCCCAGGCCCACGGCCAGGGCCCGCGCCGCCTCCCCGTCGGAACCGCCGGCCGCCCAGCGGCCCACCTCGTCCCGGAACGCCCCCGTGTCCGCCAACGCCCCCGTGCCCGCCCGCGCCCTCGTGTCCGCCATGGGGGCGAGTCTGCCCGCCCACCGGGCGGGGCGCAGCGAATATTCGACCGGGCCCGGTCCCTCAGTCGTTCACGGCCGTCAGGAGCACCACCGCGTCCTCCAGCGCCGTCAGCCCGTGCCGTTCCTTGGGGATCATCCGCAGTGTGCCGGCCCGCAGCTCCTCCGCGCGTCCGGCCGCCGTCAGGCTCACCCGGCCCCGCAGCACCTGGAGGCTCGCGGCCGGCGGCGCGTTGTGCTCGTCCAGGGAGGTGCCCGAGGTCAGGGCGATGACGGTCTGCCGCAGCACCCCGTCGTGCACCACCAGATGGGCGCTGCGCCCGTGCGGCGCCGTACGGGCCGCGGACAGGTGCTCGTCGGCGAGGGTGACGAGGTCCAGCATCATGACTCTCCCTGCGGGATGCGCGGACGGATACCCCCAGCCTCCCGTGTGACGTCCCGGACGCAACTCGGGACCGCCGGTCGCGCGGAGGCCGCCACGAGCCCGCCGGCGGCGACGCACGCCCCCGCCGCGAGCAGAGCGGCCGACCAGCCGTGCGCCGCGTACAGCCAGGACCCGGCGAGGGAGCCGAGCGCCCCGCCGCCGAACGTGGCCAGCATGAAGACCGTGTTGACCCGCGCCGCCACCGCCCGACCGATCCCGAAGATCCGGGCCTGGCCGGCCACCTGACACGAGCTGACCCCGACCACCAGCAGGTTCGCCCCGGCCACCAGGGCCACGGGGGAGTACGGGCCGAGTCCGGCCACCGCGAGACCGAGCCCCGCGCACCCCAGCCCCCCGGCGGTCACCGCCGAGGCGCCGTACCGGTCGGCCAGCGGCCCGGCCGCCGCCGAGAGCAACGCCGCCGGCAGGGTCAGCACCCCGAAGAGGCCCACCGCCCCCGGCCCGTACCCGAGCGGCGGGGCCGCCAGGTGGAAGGCGAGCACGGACCAGAAGACGCTGAACGCCGCGAAGACGCACGCCCCGAGCGGCGCCGAGACCCGCAGCTCCCGGTGGACCGCGAGGAGCCGCGGAAGCCCGGCCAGGAGCCCGGCGTACGAGGCGTCCCCCCGCGACCCCAACCGTTCGGGCAGTCGGCGGGGGAGTACGGGCAGCAGCGCCGCCGTCGCCACGGCCGCCACCACGTAGGCCACCCGCCAGCTGCCGCTCGCGTCGGCCACGGCACCCGAGACCGTGCGGGAGAGCGTCGAGCCCAGCGTCAGGCCCAGGCCCACCAGACCCACGACCCGGCCCTGCCGTCCGGGACCGGCGAGCACCGCCGCCACCGGGGTGAGGATCTGCGGCAGCACCGTCGTGGTGGAGAGGGCGAGGGTCGCGAGCGTGAGGGTGACCACGTCGGGCGCCGCCGCCGCGACGAGCAGGGCGGCGGCGGTCAGGGCGAGCAGCACCGAGGTGAGGCGACGCAGCCGCGCGGAGTCGGCGAGCGGCACGAGCAGCAGGATGCCGAGCGCGTACCCGATCTGGGCGGCCGAGGCGACCGCCCCCGCCGTCCGCTCCGACACGTCGAGGCCGCGCGCCACGGCGGCGAGCAGCGGCTGCGGGAAGTAGATGTTGGCCACGGCGACCGCTCCCGCCACGGCGAGGAGCAGGACGTTCACGCGCGGGGCGGAGACGGCGGGGGTGGAGGTGCGCGGGACCACGGAGGCCCTTCCGTACGGGGGAGGGGGACGCCTCCAGGCTCCCGGCCGCCACCCCGGCCGATCAAGGTGCCATCATGAAAACGGCGTTGAGCCACACTCAACGATCGACGGACGTCAAGGGGTGGGGCCGGTGCTCGAACGGTACGAACTGGAGGCGTTCCTCACGCTCGCCGAGGAACTCCACTTCGGGCGCACCGCCGAGCGCCTCGGCGTCTCCACCGGCCGGATCAGCCAGACCGTCAAGAAACTGGAGCGCCGCGTCGGCACCCCGCTCTTCGCCCGCACCAGCCGCAGCGTCCGGCTCACCCCCGTCGGCCGCACCCTGTACGAGGACCTCCTGCCCGCCCACCGGCGGATCCGGGCCGCCCTCGAACGCGCCACCGCCGCCGGGCGCGGCGTCCACGGCAGGCTGCGCGTCGGCTTCGGCACCCCCTGGGGCGGCGAGCTGCTCACCGCCGCCGCCGAGGCCGTGACCGCCCTCCACCCGGGCTGCGAGATCACCGTCCACGAGGTCCCCCTCGACGGCGGGGTCCGCCCGCTCCAGGACGGGACGCTGGACGTCCAGTGCGCCGCCTTCCCCGTCCGCGAACCGGACCTCACCACCGGCCCCGTCGTCGTCGCCGACGAGCGGGTGCTCCTCCTGCCCGTCGGCCACCCCCTGGCGGGCCGCGCGTCCCTCGGCCCGGAGGACCTCGCGGGCCTCGACCTGATCGCCCCCGGCGGCTCCCTCCCCCGCTACTGGACCGACCACCACTACCCGCGCAGCACGCCGTCCGGCGCGCCCGTCGGCCGGGGCCCGGCCGCCGCCACCTGGCAGGAGGTCCTCTCCCACGTGACCGCGGGCCGGGGCGCGTCCCCCGGCGCGGCCCGGGGCGCCCGGTACCACCCGCGCCCCGGCATCGCCTACGTCCCGGTGCGCGACGTCCCGCCCCTGGAGTACGGCCTGGTGTGGCCGACCGCCTCCGACTCGGCTCTGCTCAGGGCCTTCGTGGCGGCGGTCGGCGCGGGCCCTGGCCTTCCGGCCGCGTGACGAGAGCGCCCGTCAGATGGTCGTACGCCACGTGCGCGTGGAGACGGACGCCGGTGACGAGGGTGTCGTCGTCCGCGTAGAAGTGCGGGTTGTGGTTGGTGACGAGGCCCCGCCCGCCCTCCACCGGGACCGGCCTGCCGGAGGCGTCCAGCGTGGCGTCCTGGACGCCGAGCATCACGTACAGACCGCCGAACCGGCCGACGAACTCGGAGACGTCGTCGTACCCGAGCGTCGCCCCCGTCTCCACCACGCGTTCCCCGCCGGCCACCCGGCGGAGGGTCGGCAACCCGGCCTCCACCCACGGCCCGTCGTTGTGCACGGGCGGCACGGACTGCAGGTACTCCACCGAGGCCGTCGCGCCGTACGCCGCCGCGGAGTGCTCGGCCAGCACGGTCAGCCGGCGCTTGACCTCCGCCATGTCGGACTCCACGGCGCAGCGGACCGTGCCCCACAGGGTCACGGTCTGGCCGATGATGTTGAAGCGGCCCACGTCCTCGACGTGCCCGATCGTCACCGTCACCGCGTCGAAGGCCGAGACCTGCCGGTAGAGCTGACCGATGCCCGTCAGGACCGCGCCGGCCGCCGGCATCGGGTCCACGCCCTCCCAGGGCGTGGAGCCGTGCACCTGCTTTCCGGTGACGACGACGCGGACCAGGGCGGACGCGCCGTACTGGTTGCCGATCCTGTATCCCACGTACCCCTTCGGATACGGCGTCACGTGCATGCCGAAGACCATCGTCGGCACCGGGTCGGCGAAGGCGCCCGCCTCGACCATCGCCCGCGCCCCGCCCTCCTCCGTCACCGGCGGACCCTCCTCGGCGGGCTGGAACACGAAGAGGACCGTGCCGGGAAGCCGCTCGCGGACTCCCGCCAGCACCGTCGCCGCCCCCATCAGCATCGCCGTGTGGCAGTCGTGCCCACACGCGTGCGAGACGGGGAACGGGCCGCCCGGGTAGGCGGCGTCCACCGCCTCGGAGGCGAAGTCCGCCCCGCACAGGTCCTTCACCGGCAGGGCGTCCATGTCCGCCCGCAGCGCCACGACCCGCCCGCCGCCCGGCGCCGCTCCCGGGGCGGGCCCGCGCAGGACGCCCACGACCCCGTGGCCCGCGATGCCGGTCCGCACCTCGTCGAGGCCCAGGGCGCGCAGGTGGTCCGCCACCAGACGGGCCGTGTTCACCTCCCGGTTGGACAGCTCGGGGTGCCGGTGCAGATGGCGCCGCCAGGCCACCACCTGATCGGCCGTGTCGACCGCCCGCCCGTCCAGTTCGTCGTGGATCGCCTCGCTGCCCAACGGGGACTCCCTCTCGTACCGGCCGACGCCGCGGCCCGGGAACCGTGCGCCACCAGCCTGCCACCCGGGAGGCGCCGGGACGGGGCACGGGCCGGGCGGGCCGCGGCCGTGCCCGCGCGGGTCAGCCGTTCGGGCCATGGACGGCGCGGCACCGGTCAGACCGGCACGCCCACCGCGCCCGGGCCGCTCCGCGCGATGACGGCCGCCGTGTCCACGCCCGCCGGCAGCGTCCCGAAGGCGAGGCCCCGGTCGCCGTCGAGGCGGGAGGCGCAGAACGCGTCCGCGACCGCCGGATGGCCGTGCCGGACGAGCAGGGACCCCTGGAGGACCAGGGCGAGGCGCTCGACGAGGCGTCGCGCCCCGTACGCCGCCGCGTCCGGGTCGCCGAGCCCCGCGAGGTCCTTGCGGAGGCCCGCGACCGCCGCGTCGAGACGCCGGTCGGCGCCCGCGCCCCGGTCGACCTCCGCGAAGTACGCCTCCACCGCCTCCGGCTGACGGGACATCGCCCGCAGCACGTCGAGCGCGGCGACGTTCCCGGAACCCTCCCAGATCGACGGCAGCGGCGACTCCCGGTAGAGCCTCGGCAGGCCCGAGTCCTCGACGTAGCCGTTGCCCCCGAGGCATTCGAGGGCCTCGGCCGCGTGCGCGGGGGCCCGCTTGCACACCCAGTACTTGGTGACCGCGAGACCGAGCCGGCGCAGCTGCTCCTCCTCGGCGTCACCGCGGGCCGCCCGGTCCACCGCCCCGGCGAGCCGCAGTGCCGCGACCGTCGCGGCCTCCGCCTCCACCGCCAGGTCCGCGAGCACGTTCCGCATCAGCGGCTGGTCCACCAGGCGCGCCCCGAACGCCGTGCGGTGCGTGGCGTGGTGCACGGCCTGCACGAGCCCGAGGCGCATGCCGGAGGCGGAGCTGACGGCGCAGTCGAGCCGCGTCATGTTGACCATCCGGATGATGGTGGCCACCCCGCGGCCCTCCTCGCCGACCAGCCGGCCGAGGGCGCCCTCGTACTCGATCTCGGAGGAGGCGTTGGACCGGTTGCCCAGCTTGTCCTTGAGGCGCTGGAGCCGGATCGCGTTGCGACCGCCGTCGGGCAGCACCCGGGGCACCAGGAAGCAGGACAGACCGCCGGGGGCCTGCGCCAGGGTGAGGAAGACGTCCGACATCGGCGCCGACGTGAACCACTTGTGACCGGTCAGCGCGTACTGCCCGGGCTCTCCCGTCGGCACGGCACGGGTCGTGTTCGCCCGGACGTCCGAGCCGCCCTGCTTCTCGGTCATCGACATCCCGGCGATGATCCCGCGCTTCTCCGTCGGCACCCGCAGCCCGAAGTCGTACGCGGAGGAGGTGAGCAGCGGCTCGTACACCTCGGCCAGCTCGGGCTGGACGCGCAGCGCGGGCACCGCCGCGTACGTCATGGAGACCGGGCACAGGTGCCCCGCGTCGGCCTGCCCCCACACGAACACCTTGGCCGCGCGCGCCACGTGCGCGCCCGGCCGCCCGTCGCGCCAGGGAGCGGCGCCCAGCCCGTGCCGCACGGCCACGTCCATCAGCTCGTGCCAGTACGGATGGAACTCGACCTCGTCGATCCGGTGCCCGTACCGGTCGTGGGTGTGCAGCACGGGGGAGTGGCGCTCGGCGAGCCGCCCCCACTCCTGGGCCTCCTCGCCCCCGGCCTTCGCCCCGAGCTCGCGGACCTCGGCCTCGGCCCAGCCCGCGCCCTCCCGGCGCAGCGCCTCCAGGAGGGCGGGGTCGGCGGAGACGTCGTGACCGGTCAGCGGTGGTACCTGGTTGGTGACCTCATGCGTGGTCGGCATCGGGAACTCCCAGAGCTCGCAGGGTGAACGTGACGAGTGCGGGTACGGTCTCGGGGCCCACGGACCCCTCCGCCAGCGGTCCCACGAGCGCCTCCGCCCCCGCACCGACCAGCGCGGAGGCCGTCAGGACCGCGTCCTGGGGCGGCAGCTCGCCCGAGCGCACGCCCTCCTGGACGCGCGCGGCGAACACGTCCCGGAACGCGCGCCGGAAGACGAGCCGCTCCGCGTCCACGGCCGGGTCGACCGGTTCGGCGAGCAGCGCGTAGGCGAGGCGCGGCGACTTCAGGGCCCGCTGGGCGAAGGTCTCGATCACGGCGACCACCCGCTCGGCCGCCGAACCGTGCCCGGGGCGACCGGCCGCCTCCGAGACGGCCGCCACTTCCCGGCTCACCACCGACCTGAACAGTTCGACGGCGAGCTCGGCCTTGCTCGGGAAGTGGCGGTAGACGCTCCCGGTGGCGATCCCGGCGCGCGCGGCGACGGCGGCCATCGTGCAGCCCGCGTACCCCTGCTCGGCGAGCAGCTCGAGGGCCGCGTCGACGACCGAGGCACGCTGGGCGTCGAGCCGGGCCTGGACGGCGGGGGTGCGTCGGTAGGGCATGGAAGGAGTGAAGCAGTGATTCACTGCTTCATCAAGAGGTCGGACGCCGAAGCCCGGTGGGCCGAGGCCGGTCGTCGGTCGGGTCGGGGTTCTGTCGTCGGCGGGCCGGTCATGGCCCGGTCGTCGGCGGTGGCCGTGGGCGCGTGTTCCCGGCGGACGCAGGACGGCGCACGCCCCTTCCCCGAGGGGGGAAGGGGCGTGCGCCGGAGCCGGGCGTGCTCAGCCGGTGAAGACCTCGGTCAGCGACCAGATCGCGAGCCCCGCCATGCAGACGCCGCCGATGCGCTGCACGGTCTTGAGGGGAACGCGCTTGGCGATGAAGCGGCCGGCGACCAGGGCGAGGGCGGAGACCGTCGTCAGGGCGGCGAACGAGCCGATCGCCGTCGACCAGGTGCCGTTGGTGGCGGCCAGGTTCGCGGTGGTGATCTGGGTCAGGTCGCCCCACTCGCTGATGAAGACGGCCATGAACGCGGTCGAGAAGACGGGCCAGAAGCCGCTGACCGTCCGGCCGCCCTCGTCGGCCTCGTCGTCGCCCCCGCCCCGCAGCAGCATGAAGGCGCCGAAGCCGAACATCAGGGCCGAGACCAGTTTGACGGTCCAGCCCGGGAGCAGCCCGAGCAGGCTGCCGGCGCCCACCGCGATGGCGACGTGGGCCAGGAAGGCGGTGGAGGTGCCGATCCACACGTACAGCGGACGCATGCGCGTGCCCATGGCGAGGGACGCGAACATCGTCTTGTCGGGAAGCTCGGCGAGGAAGATCAGCCCGAAGGCGGTGAGGATCGCCAAGGGGTCGAGGTGCATACCGGGGCTCTCTGCTCGGTCCGGGCCCCGTGGCTCCGGGCGACGCCTCGGTGGGCGACGGGGGACCACTCGGCCCGGCATGACGGACCACGCCCACGGGAACGCGGACGCGGTTGTTGCCTGGCCGAAGGTCTCGCCCGTCCGCGTGATCCGCGGACCCGGTCACCGGGAACCCGGGGGTTCCAGTGTGTCGACGACCGGTTCGCAGGGCTACTCCCCTTCGCTGTCGGCCAGTGTAACGGACGAGAGCGCGCAGGTGGGTAGACACTGTCTACTCGGTCTTGGTAGACAGTGTCCATGTCACTGAAAGAGCATGAGGACGGGCTGCGCGACCGGCTCGTCCGGGTCGGCGTCGAGCTGGTGAACGCCGAGGGAGTCCAAGCCCTCTCGCTCCGCGAGATCGCCCGCCGCGCCGGCGTCTCCCACGGAGCCCCGCGGCGGTACTTCCCCAGCCACCTGGAACTGCTCTCCGCCATCGCCCGCCAGGGC
Source organism: Streptomyces sp. NPDC107498 (assembly GCF_055582805.1). Lineage (NCBI taxonomy): Bacteria > Bacillati > Actinomycetota > Actinomycetes > Kitasatosporales > Streptomycetaceae > Streptomyces > Streptomyces sp. NPDC107498. The sequence continues at coordinate 30,929 of NZ_JBVJPE010000016.1, read as the reverse complement.
TTCGCCGAACTGGCCGCCCGCGTCGCCGAGGAGGACCCCGAGGAGGCCACGGCCCGCGAGCGGATCGGGGTGCTCGCCCGCGTCTACCTCGACTACGCCGACACCCGGCGCGGCATGTACGAGCTGATGTTCCGGCACGACCTGCTGGAGAGCGGACGGCTCGGGCTGCGCGAGACCAGCCTGCCGCTCTTCGTCCACCTCGCCGGGCTCGTCGCCCGCGCCCGCCCGGCGGCCGACCCCGCCCTCCTCGCCGGCGTCCTCTGGGCCAACCTGCACGGCCTCGCCCAGCTCTGGCACTGGGGCAGCCTCCGCCTCGCCACCGGCGGCGACGACCCGGGCCCCCTCCTGGCCGCCGCGCTCGACGCCCACCTCGGCCCCGTGGAGCCCGCCCCGTGAACCGCACCCTCGCCTGCAGCGTCGTCGGCGCCGCCGTCGTCGCCCTCGACGGCACGGTCCTGACCGTCGCCCAGCCCGCCCTCCAGCACGACCTGGGCGCCGAGGTCGGGCAGGTCCAGTGGACCAGCACCGGCTACCTCGTCGCCGTGGCGGGCCTCCTCGTCCTCGCGGGCCGCCTCGGCGACCGGTACGGCCACCACCGGGTCTTCGCCGTCGGCGCCCTCGGCTTCGCCGCCGCCTCCACCGGGATCGCCCTGGCCCCCGGCATCGGCACCGTGATCGCGCTCCGCGTGCTCCAGGGCGTCTGCGGGGCGCTCCTCCAGCCCGCCACCCTCGGCATGCTGCGCACCGCCTTCCCGCCGGAGCGGCTGGCGACCCCGATCGCCGTGCGGACCGCCGCCATCGGCCTCGCCGCCGCGACCGGGCCCCTCGTCGGCGGCGCGCTGGTCTCCGCGTACGGCTGGCGCGCGGTCTTCCTCCTCGGGGTGCCCCCGACCCTCGCCATCGGCCTGCTCGCCCTGCGCCCGCCGGCCCGCCGACGCCCGAACCCTCCCGACCGCGCGACGCCCGACCCGCTCGGTGCCCCGGCCCTGCCGAGGCGCCGTCCGGCGGCCGGCCCCGGCGGGCTCGACCTGCTCGGGGCCCTGCTGCTCGCCGTCGCGCTCGGGCTGCTCGTCCGGGCGCTCGACGAGACGTCCCGTCCCGGTGGCATCGCTGCCGCCGCCCTCACCGGGGGTGCGGCCCTCGGCGCCGGAACGGCCTTCGCGCGGCACGAGCGGCGCGCCACGGACCCCCTGCTGCCCCCGGCGCTGCTCCGGAGCGTGCCGGTCGTCGCGGGCCTCGCCGTGCTCCTCGCGGCCTCCGCGGCCCTCTTCGGCGCGCTCTTCGTGACGACGTACTTCCTCCAGGACGTCCAGGGGCTCGACCCCCTCGACTGCGCGCTGCGCGTCCTGCCCCTCGCCGTCCTCATGGTCCTCGGCGCACCGCTCTGCCCGCCGCTCCAGCGCCGCTTCGGCCCCCGGCGCACCGCCACCACCGGGGCCGCGCTGCTCACGCTCGGCGTCCTGCTGCTCTCCCGGCTCGACGCGACCGCCGGCGCGGCCCCCGTCGGCGTCGCCTCCGCGCTCCTGGGCGCCGGGTTCGTCACGCTCATGGTCACCGCGACCTCCGTCGTCGTGCACCGCGCCCCCGAGGCCCATGCCGGGGTCGCCGGCGGCCTCCAGCAGACCGCGATGAACATCGGCCCGGCGCTCGGCGTCGCCACCGCGACCCTCCTCCTCGCCCTCGTCCCCGACGCCGGCTTCGTACCGGCCCGGGGTGCCGCCCTCCCGGCCCTGGCGGCGATCGCCGCGCTCGCCCTCCCGGCCGCCCTGGCCCTGCCCGGCCGGGCCGACCGCCCGGGGACACGCCCGGACCCGACGGCACCCCGGCCCGGCGGGCGACCCTGCGTACGATCATGAGATGCCCGCAGCCGGTCACCGCCGTCCCTCCGGCGCGGCGGCGCGCACCCAGTTCAACCTCGGTCGCGCGCTGCCCTTCCTGGTCCTGGTCCTGACGGTCGTCGCCGATCTCCTCGCCCCCGACCGGGAGCGTTTCGACCGACTCCTCGTCGCCGCGCCCGCGCTCGCCGCCGTCACCTGGAGCGTGCGCGGGACCGTCGGCATCGGACTGCTGGCCATGGTCATCCGCGTGCTCCTCAGCCCGGCGCAGGAGGTGGCGTCCGCCACCGAGCTCCTCGCCAGCGAGACGGTGCTCGCGGTGGCGACCGCCATCGCGGCCTGGATCAGCCGGGTCCGCACCCGCTACGAGCGGGACCTGCGGGAGGTGACCGCCGTCGCCGAGGTCGTCCAGCGGGTCGTCCTGCGCCCGCTGCCCGAGCGCCTCGGCCGCTTCGACCTGCACCTGCTGTACGTCGCGGCCGCGGCCAAGGCGAGGATCGGCGGCGACTTCTACGAGGCCGTCAGGATCCCCGGCGCGGTGCGCGTCATGCTCGGCGACGTCCAGGGCAAGGGCCTCGGCGCCGTCGAGACCGCCTCCGTCCTGCTCGGCTCCTTCCGCGCCGCCGTCAACGAGGCCCGCGACCTCGCGGACCTCGCGGACCGGCTCGACGAGGGCCTCGCCCGCTACGGCGCCTGGGACCCGGACTCCGACGCCGCCGAACGCTTCGCCACCGTCGTCCTGGTGGAGCTCCCCGACGGCCGTGACGTCGCACGGCTCCTCAGCTGCGGCCACCCCGCCCCGCTGCTCCAGCGGGCGACCGGCGTCGAACCCGTGCACTTCGCCGACCCCTCGCTGCCCGTCAACCTCTCCGGTCTCGCCGACAACCACCACCGGATCGAGGAGGTGCCCTTCGGGCCGGGGGACCGGCTGCTCCTCTACACCGACGGCGTCAGCGAGACCCGGGACCGGACCGGCACCTTCTACCCGCTGGAGCTGCGGCTGCGGGGCTGGGCCCGGGAACCGGCCGCGGAGCTGCCCGCGCTGCTCCACCGGGACCTCGCGGCCTACGGGGCGGACGGCCTCGACGACGACGTGGCCGCCGTGCTCGTGGTCCGCCCGTCGGCGGCCCCCTGACGGAGCCGCGCCGCCCGGTCGCGCGTCGGCACGGGCCGGAACGTGCCCCCGTACACGGGCAGCTCGATCCGGTCGCCGTAGCGGGCGAGCCGGTCCCAGGGCCGGTTGATGCCGGCGGAGCCGTACGCACGGACGCGGGTGACGGCGTCGAGGTCGAGGACGTCGACGAGGACCCCCTCGCCGGTGCCCGCCTGCTGGCGGACGATTCCCTCCGGGCCGACGGCGGCGCTGCGGGTGCCCGGTCCCCCGGACACCCGCAGCGAGGCGTCACACCGCCGGCGCGAGCCCCAGGTGCTCCCGCAGCGTCGTCCCCGTGTACGCCGTCCGGTACACGCCCCGCTCCTGGAGCTCCGGCACGAGCAGCTCGACGATGTCGTCGAGTCCGTCCGGCACCAGGTACGGCGAGACGTTGAAGCCGTCGACGGCCCCGTGCCGGGCGAACCGGGCGAACCTCTCCGCGAGCCCGGCCGGGGTGCCGACGTGCCCGCGCTGCGGACCGAGTTCGATGACCGTCTCGCGCAGCGACCAGCCGTTGGCGTCGGCCTTCGCCCGCCACTCGGCCACCACCTCCAGGGTTTCGCCCAGCCGGCGGGTACCGAACTTCCCGTCGTACTCGGCGACCACCGGATCCTCGGCGGGCAGCGGCCCGTCCGCGTCCCGCCCGGACAGGTCGACGCCCCACAGCCTGCTCGCGATGCCCAGGGCGACGGCGGGCGTGACCTGTTCGAGGCGCACCCAGCGGGCCTTCTCCTCCGCCTCCTTCTCGGTGGCCCCGATGACGATCTCCGTGCCCGGCAGGATCCGCAGGGCGTCCTCCGGTCGTCCGGCCGCCCGCAGCCGCCGCCGGATGTCCTCGGCGAAGGCCAGCGCGTCGTCGAAGTCCGTACCGTGCGCGGAGAAGATCACGTCCGCGTTGCGGGCCGCGAAGTCCCGCCCCTCGCCGGAGTCGCCGGCCTGGAAGATCACCGGATGCCCCTGCGCGCTGCGCGGCAGCGTCGGCGCCAGGTCGACGTCGAAGTGGTCGGTCCGCGACCGTACGCGTCCCACCGCACCCGGCACCGACCAGGACCGGGCGTCGACGGAGCCGGCGACCGCGCCCTCCGCCCAGCTGTTCCACACGGCGCGCGCGACGGAGAGGAACTCCTCGGCGCGCCGGTAGCGGTCGGCGTGGTCGAGGAAGCCGCCGCGTCGGAAGTTCTCGCCGGTCCAGGCGTTGTGGGTGGTCACCACGTTCCAGCCGGCCCGGCCGCCGGAGAGCAGGTCGAGCCCCGCGAGCCGCCGGGCGAGGTCGCCGGGCTCGTTGAAGGTGGTGTTGGACGTGGAGACGAGTCCGATCCGCTCGGTCGCGGCGGCGAGCGCCGACAGCTGGGTGATCGAGTCCGGGCGTCCGGCGACGTCCAGCTCGTGGATGCCGCCCTCCGACTCGCGCAGCCGCAGGCCGTCGCCGAGGAAGAACGCGTCGAAGAGCCCGCGTTCGGCGGTCCTGGCCACCCGCAGGAAGGACGCCGGATCGATCTGGGAACCGCTGGACGGGTCCGACCAGATCGTCCAGTGGTTGACGCCCTGGAAGAACACCCCGAAGTGCAACCGGGCGTCGGGGCGGGGGACGTCGTTCGCGTCGGCGCGGGTCATCGGGTCTCCTCCCGGACGAGCGCGGCGGCGCCGTCGGTCGTGAAGCGGCTGAGGGGCCGGGGGAGGCCCAGGGAGGTGCGCAGGGTGGTGCCGGGCAGCGGGCGCGCGGCGATCCGTCGCACGAACAGCTCAGGCAGGACGAGCCGGGACAGCACCGCCAGGTCCTCGTCGAGCACGAGCGGACGCAGCCGCACCCCGTCGACGTGGCCGCCGAGTTCCGTCAGGAGGTCCACGAGACCGGCCGCGGAACCGGCGTACCGCAGCCGGTCCGGGCCGGCTTCCCACGGGGAGTACCGCTCCAGGTCGGCGATCCGCTCCCGGGCCGTCTCGCCCGGAGTGTCCAGGGCGACCTCCAGCTCGGCGAAGGCGAGCGGCGCGCCGCCGGCCGCCGCCGCCCCGCCCGCCTCGGCGGGCGTCGCCCCGCCGACGAGGGCCACGTCGGCGAGACCGGCCGGGACGAGACCGGGGCGGGCGAGGACCACGGGCCGCCCCTGCGGCGGGCGCGGCACGATCGACGGGCCCCTCACGGAGTACGTCTCCCCCGTGAAGTCGATGGCGTGGAGCCGCGACCGGTCCAGGTAGCGGCTGGTGGCCACCGACCGGATCACCGCGTCGTCCTCCCACGAGTCCCACAGGTCCCGTACGACGCGGAGGCCGTCGTGCGCCTCACGGGCGAGTGCGTCGGCGCCCTCGACGACCGGCCGCCCCCAGGCACGCGCGGCGGACGGGTCCTCCTCGACCCCCACCACCCAGCCGGCCCGGCCGGCCGAGACGTGGTCGAGCGAGGCGAGCTGTGAGGAGACGTGGAACGGCTCGGCGTACGTGGTCGCCACGACCGGCGCCACACCGAGGACGCTCGTCGACGCCGCCACGAACGCGGCCCGCTCCACGGCGCCGATCCGGCCCACGGGACCGGGGTCGTTCCCGGGGCCGTTCCCGGAGTCGGGCGGCAGGATCGAGTCCTCCAGGGTGACCAGGGTGAAGCCGGCGTTCTCGGCGACGGCCGCGACCCGGGCGAGCCGACGCGGGGTCAGCAGCTCGCCGGGGGAGTGGGCGGCACGGCGCCACGCGGCGGGATGGGCACCGTCGCCGTCGATCTCGACGGCCAGGTGCAGGGCGGGGCGGGGCATGGGAGTCCTTCCGAACGACAGGGACGCGCGACGGCACGGCAGCGGTGCGGGGCACGGCTGCACGGGGCCGGGCGACGGGACGTCACGGGACGCGCGGACCCACGCGAGGCGGGGTCAGGCGCGAGGGGAAGGACAGATGGCCGAGGAGGTGCGGCAGAAGTCGACGTGCCGACGGCAGACCAGACGGGCACGCGAACGGGCGGGGACGTGCGCCACGGCGATGACTGCGAGCACGTGCGCCTCCCCCCGGTTCCGGTCCCGTCCGGACGGGTGGACGGGGACGCCTCACCATAGGCAGGCCGCCTTCCGCACTGTCAAGGCCGTTCCGGCCGACGGGACGTCAGGACGGCGGAAAGGGAAGGGAGTCGACCCGGCGGCCCCGACCCGGTTCCGCCGGTCCGGGCCCGATCCGTCGCTCCCGGCCCGGCCCGGTTCCGTCGGCCCCGGCCCGGGCCGGGGCCGCGCCCTCCTCCTCCTCCTCGCGCCGGATCCCGTGTCAGACCCCGGGTTGACCGAAGGCGGGCCCGGGGTCTGACGCGCGGGCCCGGCGCCGGCGCCTAGCGTGCCCGCATGATCCGATTCACCCGGGCGGCCGCGGCCGCCGTTCTCGTCTGCTCCCTCGCCTTACCGGCCGGCGTCGCCACGGCGGCCGGTCGTCCGACCGGTCCGACCGGTTCGACCGGTTCGACCGGTCCGACCGGTTCGGCGGTCGGCGCTCCGGCCGGCGCCGGTACGGCACGGGCGGCCCGGGCCGCCACGCTGCCGGCGCCCACCGGGCCGTACGCCGTCGGCAGCACGGTCCTGCCGCTCGTCGACCGCTCCCGTACCGACCCCTGGGTGCCCACCGCCGACGGCCGTGCGCTCATGGTCACGCTGCACTACCCGGCCGCCCACCCCGGCGGCGGCCGCCCCGCCCCGTACGCCACCCGGGAGGAGGCGAAGCTGCTCGCCGAGCAGCTCGGGCCCGACGTCCCCGGCGACGTGCTCGCCCGCACCCGCACCCACAGCAGGACCGGCACCCCGCCCGCGCCCGGCCGGCACCCCCTGGTGCTGCTCTCGCCGGGCTTCAGCGTCTCCCGCTGGACGCTCACCCATCTCGCCGAGGACCTCGCCTCGCGGGGTTACGTCGTGGCCTCGGTCGACCACGCCTACGAGTCGTTCGGGACCAGCCTTCCCGGCGGCCGCACCCTCACCTGCGTCGCCTGTGCGGCCCTCGAGGGCGGGGTGCACGGCAGCGTCGTCACCTCCACGCGCGCCGCGGACATGCGGTACGTCCTGGACCGGCTGACCGGACCGAAGCCCGTCCGGCGGTACGCGGACGTGATCGACCCGCGTCGCGTCGGCATGGCCGGGCACTCCATCGGCGGGGCGAGCGCGGCCACCGCCATGGTGGCCGATCCGCGCATAGACGCCGGGATCGACATGGACGGCTCCTTCTGGCAGGACCTCCCCGCGGAGGGCCTGCGGGGCCGCCCGTTCCTGATGCTCGGGACCCACGACGGCACGCACCTGCCCGGCGGGCAGGACACCAGCTGGGACCGGACGTGGACCGCGCTCGACGGCTGGAAGCGCTGGATCACGGTCGCCGGGTCCGAGCACTTCACCTTCTCCGACGGCCCCGTGATCTCACGCCACTTCGGCCTTCCCCAGCCGGAACTGCCCAGCGACCGGGCCGTCGCCGTCACCCGGACCTACGTCGCGGCCTTCTTCGACCAGCACCTGCGCGGACTCCCGCGGCCGGTCCTCGACGGCCCGACGCCCGAGAACCCGGAGGTCCACTTCCAGCACCGCTGAGCCGCTCCCGGGCGGGACTCAGGAGGGGTACGGGGTGTTCGCCGCCGCCCAGTCGGCCAGCGCCCGCGCGCACTCGGCGACCGACTCCCGCCAGGTGCGCGCGGCACCCTCGCCGGCCTCGTCGCTGACGTGCTTCACGATGCGCAGCGGTACCCCGGCGAGCGCGGCCGCCGCGGCGAGCGCGTACCCCTCCATGTCGACCAGCGGCGCCCGCTCGGCGAGCCGGGCGCGGGCCGCCTCGTCCGAGACGAACGTGTCGCCGGTGGCGAGGACCACGTCACCACCGTCCGGCAGTGCCAGCGGAGAGCCGTACGTCTCGCCGGTCAGGGTGGCGAGCAGCTCGCCGTCGAGGTCGTGCTGCACCACCGTGCCGACGACGTGCGTCCCGGTCCAGCCCGGCCGCAGGGCCCCGGCCGTCCCGAGGTTCACGATCCCGGACGGCCGCGGGCCCCGGCCGAGGACGGTGGCGAGCGCGGTCGCCGCGTTCACCTTGCCCATGCCGGTGAGCAGGACGGGCAGCTCCGTGTCGAGGAACTGCGCCTCCTCCTTGACGGCGAGGACGAACAGGGGGCGGCCGGCCGTGATCTCTCCCGAGAGTTCCATGGGGGCCACGCTAGTTCGGGGGCCCGCCCGCCGTACAACCGGGCGGTCCTCAGCCCAGGGAAAGGCCCTGCTCCGCGAGGGCCTCGCCCAGTACGCGCAGGGCCTTCGGCCCCACGCCGTGCAGCGCGGCCAGCTCGGCGGCGGGCACGCCGCCGAGCTGTGCGAGCCGGGTGTACCCGGCCGCGACGAGCGCGCGGGTCGCGGGCGCGCCGATCCCACGAGGGAGGCCGGTCTCGGGCCGGTCGGATCCGTTCGTCATGGAGCGATCGTGCCACGGGGGCGGAGCGGCGGGCGGCGGTTCGGCCCGCGGCGGGGTCCGGGGGACGGGCCCCGTCGTCACACCGGGAGCAGCCGGCCGATCAGCTCCCCCAGCTGGCGGGCGTTGCGACAGGGGCGCATCTCCACGAGCTCGGCGTAGGCCGGGGCCACCGAGTCGCCCGTGCCCCACAGCGAGGGCTGCTCGGGGTTGAGCCAGTGGACCCGGCGCGCGCGGCGCGCGATGAGCCGGAGCGCCGCCAGGTTCGGGTCGGCGCCGTTGGTGCGGGCGTCGCCGAGGACGAAGAGGACCGTGCGCGGGCCGACCGCCTCCGCGTACCGCTCGGCGAACTCCCCGAGCGCCGTCCCGTAGTCGCTCTGTCCGTGCCACCCCGTGAGCTCCGCCTCCGCGAGGATGCGGTCGCCGAGCCCCGCCGGGTCGGCCGCGCCCCGCGCGATCAGCCCGGTCACCTCGTCCACCCGGTTGACGAAGGCGAAGACCCGCACGCGGCTGAACTGGTCGTGCAGGGCCTGCACGAGCAGCATCGTGAACTGCGCGAAACCGGCCACCGAGCCCGACACGTCGCACAGCAGGACCAGCTCGGGACGTCGGGGAGGGCGTCGTCGCAGGACCGGGCGCACCGGCACGCCCCCGGTCGACAGCGAGCCGCGCAGGGTCCGCCGCAGATCGATCTCCCCGCGCGCCGCCCGGCGCCGCCGCGCCGCGAGCCGGGTGGCCAGCTTCCGCGCCAGCGGCCGTACCGTACGCCGCAGCTCGTCCAGCTGCGCCCGCCCGGCCAGCAGGAAGTCCACGCCGTCCGCCGTCCCCGCGACCGCCCGCCGCGCGACCCGGTCACGGCCCTGCCGCTCGGCGACGCGCCGCCGGGCCTCGGTCCGCACGCGCTCCCGGAAGGCCTCGATGCGCCGCCGGATCTCGTCGTCGAGCAGCCGCTCGGTGAACTCGGGGCCCTCGGCCGCGGCCGGCGCGCGCAGCCGCTCGCGCACCCGGGCGAGCAGCGTCTCGGGGCGCAGCCGGGAGAGCGCCTGGTACGAGGACCAGCCGTCCGACTCCGGGCCGGAGCCGTAGCCGCCGAACCCGCCCACCGCCTCGGCGGCCAGCCGGTCGAGTGCGGCGCCGTCCCCGGCGGCGAGGGCCTCGGCGAGCCGGTCCCGCAGTGCGGCGAGGCCCTCGGGCGTGTTCTCGTACGCCTCGGCCGGGCCGGGAGCGGCACCGAGCGGGAAGTAGAGGTCGAAGACCTGGTCGAACACCCTCCGCCGGCCCTCTCCGTGGAGCAGCGTCGCCGCCAGCGCCTCCCGGACCCGCTCCCGGTCGGCGAAGCCGACGGCTTCGAGGGCCAGTCCCGCGTCCACGGTCTCCCCGGTCCCGATCCCGAACCCGTGTGCGCGCAGCGCCGCGACGAGCCCGGTGAGCCGCACCACGGCACCCGCCGGACCGTTGCCGTCCGCCGGGCTCACACCGTGTCCAGGTCGAGCTCGGCCGCCGCCCTCACGATGTCCTCCCGGTGCTTGAGGAGGACGCCGAGGGTCTCCCGTACGACCCGTTCGTCCAGCCGGTCCGCGCCGAGCGCGAGCAGCGTGCGGGCCCAGTCGATCGTCTCCGACACGGACGGCACCTTCCGCAGGTCCATCGCCCGCAGCGCCCCGACGACCCGCACGACGGACGCGGCGAGTGCGGCGTCGAGGCCGGGGACCTTGAGGGTCACGATCCTGCGCTCCAGCTCCTCCTCGGGGAAACCGATGTGCAGGAAGAGGCAGCGGCGGCGCAGCGCCTCGGACAGCTCGCGGCTCGCGTTCGAGGTGAGCACGGTGAACGGCCGCCGCGTCGCCGTGATCGTGCCGAGTTCGGGCACGGTCACCTGGAAGTCGCCCAGCACCTCCAGGAGCAGGCCCTCCACCTCGACGTCGGCCTTGTCGGTCTCGTCGACGAGCAGCACCGTCGGCTTCTGGGAGCGGATCGCGGTGAGCAGCGGCCGGGGGAGCAGGAACTCCTCGCCGAAGATGTCCGTCCGCGTCTCGTCCCAGGACTCGCCCCGCCCGGCCGTGATGCGCAGCAGCTGCTTGGCGTGGTTCCACTCGTACAGCGCGCGGGCCTCGTCCACGCCCTCGTAGCACTGGAGCCGGACCAGGCGCGCCCCCGTGGCCTCGGTGACGGCCTGGGCGAGCTGCGTCTTGCCGACGCCGGCCGGGCCCTCGACGAGCAGCGGCTTGCCCAGCCGGTCGGCGAGGAAGACGGTGGTGGCGACGGCCGGCGACGCCAGGTAGCCGGTCGTGGCGAGCCGCTCGGCGACGTCGTCGACGGAGGTGAAGAATCCGGTCGTCATGGCTGTCCCCCGGGAAGCGGAATCTCTTACTGGCCAGTAGCCTCAGCTGTACTTGATCAGATCGGGGACCACCGCACAACCGTCCGCGTGCGCTCCGCGACGGGCACGGGGCGGTCGCGCGGTGGTGCAATGGGGGGACCGGGCACGTGACCCGGAGGCCCGCACGGCGGTGGAGGTGTCGTGACGGAACGGGACGAGGCCCTCCTGGCCAGGACGCGGGCCCTGGAGGAGGCGATCGGCGAGATCGGCACGACGCTCGACGAGACGACCACCTGCCGCGAGCTCGCGGCCTTCCTCGCCCGTCACCTCCACGGCTCCGTCACGGTCGACCTGCTCGACGAACCGGGTGCCCCGGTCCGCCGCGCGGCATCGGCCGGTCCGCCGTCCCCGGGACCCTCCGCCGCGGGTCCGGGGACCCCGGCCGCGGGGCCGACCGCCTCCGTCGCAGGCCCGGCCGCTTCCCGGGCCTCCCGCGCGGGATCGACCGTTCCCGGAGCCTCTGCCGCGATGCCGGCCGTCTCCGGAGCCTCCGCCGCGATCCCGGCCGTCCCCGAATCCTCCGTCGCGCTCCCTGGCGCCCCCGGTCTCGCCGTGTCCCTCGCCGTGCACGACGAGGAACCCGTCGGGACCGTGGCCGTCACGCGCGCGGGCCCCGATTTCTCGGCCGACGAGATCACGGTCCTCCGGCAGGCGGCCCGGCTGGCCGCCCGGCACCTCGGCCACGCCCGCCGCCTCGTCGCCACCGAGGACACCGCACTCCACCTCCAGCGCGCCCTCGTCGCCGAACCGGGCCGGCCGCACCCCAACCTGGAGATCGCGGGCGGCTACCTCCCGGCGGGCCCCCGCGCCCTCGTGGGCGGCGACTGGTTCGAGACCGTGCGCCTCCACTTCGGCCGCAGCCTCCTCGTCGTCGGCGACGTGATGGGCCACGGGCTCGACGCGGCCGTCGACATGAACGCCTACCGCACGGCGCTCCGCGAGACCGCCGCGACCGACCTGCCGCCGCACCGGGTGCTGCGCCACCTCGACTCGATGGTCGCCCAGGACGACGCCCGCCGCCCCGCCACCTGCCTGCTCGTCCGGGTGGACCCGGCCCGTGGCACCGCGACCTTCGCCAGCGCCGGCCATCTGCCGCCCGCCGTGTTCGGCCCGGACGGCTCCGCCGAGCTCGTCGACCTCCCGGTGGGGCCACCGCTGGGCACCGGCGTCGGCGGTTACGAACCCACCACGCGCCCGCTCGCCCCGGGCGAGACCCTGCTGATCTTCACCGACGGCCTCGTCGAGCGGCGCGGGGAGGACATCGACCTGTCGCTCGCCCGCCTCGCCGCCCTCCGGCTCCCCGTCGGCTCCGGCCCCGAGCAGGTCGTCGAAGAGGTGCTCCACCGCCTCGACGCGCATCACGCGGAGGACGACGTGGCCGTCCTCGCCGTCCGCGTCCGCGCCCGTCCCGCACCGTGACGCGGAGTCACCCCGTCTCCACGCGCAGCCGTGACGCACGGTCACACCGTCCCCGTCGAGGGTCTGTTTCGCGCCGCGGCGGGATTGTTGCGGCAGGACGCTTGTGCACGGCCCCGGGGCCCGGCACGCTCCTCGTATGAACACGGCCAGGCATGCCAGTGAACGTCTGATGAGCTGGCCCTCGCTGACCCCCGGCCGCGCCCATTGCGGCGCGGAGCTCGGGCTGGGCACCGGGACGCAGGAGATCGTCCACTTCCACGGCGAACACGAGGCGGACGTCCACCTCACGCGCGCCATGGTCGCGAAGCTGCGCCCGGCCCTCCTCGGATCGAGCGCGGTCCGGCTGCGGGCCGGATCGGGCTGGGTGACGGTCCGTCTGGACATGGGATCGGACATCGACCTGCTCGCCACCCTGGTGAGCGCCGCCCTCCAGGGCAACGGCGTCCCCGACGTCGCCCCGGACGGCTGCACCCGCACCCTCCCGGTCCCCGGCGCCCGCTGAACCTCCCCGGGTCCGAAGGCTACGAGGGAACCGGGAAGAGCATGCACGTGCTCGTCGCGTGGGCGAGGAGCCGGTCCTCCGCGTCGTACAGGCGCGCCTCCGCCAGTGCCGTGCGGCGCCCCTGCGACAGCACCGCGCCGACGGCCCGGACCTTGCCCGTGTCCATCGTGACCGGACGGAGGAAGCGGGTCGACAGGTCGAGCGAGGTGTACGCCGTGCCCCGCGGGAGCGTGCTGTGCACCGCGCAGCCGGCGGCCGAGTCGAGCAGGGTCGCGTAGACCCCGCCGTGCACGCTTCCGATCGGGTTGTAGTGCTCCTCGCCCGGTTCGAGCACGAACACCGCGTGTCCCGGCTCGACCTCCTCCAGGGTGAAGCCGAGCAGGGCGGCGATCGGCGGTCCGGGCAGTCGGCCCGCCACCATCTCCCGCAGGAAGTCGATGCCCGCCATCGACATCCCGGCACGCGCCGTGGCCCCGGCGTCCTCCCACTCGACCGTGCGTGAACGCCCCATCACCACTCCACTCGCTCACCGTCTGACTTTGTATGCCGAAGCTAGCTTCCGTGCCGGCTGACTGTCAACGACAGAGTCAGATGGTTAGAGTGGGCGGATGAACTGGCTGGAGACGGATACGGAGAACTGCCCGGTCCGCCGCGCCCTGGACGTCGTGGGCGAGAAATGGAGCCTGCTCATCCTGCGCGAGGCCTTCAACGGCGTCCGCCGGTACGACGAGTTCCGCCACCACCTCGGCCTCTCGGAAGCCGTCCTCGCCGACCGCCTCCGCAAGCTCGTCGCCGCCGGGGTCCTGCGCAGCGAGCCCTACCGCGACCCCGGCGCCCGCACCCGCCACGAGTACCGGCTCACCCGCAAGGGCGTCGATCTCTGGCCCGTGCTCCTCGCCCTCAAGCAGTGGGGCGACACCCATGCCCCCGACCCCGAGGGACCGGTCCTCGACGTCCGTCACACCGACTGCGGCGCCCCCGTCCGCGTCGTCGTCCAGTGCGAGGGCGAGGAACGGGCCGTGCTCACCGCCCGCGAGGTCACCGCCCGCCCCGGCCCCGGCGCCCGCCCGCTCCGGGCCCGGTGAGCCGGGCCGGGGCCGCCCACCCGTTCGGCCCCACCCCTGAGATGTCCCGGCGCCCCGCCGGGTACCTCACCAGGCATGCCCCCCACACCCGGTCCGCCGCGCGACGGTGCCCCCGCCGAACACGGCCACTGGTTCGCACGGCTCCACGCGCGCGTCCTCACCTCCTCGGTCGGCCTCGCCTGGAACCGCGGCCGGGCCATGGAACTCATGCACCGCGCCATGGGCTTCGCGGCGCTCAGCCTGCTCACCCTCGTCCCCCTGCTCATCGTCATCGCCGCGGCCGACCTCGCCAGCGGCCACGGCTTCGCCCGCTGGCTCGTCCAGGGCCTCGGCGTCACCGAGGTCTCCCAGGAGGAGGTCGAGCAGCTCTTCGGCCAGCCCGGACAGGCCCTGCAGCGCACCACCGCCTTCGGCCTCGCCGCCCTCGCCGCCTTCGGCGTCACCTTCGGATCCGCCGTACAGACCGGGTACGAGCGGGTCTGGGACCTCCCCACCGCCCGCTGGCACACCATGTGGCGGCACGTCGTCTGGCTCGCCGTCCTCGTCGCGTCCCTGCTGCTCTTCGTCGCCTTCCCCGCACCCGAGAACGCGCCGGTGGGCGTCACCGCCCTCGTCGCCCTCGGCGACCTCCTCGGCACCTTCCTCTTCTTCTGGTGGTCCCAGCGCTTCCTGCTCTGCGGCCGCATCCGCTGGCGCGCCCTCGCCCCCGGCGCCGTGCTCACCGCCCTCGGACTGCTCGGGCTGCGGGTCTTCTCGCAGCTCGTCTTCTCCCCGCTGATCGCCTCGAACGCCGTGACCTACGGCCAGTTCGGCACCGTCCTCGTCCTCCAGTCCTGGCTCGTCGGCGTCGGCTTCGTCGTGTACGGAGGCGCCCTCGTCGGGCGCCTGGTCCACGAGCACCTCGTCCGCCGCCGGCTGCGGCGCCCCCGGTGACCCCTACTGGTCCCGGCCCCGCACCGCGAGGACCGTCACCGCCGTTCCGCCCAGCGCCCACAGCACGAGCACCAGCCACGCACCGCCCGCCGACCAGGGGAACAGTCCCCCGGCGGGCGGTCCCGCGTCCGCGAGCCGCTGCCAGGCGTGCAGCGGCGTCGCGTGCGCGAGCACCGCCGTCAGGTGACGCCGGTCCGAGAGCACCGCGGGCAGCAGCAGGAGCAGGACCACCGCGCCGACGATCGAGACCGCGGCCCTCCGCAGCAGCGCGCCGACCGCCATCCCGGCCACCGCGCACACGGGGGCGAGGAGAGCCGAGGCCACGACGATGCGCGACGCCCCCGGATGGGTGATCGGCAGCCCGATGCCCCGGGTCGACAGCATCGCCTGCGTCGACCAGAACGAACCGAGGGCGGCCACCGCTCCGAACACGGTCTGCGCCACCGCCACGACCAGCACCTTCGCCGCCATGAGCGCACCCCGTGCCGGTACCGCCGTGAACGTCGTACGGATCATCCCGCTGCCGTACTCGCCGACCACCGCGACCGTCCCATGGCGGCCGAGGCGAGGACCAGGACCAGCGCCGCGTTGTACGTGAAGGCGTCCCACAGCGCCATGTCGTTCGCCACGAACGCGGCCCGGCTCCCCTCGTCGTACTGGAACCAGTAGCGGTAGTGGTCCCAGGCGGTGCCGAAGTTGAAGGCGACCACGACGAGCGCGCCGAGCAGCAGCGACCAGCCCGTCGAGCGCAGCGACCACAGCTTCAGCCACTCCGACCCCACCAGGTCGCGGAAACGGGCACGGGGCTCCGGCACGGGGGCCACGGGAACATCGAGGGTCGTCATCGGGCGTCTCCTGCCGGGTACTCGACGCTGTCGGCGGTCAGTTCCATGAACGCCTCCTCCAAGGAGGCCGTACGGGGGGCGAGCCGGTCGAGCAGCACCCGGTGCTCCAGGGCCAGTTCGCCGACGCGGGTCGCCGAGATCCCGGTCACCGTCAGCAGACCGGCCTCCTCCTCGACCTCCGCGCCCTCCCCGAGCAGCAGCGCCGTCAGGCGCGCCCGTTCCGGCGTGCCCACCGTCACGCTCGGGCGCCTGCCCCGCGCGGCGAACCCGGACAGGCTCTCCGCCGCGATCAGCACGCCCCGGCCGATGACCACCAACTCGTCCGCCGTGTGCTCCGTCTCCGTCATCAGGTGACTCGACACGAAGACCGTGCGGCCCTCCGCCGCCAGCCGCCGGAACACCCCGCGCACCCACTTCACGCCCTCCGGATCGAGGCCGTTCAGCGGCTCGTCGAACAACAGCACCGGCGGGTCGCCGAGCAGCGCCCCGGCGATGCCGAGCCGCTGCCGCATGCCCAGCGAGTACCCGCCGATCCGGCGCCCGGCCGCCCCCGCCGCGGCACGGAGGGGATCACCGACCGCGAGCGCGAGGTCCTCACCCTCGTCGGACGCGGCCTCTCCAACACCGAGATCGCCGGGACGCTGCACATCAGCGTCGCCACCGCGAAGACCTACGTCACCCGGCTGCTCGCCAAGCTGGACGCCCGCGACCGCGTACAGCTCGTGATCATCGCGTACGAGGCGGGCCTGGTCTCCGCCGTCTGACGGCCCGGCGGTGCTCACACGATCCGGTGATCCACTCGTGAGGCGCCGGCCGGCCCGTCCCGCACCGCTTGGATGGAGGCGACCCATCCGGTCCGTCGAGAGAGAGCCGCCCATGGCGAACACCTGGCTGCCGCCCGCCGAGTACGTCGACACGCTGCCGAGAGCGACGGCGTACGCCTGCCTCTACTTCACCGACACCGCCGGCCGCCCCTTCCAGCTGCGGGCCGCCTACCAGACCGAGCCGTGGCAGTGGCCCGGCGGCAACATGGACCCGGGGGAGACCCCCTGGGAGACCGCCGTGCGCGAGTGCCACGAGGAGACCGGGATCGT
The DNA here is from genome assembly GCF_055582805.1 of Streptomyces sp. NPDC107498. NCBI lineage: Bacteria > Bacillati > Actinomycetota > Actinomycetes > Kitasatosporales > Streptomycetaceae > Streptomyces > Streptomyces sp. NPDC107498. The sequence continues at coordinate 14,286 of NZ_JBVJPE010000016.1, read as the reverse complement.
CTTCACCGGCGAGCCGCGCCTCCTCGCCGCCCACTTCGTCACGGACCGGGGCGCGGACTGGCCGGCCAACCACATCGGCTTCATCTTCGACGGGGGCGAGCTGACGGACGAACAGATCGACGCCGTCGTCCTCGACCCCGAGGAACACAGCGAGTACCGGCTGCGGACCCTGGACGAGTGGGAGCGGGAGATGAACCCGCGCGAGTTCGCCCGTCTCGCCGAGATCGACCGGGCGCGAAGGACCGGGCCCACCGTGTACGTGGAGAGCGGACCCACCGGGACGTGAGCACGGGGCCCGTCCACCGGGACGGGCCCCGACCCGTGCGCTCAGGCCCGGCAGCCCACCGTCGGGTGGGCGACGTCGACGACGAAGCGCTCCGGCGAGTGCAGCCGGAAGGTCTTGTACCCGGGCTTGCTGTCGAAGGCGGCTCCGATGCCGACCACGCCCTCGAAGTCGCCGGTCAGCGCGACCCCCTTGAGCGCGGGGAGGTGGATCTTCAGCAGCCGGGGTCCCCGGTACACGGACCGTCCGGCGTCGTCGTGGGCGGCCGCGGGGGAGAGCTTGATCTCCAGGAAGTACTTCCCCGCGAGCGGGACCCTGTTTCCCGATCCGTCGTAGTGGAGCGAACGGGCCTGGTGGACGGTGACCGGGGGCATGGCGCCCCGTACGTCGATCACGAGCCGGTCGAAGGCGGCGTGGCAGCCCCAGCGGGCGTTGACGACCAGGGCCGTGGCCGGGGTCGAGGCGCTCGGGTGCGGGGCGGCGGCCGCGCCCGCCGGGACCGTGGCGCCGATTCCGGCGGTCAGCAGGATTCCCGCGGCGACGGCCGCGAGGGTGTGGCGGTGATGCATGACGTCCCCCAATTTCCGCTGTTCCGGGGACAGTGGTGTCACTGGCAGAGACACCCACCCCAACGATACGGTTCCACCCGTTTCGCCGTATATGGGGTAAAAATTCTCCATGTGCTGGAGCGCGACCGCCGACCTCTGGGCGGGCCTCGGGATCGGTGCCGTCGGCGTCGCCTCCCTGGCCTCCGTACGCCGCCCCGGGGACGCGCCGCTCGCCGCCCTGCCCCTCCTCCTCGGCGCCCACCAGGCCCTGGAGGCCGCCGTCTGGCACGCCGGTGGCGGAACCGGGACCGCCACCCTCGTCTGGGCCGTGATCGCCCTCCCCCTGCTGGCCCTCTGGGTGCCCCTCGGGGTCCTCGCCGCGGCCCGTCCCGCCGACCGGCCGCCCCTGTTCGTGCCGCTCGCCGCCGGCCTCGTGACCGCCTCCGTCCTCGCGCACCGCCTCGCCGTCCGCCCCGTCTCGGCCGAGATCCGGGGCCACACCCTCGGCTACGCCGTCGACCTGCCGCACGCGCCGCTGGTCCTCGCCGGATACCTGCTCGCCACCGTCGGGGCGTTGCTCCTCGCCCGCGACCGGCTCCTGCGGGTCCTGGGCCTCCTCACCGGCCTCGGAGCGGCCGTCTGCGCCCTCCTGTGGCGCACCGAGTTCGTCTCCACCTGGTGCGCCCTCGCGGCGGCCGCCTCGTTGCTGCTGCTCGTCTGGGCCCGTCGGCGGCGGCCGGTGACGTCCGCGGACGAATCCGAGCCCGGCCGGCCGTAACCCGACGCCCTCTCGGCAGTTGACCAGGGCATGAAGAAGCGCAGCATGCTCGCCATCGCCTCCCTCGCCGCAGGCGTCGTCACCGCCCTCGTCACCCCGCCGCCGCAGGCCAGCGCCGCCGACACCCCCCTCGCCGGCACGACGGGCCTCCTCCAGGACGACCAGACCGCCACCGTCCTCCACGAGACCGTCCAGGGCGCCGAGGGCGCCCTCCAGAACCAGCAGGGCGGCGGGCTGCTCTGACGCCGCGTCCCAGGTGGCGGCCGGTGCCCCGCGTTCCCGACGGAGCGCGGGGCACCGGCGCGCCGTGACCCGGGAGGAGGCGGCCCGTGCGCGCGCCGTGCGTGAGTAATGACAGGATGTCCCCATGAGCAACGAGAACGTTTACTTCGAGATCAACATCGACGGCAAGCCCGCGGGCCGCATCACCTTCAAGCTGTTCGACGACGTCGTTCCCAAGACGGCGGAGAACTTCCGCACGCTCGCCACCGGCGAGAAGGGCTTCGGCTACGCGGGCTCCCCGTTCCACCGCGTCATCCCGAACTTCATGCTGCAGGGCGGCGACTTCACCAACGGCAACGGCACCGGTGGCAAGAGCATCTGGGGCGAGAAGTTCCCGGACGAGAACTTCAAGCTGAAGCACGACCGCCCGTTCCTGCTGTCGATGGCGAACGCGGGCAAGAACACCAACGGCTCGCAGTTCTTCATCACCACGATCGTCACCGACTGGCTCGACGGCAAGCACGTCGTCTTCGGCGAGGTCGTCGAGGGCCAGGACCTGGTCAAGAAGATCGAGTCCCTCGGCTCGGGCTCCGGCGCCACCAAGGCCAAGATCGAGGTCGCCGAGTCCGGCATCGTGAAGGCCTGATCGCCTCTCCGGCCGAACCACCCCTGTGGGCCGAAGCGCCCCTCCGGGCGGAGCAGAGGGCCCGGTGCCCTCGCTCGCCCACCCGGTCGGGCGGGGAACGCGCTCCCCCGGACGCGTGTCCCCGCCCCGCCGTGGCTCCTGAGCCCGCCGTGGTCCCTGAGGCCGCCGTGGCTCCTGAGCTCCTTGTGGCCTCTGAGTCCCGGTGCCTCCTGAGCTCGCCGTGCCTCCTGAATCCCGGTGCCTCAGGCGGAGCCAGGCGCGTTCCGCACCGCCCACGCCGAGAAGGGCCGGGGCGCCCGCCCGAGCACCCGCTCCACGTCGGGGCTCACCCGCCCCTCGTCCGCGCGGGGTTCGCCCGTCACCGACAGCATCCCGTCGACGGTCTCCTCCGGCAGGAACCGCACCGACTGCGACCGGGCCTCGTCCGCGCTCTGCGCCACGAACTCCACCGGCACGTCCAGCGCTTCGGCCGGCGCCCGCACCTGTTCACGCGGCGAGACCGCGACCGGCCCCGTCAGGATCGGCCGGATCGCCCTGCCGGTGCGTCACACCGGCGGGCAGCCCCTCGGTCGGACGGCGGCTCACCGCCGTGACCTCCCCGTCGGCCGCGGCCGGCGTCTCCACCAGCGGTCGTCCGACGTTTCCGGTCACGACGATCACAGCTGTCCCCCCCAGGGAGCCCGTGGCGGAGCGCGCGTGCCCCACCGTCTTCGTGACCTCAGCCTGGAGGGCGAACCGGCCGTCTCCTGAACGGTTTCACGGACGGACTCCCCACGGCCCGCTCTGGGGCGGCTTCGGGGCGGCCTCACTTTCCGGACGGCCTCACTTCCCCTCGCCGTAGCGGCGCTCGAACTGGGAGATCCGGCCCTCGGAGTCCACGGTCCGCGCCTTGCCCGTGTAGAAGGGATGGCTCTCGGACGAGATCTCGACGTCGATCACGGGATACGTCTCGCCGTCGTCCCACTCGATGGTCCGGTCGCTGGTCGCGGTGGACCGGGTCAGAAACGCGTACCCCGCCGAGCGGTCACGGAACACCACGGGGCGGTAGTCGGGCTGCTTGTCCTGCTGCACGTGTCCTCCTCGGGCTGCTGCCCTGACTCGTCCGGCCTGATCGGCACGGCACCCCCAGCCTCCCCGGCCGCACGGCCCCCGACCAGCGCCACGGGCCCGACCGGGTGACGCCCCGCGCCCGGCTCAACCGCTGTCCGTCCACCGTGCCGCGAGCAGCAGCGCGATGTCGTCCGGGCGGGACGTGGCGGCCCTGGCCTCCCGGATCAGCCGGTCGGCCGTCTCCGTGAGCGGCAGCGCGCCCGTCGCGGCGAAGGCACGGGCCAGCCGCCCGATCCCCTCGTCGATGTCCTGGCCCGGCCGCTCCACCAGGCCGTCCGTGAACAGCGCGAGGACCGCCCCCGGAGCCAGCCGGAACCGCGTCACCGGATACGACGCCCGGGCGTCGACCCCCAGGACCATCCCGCCCGCCAGCTCCACCGGCCGCGCCGTGCCGTCCGGCATCCGCAGAAGCGGCTGCGGATGCCCCGCCCGCACCGCCCGCACGTCACCCGTCTCCGGATCGAGCAGTACGTAGCAGCAGCTCGCGAACTGCCCCGGATCCAGATCGATCAGGAGCCGGTTGGTGCCGCGCATCACGTCCTGCGGCCGATGTCCCCCCAGCGCGAACGCCCGGACGGCACTGCGCAGCTGCCCCATGGTGGCCGCTGCCGCCACACCGTGCCCCTGCACGTCGCCGATGACCAGCGCGAGCCGCCCCTGTTCGGTCTCGATCACGTCGTACCAGTCGCCGCCCACCTCCATGCCCTGCGTCCCCGGCAGATAACGGCCCACCGTCTCCACCCCCTCCCGCACCGGCAGCCGGTGCGGGAGCAGCGCGTCCTGCAGCCCCCGCGCGACCGCCGCCTCCGTGTCGTACCGCTGCGCCCGCTCCAGGGCCTGCGCGATCAGCCCCGCCAGCGCCGTGAGGACGGTCCGTTCCTCCGGACCGAAGCCGCGGGGCGAGTCGAAACCGAGGATGCAGGAGCCCACCGGCCGGCCCGAGGCGATCAGGGGGAGGAAGGCCCGCGCGCCCGAGTGCGCGTCCATCGGGAGGTCCGGATAAGCGCGGCCCAGCTGCTCCATGGACTCGAAGAAGAGCGGTCGGCCGGTCGTCAGGGTCTCCACACCCGGCACCCGGGAGTCCAGGGCCACGCCGTCGAAGGGTTCGAGGAAACCCGGCGGAAAACCCGTCTCCCAGGCCAGGTAGAGCCGTCGGTCGCTCAGCAGGTAGATCGCCAGCTGCCGTCCGCCGAAGGCCGGCAGCAGCTCCTCCGTCACCACCGCCGACACCTGGCGCGCCGTCACCGCCCCGGAGAGCGCGATCGCCAGGGCCACCGGCCGGTACAGCATCGCCGCCCGGTCGCCCGGCGCCGACAGGACGTCGTCCGTCCGCCGTCCGTCCGTCCGCCCCGCGCTCGCCTGGTGCTCGTCCGCCTGCTGCTCGTCCGTCTGCTGCTCGTCCGTCTGCTGCTCGTCCGTCTGCCGCTCGTCCGCCTGCCGCTCGTCCGTTCGCCGCTCGCTCGCCGCCGGAGCGAGGAGCGCCGGGTCCTCCTGAGGGGTCAGCACCATCGTCACCCCGTCCCGGCCCGGGTGGAGCGACACCGACAGCCACCGGCCCCGCTCCGGACGGGCCAGGAAGCGCACCGGTTCGCCGGACAGCAGGGCGGAGCGCAACTGCTCCTCGTGGAAGGGATGATCGAACCAGGGCAGCGCCTCCCACAACGGCCGCCCCGCCAGCACCCCCCGCGGCCGGCCCAGCAGATGCTCCGTCTGCTCGTTGAGGTAGGTGACGCGGCCGAGCCGGTCGACGGCCAGGATGGCCCGAGGCAGCCGGTCCGTGGCGTCCGAGCCGATCAGCCCCGTACCGAGGTCCACGAGCGTCCCCTCCAGCCGGCCGCCGCCGGTGGCTCCCGCCCCCGGCGCGGCCCGCCGCGCACGCGCGGACACCTCGAGGAGGTGGAGACCGCCGTCCGGCCCCCTCAGCCGGATCCTGCGGACCGACGGCCGCCCGCCCGTCCCCGTCGCCTGCCGGGCCGCCGCCCACAGCGCGTACCCGTCCTCGGGGTCGAGGAGGGACGTCAGCACCTCGATCGAGCAGGGCGAGGACACGCCCGCGCCGAGGACGGCGAGGAGTCCTTCGTCCAGCGCGACCGTGCCCGTGTCCAGGTCCCAGGTGAAGGAACCGAACCGGACCGGCGGTCCCGAACCGGTGGGCAGCTGCACGCACACCGGATCCCCGGGCCACTCGACCTCCGTCCCCCGCCCGGCCAGCTCGGCCAGGGCCTCACCGAGGCGGAGCGCAGACCCGGTCATCCGTCTCCGGTCCCGCGCGTCCACCGGAACCCCCGGGCTCGGCGCCCGCAGCGCCACGAGCACGCCGAAGCGCTCACGGCCCGCGACCACCGGCGCGTACAGCGAGGCGAACGGGAACGGCAGGCTCGCCACCAGCTGGGGGAAGCGTCGCATGGCCTCCTCGACGTCGGCGAGGTGGACGGGCTGGCCCGAGCGGTGCACCTCCGCCACGGGGAACGGCCGGTTCGCGTGCATCCGCCACCACGGCCGGAACAGCGGCCCCGGCAGTCCCACCAGGACCGCGAGTCGCAGCAGCCCCGGGGTCCCGGAGCGCAGGTACACCCCGCCCGCGTAGCCGCCGACCTCCTCCACCGCCGCGAGGGCCGCCTCCGAGAGGGCCCATGTGAGCGCACGGGAGGCGGGCCCGTTGTCGGCTCCGTTCCCGGACGGACTCCCGGTGCCGCCCGCCGGGCCGGGGCCGGACGTGCCGTGCGAGGTCACACAGCCAGCATCCCCCCGTTCCCGGAGGGACGCGAAAGCACCCGCGGCCCGCCCGCCGGACGGACGTGAAGACCCCGCGGCCCGGTCCCAGGGAGCCGCCTCCCCACCCCGGACCGCCGTGGTGTCCTCCCGCCCCGGAGTCGGCGCGCTCCCGCGCGCCCCGCCCGATGGTGTTGACCCGTTGCGTCCGCGCCGTCACACTCGGTCGTCGACCGCCGCCGTCGGCGCGCGGCGCACGACCTCGCGAGCAGGGGGCACGATGACGGGGCAGGTTCTTCCGTACGACGTACACGGCGAGGGCCCCGGGAGGGCCCTCGTGCTGCACAACTGGTTCGGCGACCGCACCAGCTTCGCCCCGTTGCGCGCCCACCTGGACGCCGCCCTCGGCACGTACGCCTTCGTCGACTGCCGGGGCTACGGCGACGCCCTCGACCACGCGGGCGAGTACACGATGGAGGAGGTCGCGGCCGACGCCCTCGCGGTCGCCGACGACCTCGGCTGGGACTCGTTCTCCGTCATCGGACACTCGATGGGCGGCAAGGCGGCCCAGCTGATGCTGCTCGACGCCCCTGACCGGATCAGCTCGATCATCGGCGTCTCCCCGGTCTCCGCCGCCGGCTTCCCGCTCGACGGGGAGACCTGGGAGCTCTTCGCCGGGGCCGCCGACGAACCGGCCCACCGGCGGGCGATCATCGACAACACCACCGGCGGGCGCTACGACGACGCGTGGCTGAGCGCACTCGTCGACCGTTCCGTCACCCGCTCCTCCGCGACGGCCTTCCGCGCCTACCTGGACTCCTGGTCCCGCACCGACTTCCACGAGCGGGTCCGCGACAACCCCACGCCCGTCCTGCTCGTCGTCGGCGCCCACGACCCCGCGCTCGGGTCCGAGGCGATGGAGGCCACGTGGCTGCGCTGGTATCCCCACGCCCGCCTCGAAGTCCTCAAGGACGCCGGTCACCACGCTCCCGAGGAGACCCCACAGGCCCTCGCCGAGGCCATCGAGGCCTTCCTCGGCGCCTGAGCTCCTCGGCCCCGATCCCGATCCCGATCTCGGCCTCGTCCTCGGCTCCCTCCTCGACCCCTTTCCCGCCTTCGGGTTCCGGCCTCGTCCGCAGGCTGTCCGCAGGCCGTCCGGGGGTCATCCGAAGGTCGACGGAGCCGACGACTTTGGAGGACAGCGGCGGGGCCCCTCGGCAACGGATCATCGTGCTCACGACCTCAGGGGGCGGTCTTCCAGGGACCGTCCACGACCGGCAGGAGCACGACCGATGGGCCTCGCACAGTCGCAACACCGCTTCCTCGTCCGGCAGAAGGTGACGCCCATGGCCAACCGCTACCTGGTGCACACCGCCGGACCGGACGGCAAGGAGGGCGAACTCGTCGCCTTCGCCCACCAGAAGAGGATGGCGCTCAAGGAGCGCATCACCTTCTACACCGACGAGTCCCGGCGCCAGGTCCTCTTCACCTTCAAGGCCCGTCAGATCGTCGACCTCGGCGCGACGTACGACGTGGTCGGCGCGTCCGGCACCCGACTGGGCGGCTTCCGGAAGGACTTCGGCGCGTCCCTGCTGCGGAGCACCTGGCACCTGAGCCGGGAGGGGGAGGAGCGGGAGGCGACCGGGCAGGAGCGGAACCGGGCGGTGGCGCTGCTGAGGCGGGCCTGGGACTTCCTGCCCTTCGTCGACCTCGTCCCGTTCGTCGTGCCGTACCACTTCGACTTCGTCGAGGACGGGCGGACCGTCATGTCCGTCGACAAGCTCTTCGACATCCGGGACCGGTACGTGCTCGACATAGCCGACCCGGAGCTCGACCGCCGGCTCGCCATAGCCCAGACCGTGGCCCTCGACGCCCTGCAGTCCCGCTGACCGAGCGGGCCCGTCGTCCGGGCGGGAGCGCCGTCCGGGCCTCCGTCGGCGACGCCTGTCGACCGGGGCGGGCCGTCTACCCTGGAAGGACGGGCAGGGGACGGGGCACTCCGTTCCTCCCCGCGCCCGAGCCGCGCACCGGCGGAAGGGCGGCGGACCATGTTCTTCAGCGATCGCACCGACGCGGGGCGACAGCTCGCCGCCCGGCTCGACCACCTCAAGGGCCATGACGTCGTGGTCCTCGGGCTTCCACGGGGCGGCGTGCCGGTGGCCGCGGAGGTCGCCGACGCCCTCGACGCGCCACTCGACATCTGTCTGGTACGGAAGCTCGGCGTGCCGAACCAGCCGGAACTCGCGATGGGGGCGCTCGGGGAGGGAGGCGTACGGGTGCTCAACGAGCGGGTGCTCCGCGAGACCCGTGTGGGCGGCCGCGACCTCGCCGCGGTGGAGGAGCGCGAGCACGCCGAGCTCGACCAGCGCGCCCGGCGCTACCGGGGCAGCCGGTCCACCGTGCCCCTCGACGGGCGGACGGTCGTGGTGGTCGACGACGGGCTGGCGACGGGGGCCACGGCGCTGGCGGCCTGCCGGGTGGTCCGGGCCCGGGGCGCCGCCCGGATCGTCCTCGCCGTCCCGGTGGCACCGCGGGGCTGGACGGCCCGTGTCGGCGGCGAGGCCGACGAGACCGTCAGTGTGCACGCGCCGGATCTCTTCTTCGCGATCGGTCAGTTCTACGGGGACTTCTCACAGACCCCGGACGCCGAGGTCATCGCCTGCCTGGACCGGAGCAGGGCCGCCCGGGACCCCGTCGTGCAGGACACGGAGGTGCGGATCACGGTCTCCGGGGGCGTCACCCTCGGCGGACGGCTCGCGGTGCCCGAGGACGCCGGCGGCATCGTCCTGTTCGCCCACGGCAGTGGCAGCAGCCGCCACAGTCCCCGGAACCGGGCGGTCGCCGGGGTGCTCAACCGGGCGGGTCTCGGGGCGCTCCTCTTCGACCTGCTGACCGAGACGGAGGCGGAGGACCGGGAGCACGTCTTCGACGCCCCGCTCCTCGCCGGGCGGCTCGCCGGGGCCACGGAGTGGCTGGCCGGGAGGCCCGGGAGCGCGGGGCTCCCGCTCGGGTACTTCGGCGCGAGCACGGGCGCGGCCGCCGCGCTGTGGGCGGCCGCCGACCCCGCCTCCCCGGTGGGCGCCGTCGTCTCGCGGGGCGGCCGGCCGGACCTCGCGGCCGAGCACCTGGCACGGGTGCGCGCCCCGACGCTCCTGGTGGTGGGCGGCGCGGACGCGGTGGTCCTGGACCTCAACCGACGGGCCCTGGCCCTGCTGCGCTGCGAGAACCGGCTCGCCGTGGTGGGCGGCGCCGGCCACCTCTTCGAGGAGCCGGGCGCCCTGGAGGAGGTGGCGGACCTCGCCACCTCCTGGTTCGCCGAGCACTTCCGGCGGCAGGGGGTCAGTACGCCGAGTTGACGTTGTCGATGGAGCCGTAGCGGTCGGCCGCGTAGTTGCAGGCGGCGGTGATGTTGGCGACCGGGTCGAACAGGTCCATGGACGTGCCGGGCACGTGGTAGGCGAGGAAGGTCGGCTCGATGACCTGGAGCAGGCCCTTGGAGGGGGTGCCGGCGACCGCGTTGGAGTCCCAGAGGTTGATGGCCTGGGGGTTTCCGGACGACTCGCGCATGACGTTGCGGAGGATCCCGTCGTAGGAGCCGGGGATGCCGTGCTGGCCCATGATGGCCAGGGACTCCCGGATCCAGCCGTCGAGGTTGTCGGCGTAGTTCGTGGCGGCGGCGGGGGCCGCCTTGCCGGCGGAGGGGGCGGCGGCGACGGCCGGGACGGCCTGCGCGGCGGAGGCGCCCGTGCCGGTGGCGACGGCGGGAGCGGCCGACCGGCGCTCGGAGCGGCTCGCCCGTTCGGTCGTGGCGGACTTCTTCGCCTTCGGCTGGGCGGGGGCGGCCTTGGCGGAATCCCGACGAATCGTCAGTTCGAGACCGGGGTGAATGAGTGACGGGTCGTCACCCACGACGCTCTTGTTGGCGCTGTAAAGGCTCTTCCAGCCCCCCCGAATTCCCTTCTTGCGGGCGATCAGGGAAAGCGAGTCACCACTCACGACGGTGTACGTGCGCACGGTGGCCGGGGCGGCGGGGGCCTTGGCGGCGGTCTGCGCGGCGGGAGCGGCGAGGGACTGGGCGGCGATCTCCGGGGCGCCGGACACGGGCGCGGCGCCGGCGACGGCCGGGGCGATGAGCGGCAGGGTGAGTGCGGCGCCACCCGTACCGACCAGGGCGAGGCCCCGGGAGACGGGGCTGCGGCGGGGGCGGCGGTGCTTACCGTGAGCAGGCATGACGGTTTCCTCTCCGGCGCCTGCGGGGTGAGCTGTCGGGTTCGGACGGGAGATGTCCGGCCGCGCGCACGCGGCTTCACCCCGAGCCGTTCCGGATTCCGGACCGGCGTATTCGTGGGTCCCCCGCTCCTGCCGTCGGGTGAAAAGGGAGTTTTACCGAGCGGCGGCAGGATTGGGCGTTCCGCTCGAATGGAGGTGACCGTAGGCCAGTAATGCGACGGATAACAAGGGGAGAGGGTCCCGGGTATGCGGAAATGGATCACGGAATTCGGATGATTCAAGATCGACGCCGTCCGGTGGGCGTCGAACTTCCTTGCCCGGTACGGGGCGGGGGAGAAGGCCGCAGAATCGTCGAGCCGTGCGAGTGAGTCGCGTCACGCGAAGCGGAATGTCCTATTTGGTATGTAGTTCCTTTCATGGGTGAATGGGGTGATAATTCATGTGATGAGTTGTTCGCCGAGAAGGCGAGGGGTGTCGCGAGGTCGACGACTCTCCGCGTGAGGGTGAAAGCGGCAAAACCGACATTCCATCTTGAAGGATGGGGGGAGTCGACCCAGGAGACATCCCCATGCCGCCCTCCGCCTCCCTGCTCAGCCCCGACGCCCTCGACCGCGAGGCGGCCGCCCTCTTCGAGAGCGCCACCTGGCAGCGGATCGTCACGGACTGGACCGCCCCCCAGGAGTCGCCGCCGGTCGAGGAGGGCTGGCGGGCCCTGCTCAGCGTGCCGGTGGACCGGCTCGTGGCCGACGCCCTGGCCGCCCTGCCCCCGGAGCTCCCCGTCGAGCGCCGCATCCCGGGACGGCTCGGCGCCGTGCTGCCGGACCGGCTGCACACCTGGCGCCGCATCGGACAGGCCGAGCTCCGCCCCTCGGTCCACCTCGGCTACGCGCGCCTGGTGCTGACGGAATGGGGCTGGCAGAACGCCCCGTACAAGCTGCGGGACGCACGCGGCGCCCGGTGCGTCTGCGGGGCCCTCCTCGCCGCCCACCGGCTCGGCTACGGCAGCGCCGACACCATGAACGAGGCGGCCGCCTGGGTCATGACCGAGCTGCGGTCACGCGGGTGGCAGGGGCTGATCGGGCCGTGGAACCGGGCCCCCGGCCGCACCGGGGCCGACGCGGTGGCCCTCCTCGACGCCACGGTCCGCCGCGCCGCGCACGCCGGGCGCTGATGCCGTGCCGCCCGGTGCCGGGCGGCAGCGGTGACCGGAAGGCCGCTGCCGCCCGGCGCGCGGGGGAGGGGTCAGCCGCTGACGCTCGGGGCTCCGGTCTCGATGTGGCCGGTGTACCGGCGCGACCAGCTCCCGTCGATGTCGGCGGTGATCGTGAAGTCGTACCAGCCGCCGTTGTACGCCACCGCGTTGAAGAAGTCCTCGCGACGGGAGTTCGCCGGAACCGTGTACGTCCACGGGCCGTCCGAGCGGTAGGCGTTCGAGCGGATCGTGAAGGTGACGGGCCCGGCCGAGGAGTTGGTCATCGTGAACCACAGGGCCGTCCTGCCCGTTCCCGACTCGGGTGCGAACCGGGCCGCCACCTCGACGGCCTTGCCCGCCTTGGAGGCGTCCCCGATGAAGCGGCGCAGGAAGCGGTTCGGGCCCATCATCGAGATGTCGTACTTCCCGGACCCCGAGCCGAGCCCGATGTTGAAGTAGTCGGTGGCCGTGCCGCCGGGATCGACGGTGTACTGCCAGGCGGCGGTGTCCCGGTACTGGTGCGGGTGGATCGAGAAGTGCGCCGACCGCTTGGCCTCCGCGCCCCGGTTGGTCATGGAGAACCAGGCGAGGATCTTGCCCGCGGCGCCGAACTCGAAGCGGTCGAGGTTGCCGTTCACCTGGTACGGCAGGGCGCGCGCGGGGCGGGTGCCGGACTCCTGGGCGGGCAGCGCGTTGTTCTGCGGCGCCGGGTTCGGCAGCGGGCCGCAGGTGGCCTGCCCGATCACCTTCGCCGTGGACGGAAGGCCGGCGGGCACTCCGTACACCGGGTGGGCGAAGTCGAAGACCCCGGTCAGGTCGCCGGTGACCTTCCGCCGCCAGGCGCTGATGTTCGGACAGGTGGCCGGGGTGCCGAGCGCCGCCGTCCAGCTCTCCAGGAAGCGCAGCACCGACGTGTGGTCGAAGACCTCGGAGCTCACCCATCCGCCCCGGGTCCACGGGGACATGACGATCATCGGGACGCGGAAGCCCAGGCCGATCGGCACGCCGTCGAGGTACTCGCCCGCCGTGCCCGGAGGGGCGACCGGCGGCGGCACGTGGTCGAAGAAGCCGTCGTTCTCGTCGTAGTTGAGGAACAGCACCGTGGAGTCGAACACCTCGGCATCGGCGGCCAGGGCACGGTAGACGAGGTCGACGAAGTGGGCTCCGTCCCCCGGAGGGGCGTAAGGGTGCTCCGAGAAGGCCTCGTTCGCGACCACCCACGACACCTGCGGCAGGGTCCCCGCGACGACATCGGCGCGGATCGCCGCGGCGATGTCGTCCGGCGTCGAGCCCGTCACCTTCGGAACCGAGCCCATGCCCCGGTCGTACAGCGGATCGCCGGGCCGTGCGTCGGTGAACTTCTTGAAGTACGCGAGGCCGTTGTCGCCGTAGTTGTCCTGGGCGTTCTGGTAGACCTTCCAGCTCACGCCGGCGCGCTGGAGCGCCTCGGCGTACGTCTCCCAGGTGAGGCCCGACTCGTCGCCGCCGTCCTTGCTGGAGGCGTCGACCTTCCCGCTCCACAGGAACGTGCGGTTGGGGCCCGTGGCGCTCAGCGTCGAGCAGAAGTACGCGTCGCAGATCGTGTAGTGGTCGGCGAGCGCGTAGTGGAACGGGATGTCCCCGCGGTCGAGGTGACCGAGCGTCCGGGTGTTGCCCACGCCCGTGACCCAGTTGTCGAGGCGCCCCTTGTTCCAGGCGGCGTGCTGAGAGGTCCAGCTGTGCGGCAGGTCGCCGTTGCACTGTGCGAGGGTCTCGCCGTCCACGCCGCCGGCCGGTGGCGTGGCGCTGAGCTTCCAGGGGTACTGGCGGCCTCCCCAGTTGGGCTGGTTGAACGTGCCCCAACCGCCGGGCAGGTTGCCGGCGGCGCGGTCGCCGAAGCCCCGCACGCCCTTCAGGGTGCCGAAGTAGTGGTCGAAGCTGCGGTTCTCCTGCATGAGGATCACCACGTGCCGGACGTCGGCGAGGGTGCCGGTCGCGGCGCTCGCGGCGGCGGACGCCCGCGCCGACGGGAGCGCGGCCCCCGCCACGAGCCCCGCGCCGATCCCGACGAACCCCCTGCGGCTGATGGGAATCATGCCCCGCCTCTCCTGTCACGGTGTGCCCTGGTGGCACGTCGGAGACATGATGGGGGAGGAGAGCTTAAAGGTATACAGCTGTGCGGTAATTACTCGATGAATACATGCGGGACCTGAGAAGCCAAGCTCTGAATTGGTCCACGAAGAGACCAATGAATCGGCGTCAGATCGACGAGGCGGGCCCCGGGTGGCGGGTCGGACGTCGGGCGGCGGGGCCGCGAGTGGCTCCAGGAGGGTGTTCCGACGTCCGCGCGTGGGCATGATCCGTCCCTCCGCCGGGGTCACGACCGCACGGCCGCCCCGCTCGTGCACGCGGCCGGTCGGGGCCACCGGCGGGCGTGGGATCTGGAAAGGGGATGCATGTTTCTGCTTGAATGAATCCGTCTTCAAGCAACTTCCATCAATATCGCGCACTTTTCTTGCAAGGAGATCGGCATGACCACCACCCGCACCGCCGTGGAGATCGCCTCCCAGCCGGAGACCTGGCGCC